>NZ_CP050177.1:1200000-1500000 GCF_011694815.1 Streptomyces liangshanensis
CCGGGGCGCGCCGGACGGCGGCGCTCCGGGACACGGCACGCCCGGCTCCGGGGGTCAGGAGACGTGACGGCCTCAGGGGGTCCGGAGGCCTGACGGCCTCAGGGGGTCAGGAGACGTGAGGCGCCGACCGGGAGGTCCCAGAGCTGGGAGCGCGGCCGGCCGGTGTTCTCCCAGGCGGCCCTGACCCGGGTGAGGGGTTCGAGGACCGGTTCGGCGGAGAGGACGAACGTCGCCCAGTGCATCGGTGCCATGTTCCGGGCGCCGAGGTCCTGGCAGGCCCGGACGGCCTCCTCCGGGTCGGTGTGCACGTCGCGCAGCCACCAGCGCGGGGCGTAGGCCCCGATGGGGAGCAGCGCGAGGTCGATGCCGGGATGGCGGCGGCCGATCTCGCCGAACCAGTGGCCGTACCCGGTGTCCCCCGCGAAGTACACCCGCTGCCCGTGGCCGTCGCTGAGCACCCAGCCGCCCCACAGCGTCCGGCAGGTGTCGGTGAGGGTCCGCCGGGACCAGTGGTGGGCCGGTACGAAGTCGAAGCGCACGGACCTGCCGTCGGCGCCCGGCAGTTCGGCGGCCTCCCACCAGTCCAGCTCGGTGACCCGGCTGAACCCGCGCCGCCGGCACCAGGCGGCGAGGCCGGCGGGGACGAAGAGCGGGGTGGTGCGGGGCAGCCGCTTGAGGGTGGGGGCGTCCAGGTGGTCGTAGTGGTTGTGGCTGATGACCACGGCGTCGACCGGGGGCAGATCGTCCCAGCGCACGCCGACGGGGGTGATCCTGGCCGGGGTGCCGAGGATGCGGCGGGACCAGACGGGGTCGGTGAGGACGGTGAGGCCGCCGATGCGCACCACCCAGCTGGCGTGGCCCGCCCAGGTGACGGCGACGGTGGCGGTGTCGACGGACGGCAGCGGGCCGGGGGCGAACGGCAGCAGGGGGACGTCCCGCAGGCCGTCCGCGCCGGGGCGCGCCGCCCCCTCCCGGGCGAGCCGGGTCACGGCCCGTACGCCGGGGAGGGGTGCGGTCAGCCGGCCCGCGAAGGACTTGGGCCACCTGCGGAGTTCACCGAGCGGGCGCGGCGGTCCGGCGGCGCGTGACGAGGGGCCGCGGTGGCTCTGTCCGTCCCGTTTCGTCTCTTCCGTCACTGGGGCTCCGTTCCACACGGTCGTCTCGGCGCGGTTGTCCTGAGCGGTGCTCTTCGGTGGTCGTCCTGGCGGGGTCGCGGTGGTGCGTGGTCGTCCTGGCGGTCGTCGTCGGGCGTGGTCGTCGTCGGGCGGGGTCGTCGTCGGGCGTGGTCGTCCTGGCGGGGGCAGCGGCGCGGGGCGTGCGCGGGCGGTCAGGGCGGGGCGGCCCGGGCCGGTCCTCCGAGGGCGGCGCCGAGACGGTCGAGTGCCCGCGCGACGTGGGGCAGCGCGAGGGGGTCCGGCGCGGCGAGGGATGCGGTGCGCTGCTCCGGGGTCGCCCCGAGCAGGGGGCCCGTCGACAGGCGGACGCGCAGGGTGTCCGGTGCCTCGCCGAACCGGTGGCCGCCGGGGACGGGCGTGCCCAGCCGGCGGCTCAGGTGGTCCTCCAGCTCCAGGGAGTCGGTCACGCCCAGCGCGGCCAGGCGTCCCCGCAGCGGGCCCAGGTCGGCGTAGAGGTGCCG
Source organism: Streptomyces liangshanensis (assembly GCF_011694815.1). NCBI lineage: Bacteria > Bacillati > Actinomycetota > Actinomycetes > Kitasatosporales > Streptomycetaceae > Streptomyces > Streptomyces liangshanensis. The sequence goes on from NZ_CP050177.1 coordinate 1,201,637, forward strand.
GCCCGCCTCGGGCGGCAGGGACAGCGCGCCGCACGCGAGCACCACCCGGTGCGCGGCGACCGCCACGCGCGCGTGCAGGGCGGTGGCGGTACGGACGCGGTCCGCGACGGGCCCCGGCTCGCCGAGCGCGTGGGCCGCCGCGGCGCCGACGGGCCCGGCGACGAGGGCGCCGAGCGCGGTGAGGAGGTCGAGGGTGTCGGTGCGACGGGCGGCGCCCGCCGCCGTGGCGGGGAAGCGCGCGACGGCGGCCGGCCAGGCCGCGGGCAGGAGGGCGCCGACGGTGTCGTACAGGACGGTGACCTGGTCGGGCCAGCGCTCGGCGGGGCTGAACAGGACCGTCCCGTGCGGTGCGTGGAGGGTGTCGCACCAGGTCTCGTCGCTGACGACGTGCAGGCCCTCGGCGATCGCCGCCTCGCACGCCTCGCCGACCGCTTCGGGCGCCGCGACGGTGCCGGTCGGGTCGTCGGCGGGCGACAGCAGCAGGACGCGCGGGTCGCCGCCCTCGGCCCGTACCCGGCGCACGGTCTCCAGCAGGGCGAACGGATCCGGTACGCCGCCGCACTCGGCCGGGGTTGGTACGGAGTACGCGGCCCGGCCGAGGAGCCGGACCTGCGGGATCCACCAGGCGGGGCACGGGCGCGGCATCAGGACGTCACCGCCGAGCGCGGCGAGCAGCGCGAGCAGCAGCGGGGGCGCGCCGGGCGCGGCGACGACGTCCTCGGCGGCGACGGCCGCCCCGCGCCGCGCCCAGTAGCCGCGCGCGGCCTCGCGCAGGGCCGCGCCGCCGCCGGGCGGTTCCGGTGAGGTCCGGTCGGCGGCCGCGGCGCAAACCCGCGCGAGGTCGGGCAGGACGGGCAGGCCTGCCTCGGGCGCGGAGGGGCCGAAGCGGACGGGGCCGCGGCCCCGGGCCGGGTGGCCCCCGGCGGCCGGGCGGGCGGGCGCGTGATCGCCGGTGCCGCGTCCGGAGGTCCGGCCGCCGGGCGTCGTCCGCCGCATGTCGCCCCCTTCCACGGTCGCCGGGCGTGCGGGCCGGCCCGACGTGACGTACGGACCCACTGCCCTTTATACGGAGATTTGCCCCCGGGTGCCCCTTGGGTTCCGCCGCCGCCCGGATGCCGTACCGCCTGCTTGGGTGCCCGGTCCTCGGGGTACCCGCGTGGCATGTCAGACACCTCAGCGCGCTTCCGTCAGGCAACCCCGGGCGCCAGAGCCCGGATCTCGGGCCTCCTGGAGGCCTGGGACAAGCAGGTCTTCGACTCCGTCGCGACCCGGCACTGGCCTGGGGCGGGCCCGGTGCTCCCCCGGCTCAGCCAGGCCGCCAACCACGGCCTGCTGTGGTTCGGCGCGGCCGCCGGGATCGCCGCCGTGGGGCACGGACCACGCTCCCGGCGGGCCGCCGTGCGGGGCATCGCGTCGCTGGGCCTCGCCTCGGCCGCCATCAATACGGTGGGCAAGCGGGCCGTGCGCAGGCGGCGGCCGCTGCTCGACGCCGTGCCGGCGATACGGCAGCTGAAGCGGCAGCCGTTCACCACTTCCTTCCCGTCCGGGCACGCGGCCTCGGCCGCCGCCTTCGCGACGGGGGTGGCGCTGGAGTCGAAGGGGTGGGGCGCGGTGGTGATCCCGGTCGCGGCGGCCGTGGCCCTCTCGCGGGTCTACACCGGCGTGCACCATCCGAGCGACGTGCTGGTGGGCGCGGCGCTCGGGGTCGGGGCCGCCTACGCGATACGGGGTGTCGTGCCGACCCGCGACCAGTTGCCGCTGCCGGGCCGGCCGTACACGGAAGCGCCCGCGCTGCCGGGCGGCGAGGACCTGGTCGTGGTGGTGAACCGCGCGTCCGGCACCTCCGAGACCGCCCTCCTGGTACGGGACGCGCTGCCGTTCGCCGAGGTGGTGGAGTGCGAGCCCGGGGACGTCGAGGACGAGTTGGAGAAGGCGGCGGGGCGCTGCCGCGCGCTGGGCGTCGTGGGCGGCGACGGGACGATCAACCGGGCGGCGGTCGCCGCCGCGCGGCACGGTCTGCCGCTGGCCGTCTTCCCCGGCGGCACGCTCAACCACTTCGCGTACGACCTGGGCGTGGAGGACGTGCACGCCACGGTACGGGCGCTGGCGGAGGGCGACGCCGTACGGGTGGACCTGGGGCGCTTCACCCCGGGCCCCGAGGGACCCGGGTCGGTGGGGCACTTCGTCAACACGTTCAGCCTGGGCGTCTACCCGGAGCTGGTGCGGGTGCGGGAGCACTGGTCGCCCCGGATCGGCGGCTGGCCCGCGGGGGTGCTCGCGGCGGTCAAGGTGCTGCGGGCCGAGCACCAGTTGCACGCCACGTTCGACGGGCGGCGGCGCTCGCTGTGGCTGCTGTTCGCGGGCAACGGCATGTACCAGCGCATGGGGCCGACCCCCGGGCGGCGGCGCGATCTCGCCGACGGCCTGCTGGACGTACGGATCGTGCACGGCGGGCGCTTCCCGAGCCTGCGCCTGCTGGCCGCCGCGGCGGCGGGGCCGCTGAGCCGCTCGCCCGTCCACGCGGCGGAGCGGATGCGGCGGCTGCGGATCACGGACGTCGCGCCCGGGACCATGCTCGCCTTCGACGGCGAGGTCGCCCCGGCGCCGGGCGAGTTGACCGTGGACAAGGACGTCGAGGCGCTGACGGTGTACCGGCCGAAGGCGGTGTTCTAGGGCGCGTGGTGCCCGTACCGCACAAGCCCCGTATCCATATAACGAGATGGGTATCTCACTCCTCGACATACCGGCGTACCGTGACCGTACCGTTCACGAGTAGGGAGACCGGCCATGCCGAAGGAGACCGCCGTCTACACCCACGGGCACCACGAGTCGGTGCTGCGCTCGCACCGCTGGCGGACCGCCGCCAACTCCGCCGCGTACCTCCTCCCCGAACTGCGGCCCGGCCAGGACCTGCTGGACGTGGGCTGCGGGCCGGGGACCATCACCGCGGACCTGGCCGCGCTCATCGCGCCGGGCACGGTGACGGCCGTCGACGCCGCGCCGGACGTCCTCGACGCGGCGGCGGACAGCGTGCGGGCGCGCGGCGTGGACAACGTCCGCTTCGCGGTCGCCGACGTCCACGCCCTGGACTTCCCGGACGACTCGTTCGACGTCGTCCACGCCCATCAGGTGCTCCAGCACGTCGGCGATCCGGTGGCGGCGCTGCGGGAGATGCGGCGGGTGTGCCGGCCCGGCGGGGTCGTGGCGGCGCGGGACGCGGACTACGGCGCGTTCACCTGGTTCCCCGAGGTGCCGGTGCTGGACGCGTGGCAGGACGTCTACCGCACGGTGGCCCGGGCCAACGGCGGGGAGCCGGACGCGGGGCGGCGGCTGGTGTCGTGGGCCCGCGCGGCGGGGTTCACCGACGTCACCGCGAGCGCCACGACGTGGTGCTTCGCCGCACCGGAGGACCGGGCGTGGTGGAGCGGGCTCTGGGCGGACCGTACGGTCGCGTCGGGGTACGCGGCCCTCGCGGTCGACGGCGGTCACGCGACGCGCGAACGCCTCGCGGAGTTCGGCGAGGCGTGGCGGAGCTGGGGGGCGCGGGAGGACGGGTGGTTCATGGTCCCGCACGGCGAGATCCTGTGCCGCGCGTGACGTGCCGCGTGTGAGTGCGGTCGGCGATGCGGGTGAGTCCGGTTGCCGTGTCGCCGGGGGTCACCGCCAACTAGGCTGACCGGTATGGAAATCCTGGGAACCACGTTGCGCATCTGCGTCGACGACCTGGAGACCTCGGTGACGTTCTACGAACACCTCACCGGAAGCCGCGCGCTCCGCTTCGAGCGCGACGGGGTCTCGGTCGCGGCCGTCGGCTGCTTCCTCCTGATGAGCGGTCCACCGGCGGAGATCGACATCCTGCGCAAGGTGACGGCGACGATCGCGGTGAAGGACCTCGACGAGGCGGTGATCCGGCTCACCGGGGTCGGCGCGAAGGTCCTGGTGGGCCCGGTGCCGACCCCCGTGGGCCGTAACCTCATCGCCGCGCATCCGGACGGCTCGGTCTTCGAGTACGTGGACCGCCGGGCGGTCTGACCGCCCGGCCCGGTCCCCGTCGCGACCCCCTACGGGCGCATCCGGTACTCGTACGCGTCCGGCAGGGGGTCGTCCGTCAGCTCCGCCCACAGGTCGTTGAGCGTCTCGGCGCCCTCCCGGAGGTCCGCGACCTCGAACCCCGCGTCGAAGAGGGCGCGGGCCTCCGCCTTCCGCCCCTCGGCGGCCAGCAGCCGGGCCTCCGCCAGGACGAAGGCGCCGCGCTCCCGCACGGCCCGCGGCAGCCGGTCCTGTACGGCGCGGGCCTCGGCGGTACGGCCGGCCGCCAGCAGCGCCGCGACCGCCTCGCGGCCCAGCGCCGCGCACACCGCCGTCCGGGCCTCGTCACCCCCGTCCCCACCGTCCCCGGCGTCCGCCGCGCGTTCCGCGCACAGGGCGCCGAAGGCCTCCTCGTACCGGTCGGCCGCCCGCTCCCGGTGGCCGCCGAGCCGGTCGGCGACGGCCAGGCAGCGCAGCAACGGCCAGCGCGAGGAGGCCGGTTCGAGCCCGCGCTCCCAACTGCGCACGGCCTGGGCCAGATCGCCCGCGTGCCACTGCGCCACCCCGAGGTGGTACTCGGTGTGCGGGTCGGCCGGGGCGGTCTCCAGCATGTCCCGCCAGTGCCGCGCGACCAGGGTGGGCCCCGGCGCCGCGTCCCCGTCCGGCGCCGGCAGCGCCCCGTTGGTCAGCAACTCCACCCAGGGCGCCTGCTCCTCGCCGAGCGTGTCCTCGTCGAAGGGCGTGCCCGGCAGCTTGTGTCCCGCCCGCAGCACCTCCAGCGCCCCCCACCCGGACCCGGTGGCCAGCCGCTCCCCCGGCCGTACGTCCGCGCAGGACAGCCACGCCTCGTACGCGGCGTCGACGTCGGCGCGCGGCAGGGCCGCCTCCAGCCGGTCCGTGACCTCCGCGCGGGCCGCGCCCCAGTCGGCGCCGTGCACCGCCCCGGGGTCGGCGGCGAGCGGTCCGTACGCCTCCAGCCAGCTGAACTCCCCGCCGCCTTCGAGCGGTACGTGCTCCAGCTGCGTCCTGGCCAGGCCCGCCTGGATCTCCGCGTACCCGGGCGTGCCCGGCTCGGTGAGCCACCGCTGCCAGCGCCGGCCGCCCCGGCCCGCGCCCCACACGAAGAGCTTGCGGCCGCGCAGCGCGTCGGTCGACGTCTGGACGAGTCCCTGCCCGGCGCCGTCGAGGGAGGCGATCCATTTCCGTTCCCCGGCGGGCACCTCGTAGAAGTAGTCGGCCGGGAAGACGCTGCGCGGCGGGTACGTGACGTCGTTGCCGGCGACCTCGGGCACCGGGACGCGGCGCAGGTCGCGTTCGTACCCGAAGTGCCACGCCTCCGTCGCCGGGGCCAGGACGCGGGTGCGCTCGTCCTCCTCGACGGCGATGTTGGACCACCAGTAGACGGGCGCGGTCCGCTCGTGCGGATTGCGGATCCGTACCCCGACGTAGAGGAAGTCGGAGTCCTCGGGCAGCCACAGGTCCACCTGGAACGGCAGGTCGCGCAGCCGCTCCCACTCCCAGAGCCGCAGCATCTCGCCGCCGTCGGGGGCGGGCACGACGGCGGCGTGCACCGGGGCGCAGGAGAGGGTGGTGTGGCCGGTGGCGCCGATGTTCCACTCGATGCCGCCGGAGAACCAGGCGCCGTTGAGCGCGAAGCACGCGGGCTGCAACACCGGGTTGCGGTAGACCAGTTCACGGCCCGTCGGCTTGTGGTGGAGCGAGTGGACCCGCCCGCCGAGACCGGGCAGGACGGTGACGCGCAGCCGGTCGTTCTCCAGGACGAGGGCGTCGAGGTCGGCGGGGGTCCGCTCGCGCCCGTACCCGTCGAGGATCCGGACGGGGAGGACGGTGCGCAGGGGCGCGTACCCGACCTGGCGGGCCATGTCCCGGGGCATGCCGCGTCTCGCGCGTTCGTCGACCGTGTGGGTCTCGTCCGGCGCGCTCAGCGCGGGCAGCGGGTTCTCCGGCCCCAACGGGGCGGCGGGCAGGGTCAGTACGGCACGTCGCACGCTCGTGGCCACGGCAACCTCGCTTCGTCCGGGGGCCGCGCGCTCTTCCGTGCCGGGCCCGATGACCATGGAACACGCTCGGTGGCCCGCTGACCAGGTGTCGACACGTACGGAGGACGCGCCGCGCCCCTCGCGGCTCACACCGGGGCGGGTACGGGCCCCTCGGCCCCGTCGTCCCCGGCGTCCCGTCGTCCCCGGCGTCGCCCTACTCGCCCTCGTCCCCCTCGTCGCGGAACGCCCCGACGACCAGGTCCGCGAGCAGCGCGCCGGCCGTTCCCTCCGGGTCGAGGTCCGGGTCGTAGATCGTGACGTTGAGGCCCACGCAGTGCTCGGAGCGGACCAGCGTCCGCAGGAGCACGGCGAGTTCGCCGGGCAGCAGGCCGCCGGGGTCGGGGCTGTCGACGGCGGACATCACAGTCGGGTCGAGGACGTCCGCGTCCAGGTGGACCCAGAAGCCGTCGGTGACCGGGGTCTCCAGGGTGCTCAGGACCGCCTCCGCGAGGGCGGCGGCGCCCCACTCGCGCAGCTCGCCGACGGTCACGGTGGGGATCCGGAGGCGGGCCAGCTCGTCGCGGTCGTCGTCGTAGTCCCTGATCCCGAAGAGCCGTACGTCCTCGTCCCGCAGGTAGGGCCGCAGCCCTTCCAGGTCGGTGAGGTCCCGCTGGCCGCGTCCGGTGCTCAGCGCCAGCTCCTCGCCGCCCGCCGCGCCGACGGACGAGGAGTTGCCCGGGTGCCGGAAGTCCGCCGAGCCGTCGATCGCGGCGAGCGCGTACCGGCCAAGCCTGCGCAGCGCCAGCGCGGCGCCGAGCTGGATCGAGCAGTCGCCGCCGAGGACGACCGGGAAGTCCCCGGCGCGGACGTGGTGTTCGATCCGGTCGGCGAGGCGCGGGGTGTACGCGGCGATCGCGGCGGCGTTGAAGACCCCGTCGCCCTCCCGCCATTCGCCCCGGTCGTAGCGCGGCGGTACGACGACCCCGCCCTCGAACGCCCCGAGCCGCTGGACGATCCGCTGCTCGCGCAGGGCCCCGGCGAGCTTGTAGCAGCCGGGGACGGTGCCGGGCGCGGGCGGGCGCAGGCCCAGGTTGGAAGGGGCGTCGACGACCACGATATTCCGCATGCGGGTCATCCTCCGCGTCGTAAGGTGCGGCTTCAAGGGTGACGAAGAGAAGACCGGACGACGAGAGGACAGGCGGCACCATGGCGACGCAGCACACCTACCGGGTGATCGTGCGAGGGGTGTGGGACGGGCTGACGGACGAGGCGCGGACCCGGCTGCTCGCGGAGGTGGCCGACCACGGCCTGGACCAACTGCGCTTCACCCCGGAGGGCGCCCTCTCCTACGACCGCGCCCTCAAGCGCTTCACGTACCGCTTCGTGGTCCTCTCCGACGCCGAGGACGGCGAGGAGATGGCCGTGGCCCTCGCGGAGGACCGCGCGGAGACGGCCCTGCGGGCGCTCGGGTGCGGCCACCGCGACCTGCGCTCGACGGCCACCGACATGGACGCGATGAAGATCAACAGAAAGGGCCGCTGACGGCACGGCGGGCCGCGCCGCGGCGGCGGCGCGTCAGCTCTGCGGGGTGGTGTCGCCCGTCTGCCCGGCGTCGTCGGTCGCGCCCGCCTTCTCGCGCATCTTGCGCACCAGCTCCGCCTTCTGGTCGGCGGCGCCCTGGCGGTCGAGGTTGCGGTGCGGGCCATTGTTCTGCCGTTCGGTGCGGGACAGCCGCTTGCGCTGGCCGCCGCCCATGCCGACGGGGTTGTTGATGTTCTTGCTCACGGTCACGGGGTCTCCTGGTCATGGGTGTGGTGCTCTGCGGACTCTGCGGACTCTGCGGTGATCGCCCAGCGTTCGTGGTCGCGCCATGCCCCGTCGATGTGGAGGAAGTCCGGGGAGAAGCCCTCCAGGCGGAAGCCCGCGCGCCGTACGAGAGCGAGGGAAGCTGCGTTCGCCGGCTGGATGTTGGCCTCCAGCCGGTGCAGGCGCATGGGGCCGAAGGCGTGCCGGATCACCTGGCCCAGCCCCTCGGAGAGCAGGCCGCGGCCGGCCGCGTGGGCGAAGGCGCCGTAGCCGAGGGCCCCGCTCAGGAACGCCCCCTGCACGATGTTGTTGATGTTGATGAAGCCCGCGATGCGGTGGTCGTCCCACGTCCTGACGAGGAATCCCGTGCGGGTGGGGTCCTCGACGAGGCGGCGCGCGTACGGCGTGTAGTCCTCGGGGGTGGTGGGCGGGAAGAGCCAGGGGTGGTGCAGTTCCCGGCTCTCCCGGGCGAGCGCGGTGAACTCCTCGGAGTCCTCCTGGCGGTACGGGCTCAGGTAGGTGCGGGGGCCTTCGGCCAGGTCGGAGCTCTCGGGCATCCGCTCAGCCTACTGCCGCCCCGGGGCGGCCCGCTCCGCCCGTACCCCCGCTCCTCACACCAGCGCCGGTACGTCCAGGGTCAGCGTCCCGCGCTCCGCGTCGAGCGTCGCCGGCACCCCCAGGGGCACCGTGAGGTTCGTCGGGCCGTGGCCGAAGCCCATCTCCTCCGCGACCGGGACGCCGAGCCCGCCCAGCCGGTCCCGCAGCACCGCCCGCACCTCGTCGTACGGGCCGCACTCCGCCCAGGAGCCGAGGCCGATCCCCGCCACCCCGTCCAGCGCCCCGGAGCGCAGCAGCTGGGTGAGAATCCGGTCCAGGCGGTACGGCTCCTCGCCGGTGTCCTCGATCAGCAGCAGCCCGCCGGCCGCCGAGCGCCGCGCGTACGGCGTGCCGAGGTCGGCCGCGAGCAGGCTGACACAGCCGCCGAGGGTGACGCCCCCCGCCCGGCCGGGGACGAGCGCCCCGGCCGCGGGCCCGCCGCCGAGGGTCATCACCGACTCGGGCTCGAAGAGCGTGGCCCGCAGCGACTCCTGGGTGTCCGGGTCCTTGAGGAAGGTCGCGGCGGCCACCATCGGGCCGTGCAGCGTGGCCAGGCCCATCCGTACGGCGAAGGCCTCGTGCAGCGCGGTGATGTCGCTGTAGCCGACGAAGACCTTGGGGCCGGCGGCGCGCAGGGCGGTCCAGTCGAGCAGGTCCACCATGCGCTGGACGCCGTACCCGCCGCGCGCGCAGAGCACCGCGGACACCGACGGGTCGCACCACGCGTCCTGGAAGTCGCGGGCGCGGTCGTCGTCCGTGCCCGCGAGGTACCGGAACCCGTCGTGCCGGTCGAGGACGTGGGGCGAGACGACCGGGTCGAGGTCCCAGCCGCGCAGCAGGTCGAGGCCCGCCTCCAGCCGTTCTGCGGGCAGGGGGCCGCTGGGCGCCACGACAGCGACCTTCGCGCCGGGGCGCAGCCGTGCGGGACGGGTCAGGGGGGTGGCGTTCACCGGGTGAGCTCCAGCTTCGGGACGTCGGGCCTGGCGAACCCGAACGTCTGTGCGTACAGGGACAGTTCGGCCTCCAGCGCGGTGACCATCGTGGCCGCCTTGCGGAAGCCGTGGCCCTCGCCCTCGAAGGTGAGGTAGGCGTGCGGGATGCCGCGCCCGGCCATGCGGGCGAGGAACCTCTCGCACTGCGCGGGCGGGCAGATGACGTCATCGAGTCCCTGGAGCAGGAGGAACGGCGCGTGGATCCGGTCGACCTGGTTGACGGGCGAGCGGTCGCGGTAGCGGTCGGGTACCTCGGAGCGGGGCCCGATCAGGGATTCCAGGTACTGGGACTCGAAGTCGTGCGTCCCGTCGGCGGCCCAGCCCTCCAGGTCGAGGATGGGGTAGCTGATGGTGCCGCAGCCGTAGACGCCGGTGGTGGCGAGGGAGGCCGCCGCGGTCCAGCCGCCGGCGCTGCCGCCCCGTACCGCCAGCCGCGCGCCGTCGGCGGTGCCCTCGGCGGCCAGCGCCCTGGCGACGGCCGCGCAGTCCTCGACGTCGACCACGCCCCACTGCTCGCGCAGCCGGTCCCGGTACTCCCTGCCGTATCCGGTGGACCCGCCGTAGTTGACCTCCACGACGCCGATGCCCCGCGTGGTGAAGTAGGCGATCTCCAGGTCGAGGACGAGCGGGACCCGGCTGGTGGGGCCGCCGTGCGCCCACACCACGTAGGGTGGCAGCTCGCCGTCGGGCGCCGCCGTGTCGGGGCTGTACGGCGGGTAGACGTGGGCGTGGACGTCGCGGCCGCCCGGTCCGGCGAAGGTGCGGATCCGCGGCTCGGGGTAGTACGCGGGGTCCACGGCGTCCCGGTGCGCCGCGCCGACCACGCGGGCGCGGCCGGTGGCGGTGTCGAGTTCGACGATCTCGTACCCGGAGCGGGGTCCTGCGGCGACGCCGAACACCCGGTCGCCGTGGACGGCGAGGTCGGCGGCCCATTCGGTCCACGGCCCCGCCATGTCGACGATGTCGCCGGTCTCCGGGTCCAGTATCCCCAGCGCGTTGGCGCCCTTTCCGTGGATGACCGCGATCATGCCGTTGTCGAGGGGGTGGAACCAGCGGAGGCCGATCTTCCAGAGCGGTCCGCCGAACTCCTCGCGGCGGCCGGGGCACAGCGGGGTGGCCGCCGGGCGGGTGGCGGCCACCCCGCCGCCCGGCGCGGGGACGGGGCCGGTCAGCGCGGTGTCGAGGTCGAGGCGCTGGATCTCCCACCAGTTGCCGATGTCCGAGACGAGGAGCAGGGCGCCGTCCGGGGACCAGTCGACCTGGGCGACCGATTCGCCGACCCCTCCGGCGACGGTCCTGACGCCGGTGAAGGGGCCGGTCGGGCCGGCGTCGGCGGGGGCCACCGCGCCGAGCCGTACGACCGTGCCGTCCCAGGGCATCCGGGGGTGGTCCCAGGCGATCCAGGCGGCGTGGGCGCCGTCGGGCGAGAGCCGGGGTCCGGTGACGAAGCGGTGGCTGTCGTCGGACAGTTCCCGTACGGCGGTACGGTCCCCGGCGGCGGAGCCGTCGAGCGGGACGGCGGCGATCACCCGCCGTACGTCGGTGGGGGCCTCGCCGGTGAACTCCTCCAGGACGCACCAGACCTCGCCGCGCTCCGCCTCGATCCGCGGGTCCGCCCAGCGCAGGCCGCCGCCGGTGGCGGAGAGCGGGGTGAGGGGCCTCGGTTCACCGCCGGCGTCCGGCTCGTACGCGTACAGCCGCTGGTCCGGGAAGTGGACGAAGACGATCAGCGGTCCGGCGCCGGGGCGTTCGGCGCCGGCCCAGGGGACCCCGCCGTACTCGATGACCCGGCTGCGGACGTTCCACGGCGGGGGCAGCACGGACTCCTCGCGGCCGTCGGGGTACCGGCGCACGAGCGCGCGCCGGCCGTCCTCGGCGGGCCGCGGCGCGGTCCACCACAGCTCGCCGCCGACCGTCCCGACGTACTCGGGGCGGCCGTCGTGCGAGGCGGCGAGGGTGGCGTCGATCGGTGACGGCCACGTTCCGTAGGCCCCCTTGGGCACCATGGACAACTCTCCTCAACGGACCGAAGGTGGGGTCCCTAGGCGGACTGAAGGTAGTGGTCGAGGACGCGGACGCCGAAGTGGAGCGCCGGGACGGGGACCCGCTCGTCGACGCCGTGGAAGAGCGCCTGGTAGTCGAAGCCGGGCGGCAGCTTCAGGGGCGAGAAGCCGTAGCCGGTGATGCCGAGGCGGGAGAACTGCTTGGCGTCCGTGCCGCCCGACATGCAGTACGGCACGACGTGGCCGGCCGGGTCGAACCGCTCGACGGCCGCCCGCATCCTGGCGAACGCCGTGGAGTCCACGGGGGCCTGGAGGGCGGTCTCCCGGTGGTGGAACTCCCACTCGACGTCGGGTCCGGTGAGCAGGTCCAGGGTGGCGCTGAACTCCTCCTCGCCGCCGGGCACCATGCGCCCGTCGACCAGCGCGGTGGCCTGTCCGGGGATCACGTTGACCTTGTAACCGGCCTCCAGGACCGTCGGGTTGGCGCTGTTGCGGAGCGTCGGCTCGACCAGCGCGGCGGCCGGGCCGAGCTTGCCGAGGAGGTCGTCGGGGTCGAAGCCGGGGGCGTCGACGTCGGTCTCCACGCCGTGGAGCAGGGCCAGTTCGCGCAGGGCGGCCCGGACGGTCGGGGTGAGCCGCACCGGCCACTCGTGCTCGCCGATCCTGGCGATGGCGGCGGCGAGCCTGCTGACGGCGTTGGCGCGGTTGACCTTGGAGCCGTGGCCCGCCTTGCCGTGGGCGGTGAGCTTGAGCCATCCCGTGCCGCGTTCGCCGGCGGCGATGGGGTAGAGCGCGAGGCCGGGGCCCGCGTGGAAGGTGAAGGCCCCGGACTCGCCGATGGCCTCCGTACAGCCCTCGAAGAGCTCCGGGTGGTGGTCGGCGAGGAAGCCGGAGCCGTCGACGGCGCTGGCCTCCTCGTCGGCGGTGTAGGCGATCACGATGTCGCGGCGCGGCCGGACGCCGGACCTGGCCCAGGCGCGGACGACGGAGAGCACCATCGCGTCCATGTTCTTCATGTCGATCGCGCCCCGGCCCCAGACGACGTCGTCCCTGACCTCCCCGGAGAACGGGTGGACGGTCCAGTCGGCGGGTTCGGCGGGCACCACGTCCAGGTGTCCGTGGACGAGGAGGGCCTCGGCCGAGGGGTCCGTGCCCTCGATCCTGGCGACGACGTTGGTGCGGCCCGGGGTCCGTTCGAGGAGTGTCGGTTCGAGCCCCGCGTCGGCGAGCCGCTCGGCGACGTACTCGGCCGCCGGGCGCTCGCGGCAGTCGCCGCTCCCCCGGTTGGTGGTGTCGATGCGGATCAGGTCGGAGGTGAAGGTGACCACCTCGTCCAGCGCCGCGGCGTCGAGTGCGCCGCTCGTGCCGCTGGGCGTCGTGTCGCTGGGCGTCATGTCAGCCATACTGCTCCTCCACCGCGGCCGAGACGATCGTGGTGACCGCCTTGAAGGTGCGAATGCCGTCGTACATCGTCCCGCTGGTGTACACGACGCGGCGCTCGCCGGTGGCGGCGACCCCCGGTACGACGGTGGCGGCCGAGGCGAGATGGGCGGCGTCGAACTCCACCTCGACGGTGAAGGGGCCGGCCGGGGCCGGTTCGTACCGTACGGCCAGTGCGGTGGCCTCCTTCGCGGCGGCGCGGATGTCGGCGGCGGTACGGGCCGGGGTACGGCACACCGCCGCGTACCGCGAGACGTGGTCCTTCACCGCGACCTTGCGGGCCGCCGGCGCGTAGCCCTCGGCGTCCGCGCAGGTCAGGTCGTCGCCGGTGACGAGGATCACGGGGACGCCGTGCTCGGCGACGACGGCCGCGTTCAGCACCCCCTCGCTGGCGCGGGTGCCGTTCAGCCATACGCCGGTGATCGAGTTGGCGAGGTAGGTGTGGGCGAGGACCCCTTCCGTACCCGCGCCGGTGTGGTAGCCGACGAACGCGATGCCGTCGACGTCGCCGTGCTGCACGCCTTCGACCATGGAGAGTGCCTTGTGACGTCCTGTCAGCAGCCGCACGCGCTCGTCCAGCCGCTCCAGGAGGAGGTTGCGCATGGTCCAGTGCGCCTCGTTGACGAGGACGTCGTCGGCGCCGCCGTCGAGGAAGCCGAGCACGGCGGCGTTCACGTCGGAGGTGAACAGGGCGCGGCAGCGCTCCCACTGCGGCGTTCCCGGCAGGACGTCGGCCGGCCAGGTCACGCCGGTCGCGCCCTCCATGTCGGCGCTGATGAGGATCTTTACCATGCGCCAGTCCTACCCCAGGTCGGCCGTGACGGCGCAGGGGCGTACCCGGTCCAGCACTCCGGCGGCGTCGGGATGCGCCTGGAGGCCGGTCAGCAGCAGCAGCCACAGGTCGCGGAGCCGGTCCTCGATGTACTCCCGGCCGTCCAGCGCGTCGGACACGGTGTGCAGGCCGAAGAAGGCGTAGACGACGCCGTGTGCGGCCACGCCGGGGTCGAGGGCCGGGTTGAGCTCCCCGCCGGCCCTGGCCTGTTCGAGGAGCGTGGTGACGGTGGCGAGCCAGCCGACGAACGGGGCGGGCAGCGGGGCGTCGATCCCGGCGCGTTCGGCCCAGAGGCGGGCGCCGGCCCGGACGACGACGTCGTCGCGGAACGCCTTCGCCACGTCGAAGCTCAGTCCGACGAGCCGTTCCAGGGCCGGGCGGTCGGCGGTGAGGTGGTCGCCGACCAGCTCGGGCCAGGTCGCGAAATGCGCCTCCACGACCGCGAGGGCGAGTTTCTCCTTGCTGACGTAATGGAAGTAGATGGCCCCGCTGGTACGGCCGGACGCCGCGCTGATGTCGCTGATACTGGTGCCGGCGTATCCCCGCTCGTCGAACAGGCGTGCTGCCGCTTCCAGAAGAAACCTACGCGTGTTTTTCGCCCTAGCCTGCACGTGCACTCCGAGTCCCGATTCCGCTGCTGACATCACGCAATGTAGTGCTTTCCGCCAATGCCCCGACAAGGCTGGCGTGCAGATCCCGGGAAATTGGGATTGTTTTATTTCATGATGGATTTGTTCGATGAACTCGGCGGTGACACCGGCCCGCTGAGCTGGTCGCGCACCGTCCCCCGTGAGACGGTCCACCGGGCGTCGGTGGCGGAGGTGCTCCTGACCGACGTACGGCGGGTGGGGGACGGCCGCTTCGAGGCCGCCGCGTGCTGGCCCCGGTCCCATCCGACCTTCCCCCGGGGCGGCGGCACGGACCTCCACAGCCCCCTGATGATCGTGGAGACCCTGCGGCAGCTCGGGATCTACCTGCCCCTGCGCCACTACGGCGTCGCGGCGGACGCCCGGCTGCTGATCACCGACCTCTTCTTCCGGCTGGACCCGGCGGCCGAGCCCCGGGCCGCCTTCGGCGCCACCGAGGTCACCTGCCTGGCCACGGTCGGCGGGGTGCGGCGGGGGCCGGACGGGGCGGTGACGGGACTGCGCCTGGAGGTGGAGTTCCTGGCCGGCGGGCGGGCGTTCGCCCTGGCCGGCGGGGGTGCGCGCTTCCTCGACGCGGGGCAGTACGCGGCGGTACGGGCGGACCGCGCCGGGGCCGTCGCACCGGGGGCGGCGGGGGCCGGGCGGCGCCGCCCGGACGCCGGGACGGTGGGGGCGCACGCCCCGCACGACGTCGTGGTCGCGCACGGCGCGGGGGCGGACGGGGCGGGGCCGGACGGGGCGGGCACGGGGCCGGACGGGGCCGGCGGGCCGCGTCCGCACGACGTCCTACTGGTGGAGCCCGCCGACCCCCGGCATCCGTTCTTCTTCGACCACGCGTCCGACCACGTGCCCGGCATGGTCCTGCTGGAGGCGGCGCGGCAGGCGGCCGCGCGGCAGAGCGGCGGAACGTTGCTTCGCCCTACCGCCGGACGGCTGAAAGCCGCGCGATTCACCGAATTCGATCCGCCCGCGCGCATTCTCTGCGTGCCACACCACTCGACCTGCGTCTTCCGGGTCCTGCAAGGGGGCGAACAGAAAGCATTCGGCACCCTGCACTACCGGTGAGCACCCCCGTGACGATCCGTGCCTCCTTGACTACGCCGAGTCGCCGTCCTTAGCGTAGCGATCGTTATGTTTTCGGCGGGCGCCGGATGAACACACTCCGCGCGCCCGCCACTCAAGGCCGCCCACGCAGGCGCCACTCCCCCGAACGGACAAGAAATCGAATGACGGCTTCTCGCATCCTTTCCTGGACCCCCGCGGCGATTGTCTTCGACTGCGACGGCACCCTGATGGACACCGAACGGCATTGGCAGGACGCGCGTGACCTCGTCCTCGACGGGTACGGATTCGCTCCCGCGCCGGGATTCGCGGAACGCGCCAAAGGCCTGCACTACACCGAGTGCGGCACCCTCATGGCGGTGGAGTCCGGCCGCCCCGACCTGGCCGAGGACATGACGTCCCAGCTGCTCACCGAGTTCCGGACCCTCGTCGCCGAGGAGCCCATGACCATGCCCGGCGCCCGGGAACTGGTCCACGACGTACGGCGGTTCGCACCGCTCGCCGTCGCCAGCAACTGCCCGGCCGAGGTGGTCGAGTCCTGCCTCGACACGGCGGGGCTGCTGGAGTGCTTCGACCACATCGTGGTCCCCGACGACACCATCAGGCCCAAGCCGCACCCGGACGTCTACCTCACGGCCGCCCGGCTGTGCGGGGTCGACCCGGCCGACACCCTGGCCGTCGAGGACTCGCACTGCGGCGTCCAGGCGGCCGTGGGGGCCGGCATGCGGGTCCTGGGCGCGGGCTCCTGGCCGAGCCCGGAGACCGTGGCCCTGGTGGACCTGTGGGTCCGCGCCCTGGACAACCCCGAGGTCCGCCTGTGGGCCTGCGACCGCGTCCCGAGCCAGACGACCGGGAACGTCCCGGCCACGTAGCACCCCGTTCCGGGCCAGGTGCGGGACCGCAAGGGAGCCAGCCCCGCACGGCCTGCCGGAACGACCGCGACACCCGTCACCGCCTGGCCGTCAGCACCGCTGCGTGGCCGTCAGCACGGGTCGCCGGGTGGGCACTCACCGTCCAGGTTCAGGAAGATCAGAAGAAGAAGAGCGATCACCGCCAGGGACACCGCGCCCATGACGGCGAAGCGGCGGGCACCCGGCCGACGCCCGGCGAGGGCCACGACGAGTCCGGCGACAGGAGCGACGAACGCGCCACCGAGGGCCGTCGCCGACAACGCCCACGTGAGCCCGGTCTCCCACGAGGTCCGGTCCGACGGATCGGTCAGCGAGAACCAGAACGCGGCGGGCGACGCCATCCACCACACGGACAGGCCGGTGATCACCCGGTCGACACGGGTCGGGGCGGGAGGCGGCGCGCCGGTGACCGGGGTGGCACTGTCGGAAGACATGCGCGAATCGTACCGAGCGCCGCGGCCGGTTCGCGAAGATCATCCGGACCCAAGTGCCGTGAGATCCAGGAGCGTTGGTCCCGACACCCCTACCGCGCCACCGCCGTGGGTTCCGCCAGGTGGGGGGCGAGGGACGTGACGCTCTCCGCGGACGACGAGAACAGCAGGGCGATGCCCACCGCGCCCGGGTCCGGGACGCCCGAGGCCCGTTCGCCCACGTAGCTGGCGCGGCCCCGGCGGGCGCGCAGGCCCGCGGTGTTCCGTACGCCCTCCCAGGAGGCGAGGGCGGCGCGCGCCAGGGCCACCCGCGGGTCCCCCTTCCGGTCGCACGACCGCAGGGCGCCGCAGGCCGGTGCCAGCGCGTCGACCAGCGTCTTGTCGCCCGGGGCCGCCTCGCCGACCCGCCGGATCGCGGACAGGCCGCCGCCCGCCCCGGCCGCGAGCGCGCTCACGGTCAGCTCGGCGCCCGCGTCCGCCGCGGCCACCGCCAACTCGTGGAAGAGCAGCCCGAACAGCGGTCCGCTCGTCCCTCCCACCTCGTCGAGGAAGGCCGTGGCGGCGGCGCGCAGGGGGGCCGCCGGGTCCGAGGGGCCGGTGGGCGGGTCGCCGAGGAAGCGGAGGGTGGCGTCCAGGCCGGCCGTGAGGTTGGTGCCGAAGTCGCCGTCGCCGGCGGCCTGGTCGAGTGCGGTCAGCTCGGTCTCGGTGGCGGAGACGGACGCCGCGAAGCGCCGCATCCAGCCGTCGGTGAACATTCCGTCCACGTACATGGCGTCCTGCCTCTCTACGGGCCGGCGGCGCCGCCGGCCGGGTCGACGGGCGATCCGGCGGCTCAGCGGGGCCAGGCGGCGGTACGGGCCGGGGCGTCGAAGAGCTTGACCGTCTCGGCGTCCGAGACCATCAGGGACAGCGAGAAGCCCCGCATGTCCAGCGCGGTGACCAAGTCGCCCACGAGCACCCGCTCGGTGGTGATGCCGCGCGCGTCGAGCACCCGGGCCGCGTCCTCCAGCACCCCGTACAGCTCCAGTCGGGTGAGGGAGCCGAGCCCGTTGACGAGGAGGATCACGGAGGCCCCCTTGCCGAGCCCCAGGGAGCGTTCCAGCGCGCCCGCCATCTCCCCGACCAGCTCACGGACCGGCCGCCGCGGGACCGTGTGGTCCGCGCGCTCGCCGTGGATCCCGACGCCGTACTCCATTCGGTCGAACGGCAGCTCGAAGGCGGGCAGGCCCGTGGTGGGCGCGGTGTGCGCCGCGGAGGCCACGGCGAGGCTCCGGCAGCGGGACACCAGGTCCGTCCCGAGGTCCGTCAGGTCGCGCAGTCCCAGCCCGGTGTCGGCGGCGGCCCCGAGGACCTTCTCGACCAGTACGGTGGCGCCCGTGCCGCGGCGGCCCGCCGCGATCTCCTCGGACTCCGACGCGAGGTCGTCGTCGATCAGCACCCGGGAGCAGGCGATGCCCTCGTGGACGAGGCGCTCCGCCGCGATGCCGAAGTTGATGCGGTCGCCGGTGTAGTTCTTCACCAGATGGAGTACGCCGTCCTCGCGGGCGACCGCCCGGGACGCCGTGAAGACCTGGCGGTTGTGCGGCGAGGCGAAGACCCGGCCGGGACAGGCCGCGTCGAGCATCCCCAGGCCGACGAATCCCGTGTGCAGGGGCTCGTGCCCCGAGCCGCCGCCGGACACCAGGCCCACCCGCCTGGCGGGTGACGTGTGCAGCGCCCGGACGAAGCCCTGTTCGACGTCGTGCGCCACCAGGTCGGCGTGGGCCCGCGCGAAGCCGGCCAGCGCGTCGGCGACCAAAGAATCCGAAGTGTTCCCGAAGTACAAGGCCATGTGGGCTCCCCAGAAATCACCCGCCGCTGGCGGACCACCGGAACGCCATCGTGTGCCACGACACGCCGGGCGGCAACTCACACGGGCCCGGCAGCCGAAGCACACTCACCGCGCGTGAGCGCCCCCCGCACGCCCTCCCGACCCCGGTCACGCCGTGTCCCCGCCCCCGTTCGCACCACTCGGGTTGCGAAACGGGGGCGGGCCCGCTCACTCCCGCCCGCTCACTGGCGCCCGCTCACTCCGGCGCTAGCACGAACCAGCGCGCCGGCAGGTCGATCCTCGTCCCGTCCGGCAGGTGCTCCGTCTGCGGGAGCGCGGTGTCGCCGGAGTCCAGGATGGTCAGGCCGGCGGCCCGCAGCAGCTCGGGCACCTCCTCGTCGGCGGCCCCGGCCGGCCTCAGCCCGTGGTCGAAGACCCGCTGGAGCTTCGCGGGCGTGCCCGCCGCCACGGCCTGCTGGAACACCGCCTTGGAGGCGGAGGTCAGTTCCACGACGAACGCCCGCCCGCGGGCCCCGAGGAGCCGCGCGACCGCCCCGGCGACCGCGGCCCGGTCCTGGGGCTCGCTCTGGTGGATGACGGCGCGCATGTAGACGTTGGTGTCGCCGAGTCGCTCCCCGAGGGCCGCCACGGCGTCCGCGTCGACCAGGTTGAGCTGTTCGTACGTGGCGGCCTTCGCGGTGTCCGCGCGCCGCGCGTGCTCGACGGCCGCCAGCGACAGGTCAACCCCGACGGCGCGCGCGAAGAGCGTCGCCAGGTAGCGCGTCTGGGTGCCGCTGCCGCAGCCGAGGTCGACCACGGGCAGTGACACGTCGGCGTACGGCAGCAGCAGCTCGCTGTGCGGTACGGAGCTGAGGGAGGCGTCGGAGTCCCAGATGGCCTCCCCCGGGGCGTCGGAGGTCTCCCGCCAGTACCCTTCCCACGCGTCCCGGTAGCGCTGCGACACATCCATGTGCGTCTCCCCAAGTCCGGCCGTCAGAAGCAGAGTTCAGAAGCAGAGTGTGCAGGTCCGGACTACCGGTCCGACCCCGCGCCCGGCAAGGGGTCGGGACCGTCTTTCACCGGGCCGCCCCGCGCGCCCGCCCCTTCCGGCCGAGGGCCTGCTCGAACCACACCGTCTTGCCGTGCGGGGTGCTGCTCGTCCCCCACTCCCGGGCGAGCGCGCTCACCACGCGTAATCCGCGCCCGAACTCGTCCTCGCGGCCCGCGCTCAGCAGCGTCGCGGGGGCCGGCTCGTCGTCCTGGACCTCGCACAGCAGGGCGTCGGTGCGCACCAGCCGCAGCCCAACGTGGTGGGAGCGCGCGTGATGGACGGCGTTGGTGACCAGCTCACTGACCATCAGTTCGGCGGTCTCCACGGCCTCCGGCAGGCCCCAGTCGAGCAGCCGCCCCTGCACGAGGCGCCTGGCACGTGCCACCTCCCGTGGATCGAGGGCCAGTTGCCATTCGGCGACGTCCCCGTCCGGGATCCCGTTCAGCCGGGCCATCAGGAGCGCCACGTCGTCCTTGCGGCCGCCCCGGGTGTTCAGCGCGCGGATGATCGTGTCGCAGGCGTCGTTCATCGACGCGGCGGGATGGGCGGCGGACTCGCAGAGCGCGGCCAGGCCGTCCCCGATGTCCGCGCCGCGTACCTCCACCAGGCCGTCGGTGCACAGCACCAGCCGGTCGCCGGGCGCGACGCGGACGACCGCCGTCTCGAAGGCCACCCCGCCGACCCCGACGGGCGCGCCGGTCGGCAGGTCGAGCACCTCGGCCCGGCCGTCGGCGGCCCGGACCAGGACGGGCGGGATGTGCCCGGCGTTGGCGATCTGGAGCTCGGAGTGGATCGGGTCGTACACCGCGTACAGGCAGGTCGCGAGGTAGTTCTCGCCGAGCCGCTGCGCCAGGTCGTCGAGATTGCGCAGGAGTTGGGCGGGCGGCATCTCCATCGTCGCCATCGTCTGCACGGCGGTGCGCAGTTGGCCCATCATCGCGGCGGACCGCAGCCCGTGGCCCATCACGTCGCCGACGACCAGCGCCGTACGGGACCCGGGCAGTTTCACGGCGTCGAACCAGTCGCCGCCGACCCGGCCGAGACGGGTGCCGGGCAGGTAGCGGGTGGCGGTGTCGCAGCCCGCCATCCGCGGGGCGACCGTCGGCAGCATGCTGTCCTGGAGGGTCTCGGCGACGTTCTCCTGGTACGTGTACATGCGGGCGTTGTCGAGGACGAGGCCCGCCCGGGCGGCCAGTTCGGCGCCGGTCGTCCGGTCCATGTCGTCGAACGGCTCCCGCTCGGGGCGGCGCATCAGGACCATGAAGCCGAGCACGACGTCACGCGCCTTGAGCGGCACCAGCAGCATGGACCGGTTGTTGATGAGCGGGCGCAGGTCGCGCTTCTCGAACTCGCCGGAGATGCGGTCGCCGTCCTCCTCGCTGAGCGTCGGGATGAGGACCGGCTCGCCGGTGACCATGCACTGGAAGAACGGGGTGTGCTCGGGGAACGAGATGGCCTCGCCGATCGGCACGGTGTCGTCCCAGCGGCCCGGTTCGTCGTTGTGCTCGACCCAGACCCGGTGCCAGACGGTGGTGACGTCGGGCGGTCCGTCCGGGAACCCCTCCCCCGCGAGCACGGCGGCCCGCAGGTGGGTCCCTGCGAAGTCGGTGAAGCGCGGGACGGCGGCGCTGGTGACCTCGCGGATGGTGCGCTCCAGGTCGAGGGAGGAGCCGATCCGGCCGCTCACCTCGTTCAGGAACTCCAGGCTCTCGCGCACCGCGGCGTATTCGAGGTCGAGTTCGGGGCGCGGCGCCCCGCGCCTGCTCCCGCCGTCCTCGCCGACGACGCTGAGCCTGCTCCGCCGGGCGGCGACCCGGCGCGGCACGCCCCAGTCGGGGGTGACGGGGACCCGGTCGTGGTGGCTGAACTCCAGCACGGGGTAGCCCAGTTCGAGCACCTGCGAGACGATGCGGCCGGATTCGGCGGGGCTCATGTTCGGCAGGATGTCCGGCAGCCGCCTGGCGAGCGCCTCGGCGTCCGGGAAGTCCGTGTGCAGGGCGAAGCCCGGCGCTATCCGCTGGACGTCGGCGGGGCCGGCCTCCCGGCCGCCGTTGCCGTTGCCGTTGTTGTCGTTGTTGTCGTCGTCGTAGCTGCCCTCGGCGCCGGCGCGGAACTGGGCGGCGTCGGCGGCGAGGACGAGATGGCGGCCGGGCCCGGGACCGACCAGCGGGTAGGCCCACCACAGCACGTCGAGCCGCTCGCGCCCGTCCTCGGAGAGCGTCGCGCGCCCCGACGTCGGGTACGAGCCGCGCGTGTGCAGGTCGGGCCCCAGTTCGTCGTGTCCGTCGAACGTCGCGCGGCTCTCACCGCCGTCCCCGTGCGCGAGACCCGGCTCGTCGGCGGCGAGTGCGCCGGCCACCGGCATCAGATCGCTGGCGGACCGGCCCACGGCCTCGTCCTTGGAATGGCCGAAAAGCCGCCCCGCACCGGACGACCAGTGCGACACCAGGCCGTCACGGTCCACGACGACCACGGCGAGCGGAATCCGGCCTGCCGTTGCGAGCGGCTGTTGCGGCGGCCCCGGCGGAACACCACTGTCCATGGCTGGAAGGCTCCTTCCCTGCCGCCAGGATCTGCGGCTCCGCCCACCACGGTACGGCCCCGCACACGGGATGCGCCGGGCAATGAACTAATAGGTGGTGCGCCCGCGCACGCCGTGGAATTGACTGAAATTCAGTCAGTCTTTCAACGGTCTTCCCCGGGGCCCGTCTCAGTCCTCGTGGCCCAGTTGGAGGTCGCGTTCGGTGCGCCCGCCGCCCGCGACCTGGAGCACGGTGGCGACCGGCGGATAACCCGCCGCGATCACCGTGTACTCGCCCGACGAGAGGTCCACGAAGCGGAACATTCCGTCGGCGCCGGTGGTGAGGGTGTCGACCACGTTGCCCGCCGCGTCGAGCAGCGTGACGCGGGCGTCCTCGACCGGACGGCCGCCCCCGGCCCGTACCGTACCGCGCAGCACCGCCCCGCCCGCCAGCTCGATGTCCTGCCGGGTCTCGCGGGAGGACTGCACACTGACCGGGAGCGCGGCCGGGCGGAAGGCGGGGGCGCTCGCGGCGAGTGTGTACTCCCCCGCCACCAGTTCGCCGATGACGTAGGCGCCCTCGCGCCCGCTGCGGGTGGACGCCACGACGTCGCCCCGTACGTCGGTGAGGGTCACGGCGGCGTCCCGCACCGGGGTGCCGTCCGCGGTGACGACCGCGCCGGCGAGGCGGCCGGCGCCGCCGAGGACCACGTCCAGCTCGACGGGGCGTTCGCCGACGGTGACGGTGACGGCCTGCGGCTGGTGGCCGCCGGCCGCGGCGATCATCACGTACGAGCCGGCGCCGGGCACGCTCAGCGCGTACCGCCCGTCCTCGCCGCTGGCCCCGCGCCCGATCTGTTGTCCCTGGACGTCGATGAGGGTGAGCGCGGCCCGGGGGACCGTACTGCCGTCGTAGTGCTGCACGGTGCCGCAGACGGCCACTCCCGAGACGTACGGGGACGGCGCGGCGAGCGGGGCGCCGTTCGCGGCGGCGCGCGCGGTGGGGACGGCGGAGGTCTCGGCGGCGGGGGCGTTGTGGGACACCAGCGGTTTCTCCTTGAGGAAGAAGGCGAGCACCGTGCCGAGGACGAGCACCGGCACGAGGTAGAGGAAGATCCGCGGCATCGCGTCGGCGTACGCCTGGATGTAGTGGTCCCGCGTCGCCGGCGGCAGCGCGTGGACCATCTGCGGGGTGATCGCGTGCGGGTTCGGCAGTCCGGCGCCCGCCGGGATCCGGTCGGCGAGCGCGTCGGTGAGCCGGTTGGCGAAGAGCGTGCCGAAGACGGCGGCGCCGACGCTGCCGCCGATCTGCCGGAAGTAGTTGTTGGCGCTGGTGGCGGTGCCGAGGTCGGAGGGCGGCACCGCGTTCTGCACGGCCAGGATGAGGACGGGCATCACCAGCCCGATGCCGAGGCCCAACACCGCCTGGGCGATGCCGCATTCGAGCCGGGAGGTGTCGGCCTCCAGCCGGGACAGCAGCCACATGCCGACGACCGAGATCGCGCCGCCGAGCAGCGGGTAGACCCGGTAGCGGCCGGTACGGCTGATGAGTTGCCCCGAGACGACGGAGGCGACGACGATGCCGCCCATCATCGGCAGCATCAGCAGTCCCGACTCGGTGGCGCTGGCGCCGTCGACCATCTGGAGGAAGGTCGGCAGGTAGCTGGCGGCGCCGAACAGCGCCACCCCGACCACCGCGCCGATCAGGCCGGTGAGGTTGAAGACGGAGTCGCGGAACAGCCGCAGCGGGATGATCGGTTCGGACGCGCGGCGCTCGACGAGCAGGAAGAGCGCGGCCGTTCCGACCGCGCCGGCGGCGAGTCCGACGATGACGCGGGAGCCCCACGCGTACTCCGTGCCGCCCCAACTGGTCAGCAGGACCAGGCAGGTCGAGGCGGCGGCGAGCATCAGCGCGCCGAGGATGTCGAGCCGGCCCCGGGTGGTGGGCTTGGGGAGCTTGAGGACGACGGACACCACGGCGAGGGTGACCAGGCCGAAGGGCACGTTGAAGTAGAAGCACCAGCGCCAGGACGCGTGGTCGGTGAAGAAGCCGCCGAGCAGCGGTCCCGCCACCGACGCGAGGCCGAACGCGCCGCCGATCAGCCCCATGAACCGGCCGCGCTGCCGGGGCGGCACGATGTCGGCGATGATCGCCTGGACACCGATCATCAGGCCGCCCGCGCCGATGCCCTGGACGGCCCGGAAGGCGATCAGCTCGTTCATCGTGCGCGACCAGCCGGCCAGGGCCGAGCCGATGACGAACACGACGATCGCGAACTGGAAGACGCCCTTGCGGCCGAAGAGGTCGCCGAGCTTGCCGTAGATCGGCAGGCCGATCGTGGAGGTCAGCAGGTACGCGGTGATCGCCCAGGACATCCGCTCCAGGCCGTGGAGTTCCCCCACGATCTTGGGCAGGGCGGTCGCCACGATCATCTGTTCCAGCGCGGCGAGCAGCAGGGCGAGCATCAGCCCGAAGAAGACGAGCCGGACCCGGCGGGGGCTCAGCGGCTCGGCCGGCGGCGCGCCGCCGGTGGCGGGGCCCGGGGGCGGCGGGCCGCCCGCCGCCCGGTCCCGGGCGGGCGCGGTGGCCTGCCCCGCGTCCTTCACCAGCGTGATCCCGCCCACGTACTGCTCCCCTCGTCGCACCTGCGCGGCGTCATTCTTCGCATTGCTCGCCAACCAGGAGCAAGCGGGAATCGCCGGGCCGAAGGGGCTTGGGACGAGGGCGGGTTGGGGGGAAAGGGGCGCACCGGGGCGCTCATCAGGGGCTTTCCCGTGAGGCGTCGCGCGGGGCGCGGGCAACGGCGTCGCGGGGAAATCCACTCGAACCGGTGACCCCGGGGCGGCCCCCGGGGTCGGGCGGTTCAGGCCGTTCAGGCCTTTCGGGCGGCCTACTTCTCGGTCTCGGCCGCGAGCTTGGCCAGGATCTCGTCGTAGATCCGGCCGAGGCCCTTGGGGGCGAAGGTCCGCTCGAAGAAGCCGCCGATGCCGCCGGCGCCGTCCCAGACAGTGGTGACGACGGCCTTGGAGCTGCCCTCGCCGGCCGGGGTGACGGTCCAGGTGGTGACCATCGAGGAGTTCCGGTCCTTCTCCACGAGCCGGCCGTCGCTGGGCTCGGTCACCTCCAGCAGGCAGTCGCGGACGCGCTTGCTGGTGGCCTGGAGCTTCCAGTGGACGAGGGTGCCCTCGCCGTCGCCGCCCTCCCTCACCTCGTACTCGCTGAAGTGCGCGGGCAGGAGCTTCGCCCGGGTGTCCTGGTAATCGGCCAGCGCGTCGAACACCGTGTCCGCTTTCGCCGCGATGATCCGCTCCGTCGTGGCCTCGACCTGCGCCATGGCGCTTCCTCCAGCACTCGGTTCTCGGTTGGGGTGCGGCCAGCCAACCACCCTCCGGTACACCCGCCCAAATCCGGGATCGATTCGACCATCCGTTCGACTATCGAGCGAACACGTGTTCTATTGTGGAGACAGCACTACCGAGGAGGTACTCCATGCGCTGGGACAATCTGGCCGAGGGGCCGTCCACCGCACGGCCCGCCGGGGACATCGCGCTCTTCGGTACGGACGCGGTCACCACCCGCACCTTCGACACCCCCGAGTTCCGCGGCATCACCTTCCACGAGGTCCGCGCGCGCTCGATCGTGAACCGGGTCCCGGGAGCTTCCCGCATGCCGTTCGAGTGGACGGTGAACCCGTACCGGGGCTGCACACACGCCTGCGTCTACTGCTTCGCCCGCAAGACCCACAGCTATCTGGACCTCGACACCGGCCTGGGCTTCGACTCCCAGATCGTCGTCAAGATCAACGCCCCGGAGCTGGTACGGCGCAAGCTGGCCTCACGCCAGTGGCAGGGCGCCCACATCGCGATGGGCACGAACGTCGACTGCTACCAGCGGGCGGAGGGCCGCTACCGGCTGATGCCCGGGATCATCACGGCCCTGAGTGAGCGGGCCAACCCCTTCTCCATCCTCACCAAGGGGACGCTGATCCTCCGCGACCTGGACCTGCTGCGCGAGGCGGCCTCGGTCACCGATGTCGGCGTCTCGGTCTCGGTGGGCTTCACCGACCAGGAGCTGTGGCGCACGGTCGAACCGGGCACCCCCTCCCCGGAGCGGCGGCTCGACGTCGTACGGGCCATGACGGACGCCGGGATCGGCTGCGGGGTGCTGATGGCTCCGGTGATCCCGTTCCTGGGCGACAGCCCCGAGCAGCTCCGTTCGACGGTACGGGCGATAGCGGCGTCCGGGGCGACCTCGGTGACCCCGCTGGTGCTGCACCTGCGGCCGGGGGCGCGCGAGTGGTTCATGGAGTGGCTGGGGCAGCACCACCCGCAGCTGGTGGGGCGGTACGAGCGGATGTACGCGGAGGGCGCGTACGCCCCGAAGTGGTACCAGCGGCGGATCACGCGCCAGGTCCACGAGTTGGCCGACTCGTTCGGCATCGGCCCCCGGGGCGCGGCCACGTCGATGGGGCTGACCAGGCCGGGCAACCACCGGGGGGCCGCGCCGCTGCCGGACCCGGAGCCGGAAGGCACCCAGCTGACGCTGCTGTGAGGGGACTCGCGCCCCGCCCGTGCGGGCCGTACCCCCTACCCGTCATACCTGGGAGCCACCCGCGAGGTGAGCTCCCCGGCGGGACGCGAACGACACGGTGTGATCCCTAACTTCGGTACCGGAAGCACGACACCACCCGGTACGGAAGGTCCTCTCCCATGGCGTCACGGCCCCGCACAGGCCTCTCCCCGCGCACGCTCCGCACCCTGCTCGCCGCGCTCGTCACCGCCTCGGTGGCGGTGCCGGTGTCGGGCGCGGCCCGCCCGGCGGCCGTCCCCGCGCCCGTCCCGGCCGCCCTCGCACCGCTGCGGGGCCACCTGACGCCCGCCGCCCTGGACGCGCGGTACGCCGTCAACCGGGCCGGGATCCGGGCCGCCGGGCGCGTGGCGGCCGGTCACGGCGATCACGTACGGGCCAGGGCGCTGCGTGTCCTGGCGGACCCCGCGCGGCACTTCCTCTCGTTCGACGGCCGCGACGGCGGCCGTACCGCCGAGGTGTACGGCGACCTCGCCCACGCCCGGCGGATCGCGGTGCTGGTGCCCGGCTCGGACACCGGCCTCGACCACTACGCGCGCTTCGGGGCCGGGGCGGCGGCGCTCCGGGCGGAGATGGGCGCGGGGGCCGCCGTGATCGCCTGGCTCGGCTACCGGACCCCGGCCACGGTGAGCACCGCCGTACTGACCACCGGCCGGGCCGACGAAGCGGCGCCCGGGCTGCGGTCGTTCGTCGGCGCGCTGGCCGCCGCCGCGCCCGCCGCGCGGCTGTCGCTGCTCTGCCATTCGTACGGCTCGGTCGTCTGCGCCCGCGCCGCGCCGGGCCTGCCGGTCGCCGACCTGGTGCTGTACGGGAGCCCCGGCACCGGCGTCGACCGGGCCGCCGCGCTGCGCACCCGGGCCACCGTCTGGGCGGGGCGGGGTTCCGCCGACCACATCGACCTGGTGCCCCACGGGCGGCTCCGACTGCCGTGCGTGACGGTCGGGTTCGGCGGGGATCCGGTGTCGGAGGCGTTCGGCGCCCGGGTGTTCGACGCGGGCGGGGCGGCCCACAGCGGCTATCTGCGGCCGGGGTCGGTGTCGCTGCGGAACCTGGCCCGGATAGCCGCCGGGCGGACGGCGGCGGACGCGTCCGGGGGGTCGGCGGCGGACGGCCCCGGGCGAACGACCGCGGCCGCGACCCACGCCGGGGAGGCCGGGCGTGCGTGACCTCGTGCGGCGGATCGAGGCCGCCACCCCGCCCGGCCGTGACCGGGCCACCGACGCCCTGCGCGCGCTCGCCATCCTCGGTGTGGTGCTCGGCCACTGGCTGGTGACCGCCCTGGTCACCGACAGCGGTACGGTGCGCGCCGCGAGCCCGCTGCGGGACATGCCCCGACTGGCCCCGGTCTCCTGGCTGTTCCAGACCCTCGCGGTCTTCTTCGTCGTCTGCGGCCGGGTGGCCGCGCCGGGTTACGCGTCGGCGCGCGCCCGGGGCACCACGTACGGGCAGTGGCTCGGCGCCAGGACCGCGCGGCTGTGGCGGCCGGTGACCGCCGTGCTGGGGGTGTGGACGGTGGCGGCGGCCGTGATGCTGGTCTCCGGGGTGAGCCCGCCGACCGTGTACGCGCTGCTGCGACTGGTGCTGTCCCCGCTGTGGTTCCTGCTGGTCCTGATGGCGTTGACGGCGGCGACCCCGCTGGTCGCGCGGCTGCACCCGCTGTGGCCGCTCGCCGTGGTCCTGCACGTCGACCTGGTCCGGTTCGCGCTCGGCGGGCCCGCGTGGCTCGGCTGGGTCAACCTGCCGGCGGCCTGGCTCGTCCCGTACTGCCTGGGCGCGGCCTGGTCCCGCGGCGAGCTGAACGGCCGCGTGGCCGCGCGGGTGCTGCTGGTGGGCGGTTGCGCGGCGACCGCGCTGCTCGTCCTGTGCGCCGGCTACCCGGCGTCCATGGTCGGTGTGCCGGGCGCCCCGGTCTCGAACCTCGACCCGCCGACCCTGGCGGCCGTGACCTTCGGGCTCGCGCAGTGCGGGGCGGCCCTGCTCCTCCTGGACCCGCTGCGGCGGGCGTGCGCGCGGCCGGCGCTCTGGGCGGCGGTGGCACTGGCCAATCTCTCCGCGATGACGCTGTTCCTGTGGCACCAGACGGCGCTGCTGGCCGTCACCGCGACCGGTCTGCTCGCGGGCCGCCCGCTGCCCGGCCTGCACACCGTGCCGGACGGTCCCGGCTGGGTACTGGCGCGGCTCGCGTGGCTCCCGGTGTTCGCGGCGGCGCTGCTGGTCTGTTGGATGGCGTTCCGCGGCCATGAACAGCGGGCGCGCGGCCGGACGGAAGTCGTCCGCGGGGGACGACGGGCCACCCGCCACCGGGCGGAGGCCGGACATGTCTAGGGAGAGGACACCCATGGGATCCGGGGGAAGAACGCCCGTGGGGCGGCTGGGGGCGGCGCTGCGCGCGGTCCCGCGTCACCTTCGTGAAGACCTCCTGGGGGCGCGGGCGTTCGCTCCCGGGCCGGGGGCGGAGCGGCCCGGGTGGCGGGACTGGCAGCCGGTGGTCGTGCTCGTGACGGTGATCTGCGCGGTGTTCGTCGGCGCGATGGGGGTCGAAGGCCTCATCTGGGGGTCGGGGCTCGACCCGGCGTACGGCACGCTCCTCGGCGTGCTCCAGGGGGCGGCGCTGGTGGCCGCCGTGTTCCGGCCCGTACCGGCGTGGTGGGTGGTGACGCTGGTCATGGTCGTCGTCGCGCTCACCACGGAGTCGGGCCTGGGCCGGGACGGGCTGTACCCCTGGACCGGGGAGGGGATGGCCCTCCAGGCCGGGGTGCTGTTCCTGCTGGCGCTGCGGTTGCGGCCCCGGGTCGCGTGCGAGGCGCTGGCGGTCAGCCTTCTGGCGGGCGCGGGCTGCGGGCTGTTCGTCAGCACGGCGCACAACGGGGACGTGACGCGGGCCGCCGCGGTCCTGACCGTCGCGGTGGTGGTGGGCGCCGCGCTGCGGGGCGGCCGGGTGGCCCGTACCGAACTGGTCGTCCAGGCCGGCCTCACCGCCGACGAACGGGCCCGGCGCACGCTCCTGGAGGAGCGCAACCGGATCGCGCGCGAGCTGCACGACGTGGTGGCCCATCACATGTCGGTCATCTCCATCCAGGCGCAGGTCGCGCCGCACCTGGTCGACCACCCGTCCGAGGAGCTGCGGGAGAACCTCGCCGGCATTCGGGCGAACGCGGTCGACGCGCTCACCGAACTGCGCCGGGTGCTGGGCGTGCTGCGCTCCGAGGACACGCTGTCGGAGCGTGCGCGGCACGCGCCGCAGCCCACGCTGGACCGGCTGGAGGAGCTGATCGGTACGGTACGGAGGGCCGGGCTCGCGGTCACGACGGCGATCACCGGCGAACGGCGGCGGCTGGCCCCCGGGGTCGGCCTCTCGGCGTACCGGATCGTGCAGGAGGCGCTGAGCAACGCGATGCGGCACGCGCCGGGGGCGGGGGTGCGGGTGGAGATCGGGTACCTGCCGTCCTGCGTCGTGGTGCGGGTCGTGAACGGCGCTCCCGCGCGGGCCGCCGCGCCGCCGGCCACGGACGCGGGGCACGGGCTGCTGGGGATGCGGGAGCGCACTGCGATGCTGGGCGGTGAACTGGTCACCGGGGCGACGCCGGCCGGCGGGTACGAGGTGACGGCGACGCTGCCGACGGAGGAGCCCGCGATCCGCACGGAGGAAACCACATGACATCACCACCGGCCGCGCCGGCGCCCATCCGCGTGCTCGTCGCGGACGACCAGGTCATGGTGCGTCAGGGCTTCACCGTGCTGCTGAACGCCGAGGACGGGATCGAGGTCGTGGGCCAGGCGGTGGACGGTCTCGACGCGCTGGCGAAGGTCGCCGAACTCGACCCGGACGTCGTCCTGATGGACATCCGGATGCCGGAACTGGGCGGCATAGAGGCGACCCGCCGCCTCACCGGCCCGGGCGGGCCGCCGCACGTGAAGGTGCTCGTCCTCACCACCTTCGACCTGGACGAGTACGTGTACGAGGCGCTGCGCGCGGGCGCGTCCGGGTTCCTCCTCAAGGACGCGTCGGCGGAGGAACTGGCACGGGCGGTACGGGTGGTGGCGGCCGGGGACGCGCTGCTCGCGCCGAACATCACCAAGCGGCTGATCGCCGAGTTCTCCCGGGTGACGGCGGCCCCGCGCGCGCCGCGCGGGGACCGGGTCGGCGCCCTGACGGAGCGGGAGACGGAGGTGCTGTCGCTGATCGCGCAGGGCCTGTCGAACGCGGAGATCGCGACGCGGCTCGTCGTGGCGGAGCAGACGGTGAAGACCCATGTGGGCCGGATCCTGGTCAAGTTGGGCCTGCGGGACCGGACGCAGGCGGCGGTGTTCGCGTACGAGACGGGTGTGGTGCGGCCGACCGGCTACTGAGCGGGGGGTGGTGGGAAACAATGGCCCCATGACTCCCGAAGCCCCCCTCACCCCCACGACACACCTCACCCACGTCACCGCCCCCGACGGGGTCGCCCCCGGCAACGGCTACAGCCACGTCGTCTGGGGCACCGGCCGCTTCGTCGCGGTCTCCGGCCAGTGCGCGTTCGACGAGGCCGGCGGGATCGTGGGCGTGGGCGACGCGGCGGCCCAGGCGCGCCAGGTGTTCGAGAACCTGCGCCGCTGCCTGGCGGCGGCGGGCGCCACGTTCGACGACGTCGTGAAGCTGACGTTCTTCGTGACGGACGTGGCCCACCTGCCGGCGGTCCGCGAGGCCCGCGACGCGGTGATCGCCCCGGAACGCCCCCCGGCCAGCTCGGCGTTCCAGGTCGCGGCCCTGATCCGCCCCGAACTCCTGGTGGAGATCGAGGCATTCGCCATCGTCCCCACCCCGGCGGACACCCCCCGGTAACCGCCACGGTCCGAGCGAGGACGAACGCCGACCGCGAGCGGCTACGGCAGGGACGTCAGCGCCGCCGTGGCCGCCGCCGTCAGGCGGGGGTGGGTGCGAGCCGCTTCCAGGGAGGGGCGGGCTCGGGGGTCGGCCAGGCGGTGCAGGCCCTCTACGCAGGCCAGGGCCACCCGCCAGTGCGGGTCGTCCGGGGCGGACAGCCGTTCCAGGGTGGCGATCAGCACGGGTACGGACTCGGGGGCGTCCAGCTCCGTGAGGAGGCGTACGGGGTGCAGGGCGTACGCGGTGCGCAGCGTGTTCGTCGCCAGGGCCGCCGCCGCGCGGGCCGTGCGCGGGTCGGCCAGCCGCGCCAGCGCGTACGACGCGCTCACGCAGCGCTCCGGATCGCGGTGGTTGAGCAGCAGCACCAGCGCCTCGAACGCCCGCCGGTCTCCCCCGCACCCCAGCCGGAACGCGGCGATCTCCCGCGCCCACAGCGGCCGTTCGCGCTCCACGAGCACCCCGGCCAGCTCCTCGTGGTCCCCGGTGGTCAGGAGCCGCTCGCACGCGGCGGACCCACCGGACTCGTCCCGCACCCGGTCCGCGAGCGAGCGGAAGTCCTCATCCATGGCGCTCATCCATGACGAAGAGGATAGGTCCTGAAGGCCCGCCCGGATCCGGTCCCCGCCCAGGTCTGGCGCGCTCGTTACCCGTCGGTTAACCTCAGATGAGCGGGAAACCCCCGCGACTCGCGTGGCCTGGTGACGCAGCCATCGCGAGTGCTGTCGGTTCCAGACACGGCGCGGCTCCGGAACAGAGCCCGCCGCCCCTCTCCGCGACCCGCATCCGCCGCGCGCGCCGCAGCGCGTCGGCCCCCGGCGGCCACCGAGCACCTGTACGTGCCGTGCCGCCACCCCAGTCGTCACCCCTTTCCCCTTGGAGTCCCTCATGGACATCCCCTCGGACACCCCGACGCCCCTGCCCCGCCCCCTCCTCCCCACCGTCGCCGTGGTCGGCCTCGGCACCATGGGCACCGGCATCGCCGAGACCCTCGCCCGGGCCGGCCGCGAGGTGATCGGCATCGACATCAGCGACGCGGCGGCCGGCCGGGCCGTGGCCGCGATCGAGGCGTCCACCGCGCGGGCCGTGGAGCGCGGCCGCCTCACGGACGAGGAGCGGCGCACGGTCCTCGCGCGCCTGCGCACCTTCTCCGACCTGCGCGCCGCCGCCGACGCCGCGCTCGTCATCGAGGTCGTGCCGGAGTCGTACGAGACCAAGCGGCAGGTGATCCGGGAGCTGGACGGGATCGTCACTCCCGGCACGATCCTCGCGACGGGCACGAACGCGCTGTCGGTGACACGCCTCGCCGCCGACTCCGCGCACCCGGAGCGCGTCCTCGGCCTGCACTTCTTCAACCCGGCGCCCGCGATGAAGCTGGTCGAGGTGGTGTCCTCGGTCCTCACCTCGCCCCGAGCGGTCGAGGCGGTCACCGCCCTCGCCCGCGACCTGGGCAAGGAGCCCGTCGCCGTGGGCGACCGCCCCGGCTTCGTCGCGGACGGCCTCCTCTTCGGCTACCTCAACCAGGCCGCCGCGATGTACGAGTCGGGCTACGCCTCCCGCGCCGACATCGACGCGGCCATGCGGCTGGGCTGCGGCCTGCCGATGGGCCCGCTCGCCCTGCTCGACCTGATCGGGATCGACACCGCGCGCACGGTCCTGGAGGCGATGTACAGCGCGTCCCACGACCGGCTGCACGCGCCCGCCCCCGTCCTCGGCCAGCTCGGCGCGGCGGGCCTGACGGGGCGCAAGGCGGGCCGCGGCTTCTACACGTACGCGGAGCCGGGCAGCGCCACGGCCGTCCCCGACGCCCTCACCCCGGCGGACGGCCCGGGCCCGGTCGCGGGCCGGGCCGTCGGGTCCGTCGGCGTCGCGGGCTCCGGCACGATGGCGAGCGGGATCGCGGAGGTCTTCGCGAAGGCCGGGTACGACGTCGTCCTGGCGGCCAGGAGCACCGAGAAGGCACGGGGTGCCAAGGACCGGGTCGCCGCGTCCCTGGCCCGCTCGGTCGCCAAGGGGCGGCTGACGGAGGAGGCGCGCGGGGAGGCCCTGGCGCGGATCCGCCCGGCCGGCACGCTCGACGCGTTCTCCGGGGTGGACCTCGCGGTCGAGGCCGTCGCCGAGGACCTGGAGGTGAAGCGGCAGCTCTTCGGCGTGCTCGACAAGGTCTGCCGCCCCGGCGCGGTCCTCGCCACGACCACCTCCTCGCTGCCGGTCATCGCCTGCGCCCGGGCGACCTCGCGCCCCCAGGACGTCGTCGGGCTGCACTTCTTCAACCCGGCGCCCGCGATGAAGCTGGTCGAGGTGGTCCGTACCGTCCTGACGGCCGACGACGTCCGCGCCACCGCCCATGAGGTGTGCGCGCGGCTGCGCAAGCACCCGGTGGACTGCGGCGACCGGGCCGGCTTCATCGTGAACGCCCTGCTGTTCCCGTACCTGAACAACGCCGTGAAGATGGTCCAGGAGCACTACGCGACCCCCGACGACATCGACACGGCGATGAAGCTCGGCGGGGGCTACCCGATGGGGCCCTTCGAGCTGCTGGACGTGGTCGGTCTCGACGTCTCGCTGGCGATCGAGCGGGTGCTGCACCGGGAGTTCCGCGATCCGGGCCTGGCTCCCGCGCCCCTGCTGGAGCACCTGGTGGCGGCCGGCTGCCTGGGCCGCAAGTCGGGCCGCGGCTTCCGCGCGCACGCCGCGCGCTGACCCGGAGCGGCGGGGCGCGCCCGCGGGCGCGCTCCCCCGCGTCGATGCAGTACGTTCACCTCATGTCGCCGTCCGCCGAGTCGTCCCGTAAGAACCCCAGGTCCGACGCTCCCGAGAGCGCCTCAGGGACCAAGGCGGCCGCGCAGCGGCTGAAGATGCGCCGCGAGCTGGCCGCCGCGGCCATGGAGCTGTTCGCGACCAAGGGGTACGAGGCGACGACGGTCGACGAGATCGCCGCCGCGGCCGGGGTGGCGCGCAGGACCTTCTTCCGGCACTTCCGGTCCAAGGAAGAGGCGATCTTCCCCGACCACGACGACACGCTCGTGCGGGCCGAGGCGGTCCTGAACGCGGCGCCGTCCCACGAGCACCCGCTCGACACGGTCTGCCGGGGCATCAAGGAAGTCATGCGGATGTACGCGGCGTCGCCCGCGGTCTCCGTGGAGCGCTACCGCCTCACCCGCGAGGTGCCGACCCTGCGGGAGCGGGAGATCGCCTCGGTGGCCCGCTACGAGCGGCTGTTCACGCGCTACCTGCTGGGTCACTTCGACGAGCTGGACCACACCGACGGCAACGACGACCCGCTGCTGGCGGAGGTGGCCGCGTCGGCGGTCGTCACCGCCCACAACCACGTGCTGCGGCGGTGGCTGCGGGCCGGCGGCCAGGGCGACGTGGAGGCGCAGCTCGACCACGCCTTCGCGATCGTCCGCGACACGTTCGGCCCGGGCATCGGCGCGGGCCTGTCGATGGGCGGCAGGACCGACCGCCCGGCGGTCACGGCCCGTGCCGGCGGGGACGTCCTGGTGACGGTGGCGCACACCGACGCGCCGCTGGACGAGGTCATGCGGACGATCAAGCGGGCACTGAAGGACGCGTAGCCGAGCGGGCGCCCCGTCGCGGGCGCCGCCGCCCGAAGGACCGTCCCCGCCACACGTTCGACCGCACATTCCCCTCACCCGGCTGATATTCACCGCATTCCGGGCGGTAGGTATGGCTCATGCGTGCCATGAGACCGACAGATGAGAGAAACACCTGGCACCCAGTGCCTTGCCAGGTGTCACACCGTGCCATACGTTGAAGGTGTCCGGCTGTTCCCGCAAGCCTTCTCGCTTGTGCGCCCGGACGCCTGCGTCACAGGCACCCCGCGCCCACCCGGCGCCGCTCAGCAGCACCCGCCACGTCCGGGGTCACACTCCGGCCGGCGGCGCGCCACCTCTGGAGCCGACGCCCCACCTCCACCCCAGACCGCCGCACGCGGCCCCGCACCTCACCACCCCCAGCTTCGCCGGAGGCACCACCGTGAAGGACATCCTGGACGCGATCCAGTCGCCGGACTCCACGCCCGCCGACTTCGCCGCACTGCCCCTCCCGGACTCGTACCGTGCCGTGACCGTGCACAAGGACGAGACGGAGATGTTCGCCGGCCTTCCCACCGCCGAGAAGGACCCGCGCGAGTCCCTGCACGTCGACGACGTTCCCGTGCCCGAACTCGGCCCCGGCGAGGCCCTCGTGGCCGTCATGGCCAGCTCGGTCAACTACAACTCCGTCTGGACCTCGATCTTCGAGCCGATGGCCACCTTCGGGTTCCTGGAGCGGTACGGACGGCTCAGCGACCTCGCCCGCCGCCACGACCTGCCGTACCACGTCATCGGCTCCGACCTGGCGGGCGTCGTGCTGCGCACCGGACCCGGCGTCAACTCCTGGCGCCCGGGCGACGAGGTGGTGGCCCACTGCCTCTCCGTCGAGCTGGAGAGCTCGGACGGGCACAACGACACCATGCTCGACCCCGAGCAGCGGATCTGGGGCTTCGAGACCAACTTCGGGGGCCTCGCCGAGATCGCGCTCGTCAAGTCCAACCAGCTGATGCCGAAGCCGCAGCACCTCAGCTGGGAGGAGGCGGCGGCGCCCGGACTCGTCAACTCCACCGCGTACCGCCAGCTCGTCTCGCGCAACGGCGCGGGCATGAAGCAGGGCGACAACGTGCTGATCTGGGGGGCGAGCGGCGGACTCGGCTCGTACGCCACCCAGTTCGCCCTGGCCGGCGGCGCCACCCCGATCTGTGTGGTCTCCAGCGACCGGAAGGCCGAGCTGTGCCGGCGGATGGGCGCCGAGGCGATCATCGACCGCTCCGCCGAGGGCTACACGTTCTGGACGGACGAGCACCACCAGGACCCCCGCGAGTGGAAGCGGTTCGGCAAGCGCATCCGCGAACTGACCGGCGGCGAGGACGTGGACATCGTCTTCGAGCACCCGGGGCGCGAGACGTTCGGCGCGAGTGTCTACGTCACCCGCAAGGGCGGCACGATCGTCACCTGCGCCTCCACCTCGGGCTTCACCCACGAGTACGACAACCGGTACCTGTGGATGTCGCTCAAGCGGATCGTCGGCTCGCACTTCGCCAACTACCGCGAGGCGTGGGAGGCCAACCGGCTGGTCGCCAAGGGGAGGATCCACCCCACGCTGTCGAAGGTGTACGCCCTGGAGGACACCGGCCAGGCCGCGTACGACGTCCACCGCAACCGTCACCAGGGCAAGGTCGGCGTGCTGGCCCTCGCCCCCGCCGAAGGCCTCGGGGTGCGCGACGAGGAGCTGCGCGCCCGCCACCTCGACGCGATCAACCTGTTCCGCGACGACGCGCGGGCGCAGCCGCTCGCCGCGCACGGCGGGGTCCACTGACATGGCGCGGCGCCCGAAGGACCGGCCCTGGCTCATGCGGACATACGCGGGGCACTCCACGGCCGAGGCGTCCAACGCGCTCTACCGCCGCAACCTCGCGAAGGGGCAGACGGGCCTCTCCGTCGCGTTCGACCTGCCCACCCAGACCGGCTACGACCCCGACCACGTCCTGGCGCGCGGCGAGGTGGGCCGGGTCGGGGTGCCCGTCTCGCACCTGGGCGACATGCGGCGGCTGTTCGAGGGCATCCCCCTGGAGCGCACGAACACCTCGATGACCATCAACGCCACCGCCATGTGGCTGCTGGCGCTCTACCAGGTGGTCGCCGAGGAGCAGGGCGCGGACGTCTCGCTGCTCCAGGGGACGACGCAGAACGACATCGTCAAGGAGTACCTCTCGCGCGGGACGCACGTCTTCCCGCCCGTGCCGAGCCTGCGCCTGACGACCGACATGATCACGTACACGGTCCACCACCTCCCCCGGTGGAACCCGATCAACATCTGCAGCTACCACCTCCAGGAGGCCGGGGCCACCCCCGTCCAGGAGATCGCCTACGCGATGTCCACCGCGATCGCCGTGCTGGACGCGGTGTTCGCGTCGGGGCGGGTCCCCGACGCCCGCAGGGGCGAGGTGGTCGCCCGCATCTCCTTCTTCGTGAACGCGGGCGTCCGCTTCGTCGAGGAGATGTGCAAGATGCGGGCCTTCTCGCGCATCTGGGACCGGGTCACCCGGGAGCGGTACGGGATCGAGGACGGCCGGCAGCGGCGCTTCCGCTACGGCGTGCAGGTCAACTCCCTCGGGCTGACCGAGGCGCAGCCGGAGAACAACGTCCAGCGGATCGTCCTGGAGATGCTGGCCGTCACGCTCTCCAAGGACGCGCGGGCCCGCGCCGTACAGCTGCCCGCCTGGAACGAGGCGCTGGGGCTGCCCCGGCCCTGGGACCAGCAGTGGTCGCTGCGCATCCAGCAGGTCCTGGCGGACGAGTCGGACCTGCTGGAGTACCCCGACCTGTTCGAGGGCTCGCACGTGGTGGAGGCCGAGGTGGCGTCCCTGGTGGCGGAGAGCCTCGCCGAGATGGACCGGATCGAGGCGATGGGCGGCGCGATGGCGGCCGTGGAGTCCGGCTACCTCAAGTCGGAGCTGGTCTCCTCGCACGCGGCCCGGCGCGCGCGGATCGAGTCGGGCGAGGAGCGGATCGTCGGGGTCAACTGCTACGAGTCGACGGAGCCGAGCCCGCTCACCGCCGACCTGGACACGGCGGTCATGACGGTCGACCCGGCGAACGAGGCGCGCGTGGCGGCGTCGCTGCGGGCCTGGCGGGAGGCGCGGGACGAGGAGCGGGCGACGGCCGCGGTCGCCGCGCTGGTCTCGGCCGCCGCCGGCACCGGCAACCTGATGGAGGCGACGGTGGCGTGCGCGCGTGCCGGGGTGACGACCGGCGAGTGGTCGGAGGCGCTGCGGGGCGTGTTCGGCGAGTTCCGCGCCCCGACCGGGGTGGGCGGCGCGCCGGTCGCGGGGGGCGCCGAGGAGGGCACCCCGCTGGCCGCCGTGCGCGCCAAGGTGTCCCGTACGGCCGCGGAACTGGGCTCGGGGCGGCTGCGGCTGCTGGTGGGCAAGCCGGGCCTGGACGGCCACTCCAACGGCGCCGAGCAGATCGCCGTACGCGCGCGGGACGCCGGCTTCGAGGTGGTCTACCAGGGCATCCGGCTGACCCCCGAGCAGATCGTGGACGCCGCGCTCGCCGAGGACGTGCACTGCGTGGGGCTGTCGATCCTGTCCGGCTCGCACGCGGCGCTGGTGCCCGACGTGCTCGTACGGCTGCGCGAGGCGGGCGCCGGGGACATCCCCGTCGTCGTCGGCGGGATCATCCCGGGCGCCGACGCGGCCGCGCTGAGGGCGGCCGGGGTGGCCGCCGTCTTCACCCCGAAGGACTTCGGGATCACCCGGATCATCGGCCGTATCGTCGACGAGATCCGCACGGCGAACAAGCTCGACCCGCTCGACCCGTCCGACCCCTTGGAGGTCTCCGCATGACAGCCCCAGCGATCCCCCCGACCGAGGTCCCCGTGAACCGGCTGCGCCCGCGCCGCTCGTGCCTCGCCGTACCGGGCTCGAACCCGCGGTTCCTGGAGAAGGCCCAGGGGCTGCCCGCCGACCAGGTCTTCCTGGACCTGGAGGACGCGTGCGCGCCGCTCGCCAAGGAGGGCGCCCGGCACACCATCGTCGACGCGCTCAACAAGGGCGACTGGACGGGCAAGATCCGGGTGGTCCGGGTCAACGACTGGACGACGCACTGGACGTACCGCGACGTCGTCACGGTCGTCGAGGGCGCGGGCCACAACCTCGACTGCCTGATGCTGCCGAAGGTCCAGGACGCGCAGCAGATCGTCGCCCTCGACCTGCTGCTCACCCAGATCGAGAAGACGATGGGCTTCGAGGTCGGGAGGATCGGCATCGAGGCACAGATCGAGAACGCCAAGGGCCTGGTGAACGTGGACGCGATCGCCGCGGCCTCGCCCCGCCTGGAGACCATCGTCTTCGGCCCGGCCGACTTCATGGCGTCGATCAGCATGAAGACGCTGGTGGTCGGGCAACAGCCGCCCGGCTACGGCGCGGACGCGTACCACTACATCCTGATGCGCATCCTGATGGCGGCCCGTACCCACGATCTCCAGGCGATCGACGGACCGTACCTCCAGATCCGTGACGTGGACGCGTTCCGCGAGGTGGCGGGGCGCGCCGCCGCGCTCGGCTACGACGGCAAGTGGGTGCTGCACCCGGGCCAGATCGACGCGGCCAACGAGATCTTCTCGCCCGCGCAGGAGGACTTCGACCACGCCGAACTGATCCTGGACGCGTACGACTACTACACGTCGGAGGCGGGTGGCAAGAAGGGCTCCGCGATGCTCGGCGACGAGATGATCGACGAGGCGAGCCGCAAGATGGCCCTGGTGATCGCGGGCAAGGGGCGGGCGGCCGGGATGCGCCGTACCACCGCGTTCGAGATCCCGGAGGCGTGAACGATGCGGTTCGGACGCACCTTTGAGGAGTTCGAGGTCGGCGCCGTCTACAAGCACTGGCCGGGCAAGACGGTCACCGAGTACGACGACCATCTCTTCTGCCTGCTCACCATGAACCACCATCCGCTGCACCTGGACGCCAACTACGCCGGGAAGACCACGGACT
Source organism: Streptomyces liangshanensis (assembly GCF_011694815.1). Taxonomy (NCBI): domain Bacteria; kingdom Bacillati; phylum Actinomycetota; class Actinomycetes; order Kitasatosporales; family Streptomycetaceae; genus Streptomyces; species Streptomyces liangshanensis. Next base: position 1,241,778 of record NZ_CP050177.1, read on the forward strand.
TCGGGAAGAACGTCGTGGTGGGGAACTACGTCTACTCGCTGCTGCTGGGGATGTCGGTGCCCGACGTCTCGGGGAAGGCGATCGCCAACCTGGAGGTCGAGTCGCTGCGGCACGTGGCCCCGACCTTCCACGGCGACACGCTGTACGGCGAGACGACGGTGCTGGCCACCACACCGTCCCGGTCGAAGAGCGACCGCGGGGTCGTGTACGTGGAGACGAAGGGGTACACGCAGGACGGCACGGTGGTGTGCGTGTTCCGCCGCAAGGTGATGGTGCCGACGAAGACCTACATCGACGAGCGCGGCGGCGAGCAGCCAGGCCGCCCGGAACCCCGGGAGACGTGACCCATGAGCAGACTCGCCCAGACGGCCGGGCTGACCGACGTCCAGCGGGAGATCCTGGCGACGGTCAGGGACTTCACCGACAAGGAGATCCTGCCGGTCGCCACCGAGCTGGAGCACCGCGACGAGTACCCGACGCGGATCGTCGAGGGCCTCAAGGAGCTCGGCCTGTTCGGGCTGATGATCCCCGAGGAGTACGGCGGCCTGGGTGAGTCCTTGCTCACGTACGCGCTGTGCGTGGAGGAGATCGCCCGGGGCTGGATGTCCGTGTCGGGCATCATCAACACCCACTTCATCGTGGCGTACCTGATCGAGCGGTACGGCACGGACGAGCAGAAGCAGGCCTTCCTGCCGAGGATGGCCGTCGGCGAGGTGCGCGGGGCGTTCTCGATGTCGGAGCCGGCGCTCGGCTCCGACGTGTCGGCCATCACGTCCAAGGGGGTCAGGGACGGCGACGAGTACGTCCTGAACGGCCAGAAGATGTGGCTCACCAACGGGGGTACGTCCACACTCGTCGCGGTGTTGTGCCGCAGCGACGAGGGGCAGCCGGAAAGCACACCGCCCCACCGGTCGATGACCACGTTCCTGGTGGAGAAGGAGCCCGGTTTCGGTGTGGTGCGCCCGGGTCTCACCATCCCCGGGAAGATCGACAAGATGGGGTACAAGGGCGTCGACACCACCGAGCTCATCATGGACGGATTGCGCATTCCGGCCAATCGGGTCCTCGGCGGCACCACCGGCCGTGGGTTTTACCAAATGATGGACGGCGTGGAGATCGGCCGGGTGAACGTGGCCGCGCGGGGCTGTGGCGTGGCACAGCGCGCCTTCGAGCTGGGTGTGTCGTACGCCCAGCAGCGCCACACCTTCGGCAAGCCGATCGCCCAGCACCAGGCCATCCAGTTCAAGCTGGCCGAAATGGCCACCAAGGTCGAAGCGGCCCATGCGATGATGGTCAACGCGGCACGCAAAAAGGACTCCGGGGAACGAAACGACCTGGAGGCAGGGATGGCGAAGTACCTCGCGTCCGAGTACTGCAAGGAAGTCGTCGAGGACGCCTTCCGCATCCACGGCGGTTACGGCTTCTCCAAGGAGTACGAGATCGAGCGCCTGTACCGCGAGGCGCCGATGCTGCTGATCGGCGAAGGTACCGCCGAGATCCAGAAAATGATCATTGGGCGCCGACTGCTGGAGGAGTATCAAATCCAGGGCTGATTGTCTCTTTTGAGTCGATTTTGCCGCGAAGAAGATCACACCGTGTTGTCCTCTGCCGCTGGCTTCAAGCCGCTCGACTCGACTGCTGGCTTGCTCAGTTGCTCCTCGCAACCGATACCATCGTTGTAAAGCCGCCGTCCCCCGTTGCCAGCGCGGCATCATCCGCTACGAAGGTCATCCATGCCCCACAGCCAAACCTCTGCACCACGCGGCCGGGTCCGCCTCGCGCGCGGAGCATCGCCGTGGCTTCTGCCGACCGTCGCCACCGCCGCGATCAGCCTGGTCAGGGCGCGCCACTCGCGGCGCGCCGCCGTTCTCGCCGTACCCGCCACCGCTCTCGCGGCGGGCATGCTGTGGTTCTTCCGCGACCCCGAGCGGGAGATCACCCAGGCCCGGGTCATCTCGCCGGCCGACGGAGTGGTGCAGAGCATCATGCCGTGGAAGGACGGGCGCACCCGGGTCGCCATCTTCATGAGCCCGCTGAACGTGCATGTGAACCGCGCCCCCCTCGCGGGCACGGTGACGTCGGTGGAGCACATCCCGGGCGGGTTCGTCCCGGCGTTCAACAAGGAGAGCGAGAACAACGAGCGCGTTGTCTGGCACTTCGACACCGAGCTGGGCGACATCGAGATGGTGCAGATCGCGGGCGCGGTGGCCCGCCGCATCGTCCCGTACCTCCCCCAGGGCACCAAGGTGGAACAGGGCGAGCGCATCGGCCTCATCCGCTTCGGCTCGCGCGTCGACATCTACCTTCCGGAAGGTGTCGATGTCGCCGTCGAGGTCGGTCAGACCACGACCGCAGGGGTGACTCGAATTGACCGTGATTGATCCCGAGACGCAGGCCGGCTGGGTCGCCGAGGCCCAGGCGGAGGACGACGCGGAGGACATGCCGCTGTCGATGAGACTGTCGATAGCGGACACCCTCACCCTCGGTAACGCCACGTGCGGTTTCATGGCGGTGTACTTCACGACCACCGGCATCCTGATCCCGCACCTCACGGGCAGCGACGAGAGCGGCATGGCGCGGCACTCCGCCGCCACGGCCGTGATCCTCATGCTCTGCGCGGCGATCTTCGACCTGTTCGACGGGCTGGTGGCGCGCAAGCTCCGCAGCTCGCCGATGGGCGCGGAGCTGGACAACCTCTCCGACCTGATCAGCTTCGGCCTCGCGCCGGCGTACTTCGTTCTCGTGTACGGCATGGTCGCGGACGACGCCCACCAGCGCGTCTCGGCCCTGGCGGCGATCGTGGTGCTGCTCGCGGTGGTGCTCAGGCTGGCCAGATTCTCCTGTGTGACGATCAGGGACGGCATGTTCCAGGGCATGCCGAGCCCGTTCGGCGCGCTGACGGTCATCTCGATCGTGCTGCTGGAGCTCCCCTTCGTCCCGACGCTCCTCGCGATCATCGGGGTGGCATGGCTGATGGTGAGCCGGGTCGAGTACCCGAAGCCGCGGGGCGTGCTCGCGGTGGCGATGCTCAGCTGGATCGTGGTCTCGATGGGGCTGCTGGCGGCCTGGGCGTTCGACGCGCCAGGGGGTCAGCTGCTGCTCCAGACGGGGTGCGCGCTCCAGGTGGTGACGGGCGCGGTCATTCCGCTCTTCGCCACGGCGCGGCGCGTGAACACGTTCCGTGACAACCGGCGTGAGGCGCGGGCGGCTCAGCTGCCTTAGCGGTACGTGGTCGGACACCGGTCCGGCACGAAGGGGCCCGGGTGCTTTCGCACCCGGGCCCCTTCGTGTGCGTGGCCTTCCACGCCTCCGCGGGCTCTGGAATGATCAGCGGATGGTAGGGGGATCGATACATCAGCTGTTCGAGGACCAGGTCCGCCGGGCGCCCGGGCACACGGCGGTGATCGCCGGGCCGGTCCGGCTCACCTACGCGGAGCTGGACTCCGCGGCCGCCCGGCTGGCGGCCCGGCTGGCGGCCCGTCTCGCGGCGGCCGGGGGGCTTCCGCCGCCGGGGGCGACCCTGGCCGTCATCACCGACCGGCTGCCCGACGCGCTGGTGGCGATGCTGGCGGTGCTCAAGGCGGGGTACGCGTACACCGTGATCGCGCCCGGTACCCCGCGCCGGGAGATCGCGCGGCGGCTGGGGGTCGTGCGGGCCGGGGCGGTCCTCACGCACCGGGAGCTGCTGGCGGCGACGGACGACGGCGAGGGGCGGCCCACGGTTCTCCTTGACGGGGAGGAGAACGACGGGGTCGGCGCGGGCAGCGTCGGGGGCGGGGCTGTGGCGGGCGGTGCGGGTGACGCGGCGACCGTGCTTTTCACGGCCGGGACCACCGGGGAGGCGAAGGCGGTCACGTGCGGGCACGGCCTGCTGCGCGCCGCGCAGGGCGCGTGGGCCGGGGTGTACGGGCTCACGCGGGAGGACCGGCTGCTGACCTTCGCGCGGCCGGAGACGACGGAGTTCACCGGCGCGTGGATACGGGCACTGTGCTCGGGCGCGGCGCTGGTGCTGGGGGTGGGCGCGGGGGCGCGCGCGGGCTCGGGTGCGGGCGTGGCCGCAGGGGCGGGCGCGGAGGCGGCTGCTCGGGCCGGCGAGGTGGCGGGAGCCGAGCGGGCCGACGGCGGGCGGGCGTCCGCCGGGTCCGCTGGCGCCGGGCAGGCCGACGCCGGCCGGGTCGGCGCCGGATCCGCCGGCGGCGGGGCGGTCGGCGGCGGGCGGGCCTCCGCCGGGTCCGCTGACGCCGGGTCGGCCGACGCCGGGCGGGTCGGCGCCGGATCCGCCTCCGCCGGGGCGGTTGGTGGCGGGTCGGTTGGCGGCGGGTCGGTCGGCGCCGGATCCGCCGGTGGCGGGGCGGTCGGTGGCGGGGCGGCGGGCGTCGGGGCGGTTGGTGGTGGGGTGGCTGGGGTTGTCGAGGGTGTCAGCGTTGCTGAGGTTGGTCCTGTGGGGGCCGCGTGGCTGGTGGCGGGTGGGGCGCGCAGCCTGCGGTTGGTGCTCGTCGGTGGTGAGCCGCTGCCCCTCGGCGAGCAGCTGCGGCTCCAGGGGCTCCTTCCGGTGCCGGGCGCCCGGGTGCTCGCGGTGTACGGGACCGCCGAGGTGGCCGGGTGCGGCACGTGGTTCGAGCCCGCGCAGCTGACCGGCCCGGTGGCCGACCCGGAGCGGGTGGCGTACCTCGGGGTGCCGTACCCGGGCGGGACGGCGGAGGTGCGCAAGGGCGAGATCGTGCTGACGCCGCCGGGCGGCGGGGACGCCGTCGCGACGGGGGACGCGGGGCGGCGGGAGGCGGGCGGGCCGCTGGAGTTCCGGGGGCGGCTGGCCGACCGCGTCACGATCGCGGGCCGGACGGTCGACACCTACCGGGTCGAGGCCGCGCTCACCGGTCACCCGGAGGTCGCGGCGGCCGTCGTCACGGGCGAGCGGGGCCGTACCGGACAGCGGCTCGTCGCCTTTGTCGTCCCGGCCGGGGACACCACCCCGACGGTCGCGTCCGTGAAGGCCCGGCTGTCGGGCCTCGTCCCGGCCGGCGACGTGCCCGACCTGGTGGTCCGGCTGCGGACGCTGCCCAGGAACGCGGCGGGGAAGGTCGACCGGGGCGCCCTGCCCCTGCCCCTGCCGGCCGGCGCCTCCCGGGCCGTCGGCAAGGGCGGGGACGGCGGGGAGCGGGTGCCGGGGCACCTCGTCGCGGGCGGCGTCGTGGGGGTGGTCGCCTGCTTCCTCACGTTCGCGTTGACCGACGTCTTCTGGCCGGGCGCCACGGACAGGACGGGGATCCCCGGGCCGTGGAGCGGGCTCTTCGGGCTGCTGTACGTCATCGAGGGCGTGGCGTTCGGCGTGGGCGCCGGGTTCCTGGTGGCCGGGCGGCGCGGGATGGTGCGGCGGGGCGGTCCCGGGGCGCTGACCACCTGGGCGCACCTGGCGGTCGTCTGGCTCCTGGTGGCGTGGTGGCCGCAGGACAACTTCTACCGGCTGGCCGCCAAACGCGACTGGGAGCGTCAGGCGGCGCTCGTGTACGCCTTCAACGTGCCGCTGATGCTGGCGGCGGCGCTCGTCGCGTTGTGGGCGGTGCGGCGGGCGCCGGGGGCCAGGGCCATGGAGAAGTAGGGGCGGCGCGCACGCGGGCTCCGGCGGCCCGTCCCGGCGAGGAGTCGGCCCGGACGCCACTCGGGCGTGCGGCCCGTAGCGCGACGTGCCTGCCGGCCACCGCGCGGCGGTTCGACGCCACGCCCCGGAGCCGGGCGGGCCGTTCGGCCCCGGAGCCTCACCCCTGATCGGTGAACATCCGGCCGAGATCCTGGGCCGCCGTACGGACCAGGGCCTCGGCCGCGTCGAGAGCGGCCGGCGTGCGGGCGGCCAGCAACACGCCGATCCAGGGCGCCGGTTCGAAGGCGGCGGTGGGGATCGAGGGGAGCAGGACCGCTCCGGTCTCGGTGCAACGGCCGTCAGGTCGCGCAGCCAGGCGATGAGTTCGGCGTCCGGGAGGCGGGCGCCCAGGGGGATCTGATCGAGGGAACGCACCACGTGGGCGCCGCCCCGGGTCTCGTCCAGGCGGGCCTTCACCATGAAAGCAACCGAGGGGCCGGTGAGCCTGAGGTTGATCTCCGTGGGGGCGAGCCGGCCGCCCGGCGCGGCGACGAAGTCGACGTCGTACCAGCCCCGGTAGCCGCTCGCGGCCAGCTCCCGGCCGACGGCCTCGCCGAAGGCCCGTGCGGTCGCCTCCGCCCGGTCGGGCACGGTGCCCGGGCCCACGGTCACGCCCTGGTAGGCCGTGCCGTGCACGTCCATCGCGCCGACACCGACGGTGTGCACCGCGCCCGCCACGTCCACGACCCCGTCGTACGTGGGATCGCTGGGCGGCTCCGTGCCGGTCAGGTACTCCTCCACGAGCAGCGGTCCGCGCGGCAGCGCGCGCAGCGCGGGCACCAGGTGGCGCGGGGAGGTGACCACGCGAGTGCCCGAACCACCCACGCCGTGCTCGGTCTTGACGACGCTGCCCGCTCCGGTGAGCGCCCGCGCGGCGACGCGGCGTGCGGCGGCGGCGCGGCCGGGGGCGTGCCACTGCGCGGGGACGGTGAGGTGCGGGTGGGCGGGGGCCAGGGCGGTGAAGAGGGCGTGGGAGGCGTGCTTGGACTCGTGGCGCAGGGCGCCCGGCGGGAGCGGGGCGCCGGACAGTTCCGCGGAGGCGGTGGTGTGGCCCCAGGCGACGAAGGGGGCGTCCAGGGCGCGCAGCCGGGCGGCGAGGGCGGGGCGGGCGAGGACGGCGGCGGCCGGGTCGTCGCCGAGGTCGTCGTACATCTCGACGTGTTCCCAGGCCAGTTGGCGGGCGAGCAGGCCGACCCAGCTGGCCGGGACGGTCCGGGGCAGCACCACGGCGGCCGGGTGCGGGCCGATCAGCGCGGCGAGGCACGCGTAGTGCCCGGCCGCCCGCAGTCCGGCCGGGGTCACCGGGCCGAACTGGCCCTGGAACGCGGCGATGTTGCCGAGGTGCACGGTCCGCCGTCCCCCGGTCCAGGCGTGCAGCCACCCGGCGCGGGCGGGCAGCTCCACCCGGAGCCGGGGCAGGGCGCCGCCGCCGGGGACGGGCCGGGCGCCGAGGGCGCGGTAGAAGCCGACGGCGTGCGGGTCGGCGTGGACGGTCAGCCGGGTGAAGCCGGCCGCGCGGGCCGTATCGAGGAGGTGCGCGTACAGCGTCCTGCCGATGCCGCGCCCGATCAGGGCGGGCTCCACGAAGAGCAGCCCGAGGGTGCCGTCCGGGGCCTCGCCCTCCAGCGAGGCGACCCCGACGGGCTCACCGGGCCGCGCGTCCTCCGCGACCACGACCCGCCGGGCCGCCATCTCGTGCGCGGTGAGGGTCAGTTCGTCCCGGCAGGCCGCCAGGAAGGCCGCGTCGTAGCCCCAGTGCGCCTTGGAGCGCAGCATCAGCGCGCTGAGGGCCCCGGCCTCGTCGGGGCGGGCGTTCCGTATCCGCACGCCCCGACAGTAGACCGTGTGGTGCGTGGACCGTGTGGTGCGTGGACCGTGTGCGAGGGGCCCGGTCAGCCGCCCACCTGGAAGGACTCGGCCGCCGGGGAGACCGTGGCGGGGCGGACCACGCGCAGGCCGCCGGGGACCTTGTCGTCCGGCTTCATGATCACGGACTCGCGGGTGGAGGGCGCGGCCGGGTCGGAGAAGTTGTGCGTGATGCCGAAGCCGCTGCGGTATGCGGTCACGGTGAGCAGCGCCTTGCCGACGCCCTCCCGGGTGAGGTCCTTGGCGGCGCAGGCCTTCTTGAGGACGTCGCCGTAGACCTGCGCGGCGGTGTATCCGGCGACGACCCCGTTGTCGAGGACGTCCTCGGGGTAGGCCGCCGCGTACTCCTTCGCGAGCTTCGCCGGCGCCGCCTCGGTGGAGCCGATGGGGAGGGTGGAGGAGGCGACGTAGTAGTCCTTCATCAGGGCGGGTCCGGCCGGGGTGGCGAGGAGTTGGGGCGCGAAGGCGGAGTTGTTGCCGATGACGGGGACCTGGAAGCCGGTGGCCGCGGCGACGCCGACGAGGGAGGCGGCCTGGCGGGGGCCCGCGCTGACGACCACCGCCTTGACGCCGGCCCGCTTGAGCGCGGCGACCTGCGCCGACATGTCGTTGTCCGTCGGCTTGATCTTCTGCTCGACGACGGTCAACCCGGCCTGCTGGGCGGCGTACTTGGAGCCTTCCAGCGCGTTCTCGCCGTAGTCGCCCTCGAAGTAGACGTGGCCGAGCTTGTCGCCCTTGGCGAGGCGCTTCTCCGCGAGGAGGTAGTCGACGGCGTTGATGGTCTCGACGTCGTAGGTCGCGCCGATCACCCGGACGTACGGGCTGCCGAGGAGTGAGGCCGACCACGCCTGCGGCAGGACCAGTCCCTTGTCCTGGCCGTCGATGCGGGGTTCGACGGCGGCGACGAACGGGGAGCCGATGAACTGGGCGAAGCCGAGGACGCCCGGGGCGAGTTCGTTGTACGCGGCGACGGCCTTCTGCGGGTCGTAGCCGTGGTCGCGGACGGTCAGCTCGATCGTACGGCCGCAGATCCCGCCGGCCGCGTTGGTCTGCTTCGCCCACAACTGCTGGGCCTGGGTGACGCTCTTGCCGAGGGACGCGTACACCCCGGTCATGTCGGTGAGCACGCCGAGCTTGACGGTCTTCGCGGTGACGCCCACGCCGGTCCGTACTCCCCCGGCGTCCTCGCTCTTCGTGTCCTTCTCGGTGGCCTTGCCGCTGCATCCGGTGAGGGCGAGGGCCAGGGCGGCCAGGAGCGCGGCGCCGCCCTTCAGGGTGGGGCGGGCTGATGGGGTCATGTCTTCTCCCGTGAGGACCGTGCGGACCGTGCGGACAGAGTCGGGCGGGTGAGACCGCCGGGCAGGAACAGGACCACCGCGACGATCGCGGCGCCGTACAGGTAGCGGGAGGCCTCGCCGGGGGCGAGGCCTCCGGTGCCGGGGTCGGAGACCAGCGGCAGGCTGTCGCTGTAGTGGGTGAGGAGTTGGGGCAGCAGGGACACGAAGGCGGCGCCGACGACGGCGCCCGCGACGGTCCCCAGGCCTCCGATGACGATCATCGCGAGGTATTCGAGCGCCAGGACCATGCCGAAGTAGTCGGGCACGGTGCGCTGGAAGAGGAGGGCGAGCAGGACTCCGGCGAGGCCCGCGTACATCGAGGACAGGACGAAGACGGCGGCGCGGTAGCGGGCCACCGGCACGCCCATCACGCCGGCGGCGACGCGGTGGTCCCGGACGGCGTTCATGGCCCGCCCCGGCCGGCCGCGCAGCACGCCGCGGGCGAAGAGGCCGCCCGCGAGGAGGGCGGCGAGGCCCGCGTACCAGAGCTTCTCCGAGGAGTGGAAGGGGACGGCGGCCACGACGGTCTCGGTGTCGTCGAAGGTGATGCCGAAGACGGACAGCGGGGGGACGGCGCGACCGTTGAACCCCCCGGTCAGGTCACCGGCGTTGAACAGGAGGTGCTGGCCGATGAAGATCAGGGCGAGGGTGGCGATGCCCAGGTACGCGCCGCGCAGCCGCCCGGCGATGGGGCTGAACAGACCGCCGGCCAGGCCCGCGAGGAGGACGGCGAGGACGGCGGCGAGCCAGGTGGGCAGGCCGAGGCCGACGAGCCGGTGGCCGTTCTCGGCGCGGCCGTCACCGGCGAGGACGCAGTAGCCGTAGGCGCCGACGGCGAGGAAGAAGGCGTGCCCCATGGAGAGTTGGCCGGTGGCGCCGGTGAGGAGGTTGAGGCCGATGGCGCCGATCGCGGCGGCCATCGCGAACAGTCCCGCCTGGAGCCAGAAGCGGTCGGCGTAGAAGGGCAGGGCGAGCAGGACGACGGTGGCGGCGGCCCAGAGGTAGGGGCGGGGGCCGGAGGGCACCCGGAGGAGCCCGGATCGCCTTCCTCTGAGGGTCTTTGACGTGACGTCAGATGACCGGATGTCAGACACGGGCCGGCTCCTTCGTGCCGAAGAGCCCGGCGGGCCGGACGAGGAGGACGGCCACCATCACCAGGTAGGGCGCGAGATCGCCGATCCCCCGGCCCAGGAAGGCCAGATCGCTCTGGTAGCCGGTGGCGAGCGATTCGGTGACCCCGACGATCAGCCCGCCCGCCAGGGCGCCCGTGGTCGAGTCGAGCCCGCCGAGGATCGCGGCGGGGAAGGCCTTGAGGGCGGCGAGGGAGGTGGCCCGTTCGAGGCCGGGGGTCGGGAAGACGGTGAGGAACAGCGCGGCGACGGCGGCCAGCGCGCCCGCGACCGCCCACGCGGAGAGCGACACCCGGCCGAGCCGAACGCCCATCAGCGCGGCGGTGGTCGGGTTCTCGGCCGCCGCGCGCATGGCCACCCCCCAGCTGGTGTGGCGGAAGGCCAGCAGGAACGCGGTGATGAGCAGGGCGGCGGCGACGAACGCGGCCACCCGTGTCTGGGCGAGGGTGACCCCGCCGAAGGTGAGGACGCGGTCGCCCCAGGGGTCGCCGAGGGCGAGCACGTCCGTGCCGAGGCGGCGGGTGAGTTCGGTGGTCAGCAGGATGTCGACGCCGATGGTGACGATGGCGAGGACGCTGTGGTCGGAGCCCCGGTAGCGGCGCATCACCAGGAACTCGACGGCGGAGCCGACCACCGCCGCGCCCGCGATGCCGGCGGCGAGGGCGGGCCAGAAGCCGAGGTCGTCGTGGAGGACGGCGGTCACGTAACCGCCCGCCAGCAGGAGGGAGGCGTGGGCGAAGTTGACGACCTCGGTGGCCTTGAAGATGACCACGAAGCCGAGGGCGATCAGGGCGTAGACGGAGCCGATGGAGAGGCCGCCGAGGAGGAGTTCGATGAAGGTGGTCACGGCGTCGGCTCCTGGTCGGCGGGGTCGGGCGCGGCGTCCGCGCCGAGGTAGGCACGGACGACGGCGGGGTCGTTCTGGACACGCGCGGGCGGGCCGCTCGCGATAAGGCGGCCGAAGTCGAGGACGGTCACCGTGTCGGCGAGCCGCATCACCACCCCCATGTCGTGTTCGACCAGCACGATCGAAATGCCGAGGCTGTCGCGCACCCCGGAGACGACGGCGGCCGTACGGCGGCGTTCGTCGGCGGTCATCCCGGCGACGGGCTCGTCCAGGAGGAGCACGCGGGGCTCCATGCAGAGGGCGCGGCCCAGCTCGACGAGCTTCTGCTTTCCGTACGGGAGGGTCCCGGCCGGCCGGTCGAGGTCACCGGCGAGGCCGACGAACTCGGCGATCTCGGCGACCCTGGCCCGGTGCCGGCGCGCCTCCCCGGCGGCGGAGGGCAGCCCGAGCCCGGAGGCGAGGAACCCGGCGCGGGTGAGCCGGTGGCGGCCGAGCAGCATGCTGTCGGCGACGGTCGCGTGCGGGGGCAGGGCGAGGTTCTGGAACGTACGGGCGACGCCGAGGGCGGCGATCCGGTGCGGGGCGAGGCCGGTCAGCTCGGTGTCGCCGAGGCGGACGCTGCCCGCGGTGGCCCGGTAGACGCCGGACAGGACGTTGAAGCAGGTGGACTTGCCGGCCCCGTTGGGCCCGATGACGGCGTGCACGCTGCCGGGTTCGACGGTGAAGGACACCCCGTCGAGCGCGGTGAGCCCGGCGAAGCGGACGGTGAGGCCGGAAAGGGTGAGCGCGGGGAGGCGGGGCGGGGACGCGGAGGGCGGACCACCGTCGCCGGGCGGCGCGGTGCCCGGGGGCCGGGCGGTGTTACGGGGCGGGTCGTCGGTCATGTCGTCCACCGCCTCAGGGCCGGGGCCGCCTCGGGCGCGTCGGCCGCCGCCGTCTCGTCGACCACGCCCAGGTAGCGGCGCCGCACCTCGTCCGACGCGGCCAGCTCGGCCGCGTCCCCTTCGAGGGTGACCTCACCGACCTCCAGGACGTACGCCGTCGAGGCGAGGCGCAGGGCGATCGCCGCGTTCTGCTCCACCAACAGGACGGACGTACCGGTGGAGTTGATCTCCTGGACCGTCTCCGCGATCCGCGCCGCCATCAGCGGGGCCAGCCCGAGCGACGGCTCGTCCAGCAGCAGCAGCTTCGGCCGGGCCATCAACGCCCGCCCCAGCGCCAGCATCTGCTGCTCGCCACCGGACAGGAGCCCCGCCCGCTGGTGCGCCCGGTCGGCGAGGACGGGGAACAACTCCCGTACCCGTGCCAGCGTCCCCGCGGCCTCCTTGCGGCCGCCCCGCGCCCCTAGGGCGCCCGCCCGGAGGTTGTCCGCGACCGTCATCCGGGCGAACACCTGCCGCCCCTCGGGCACCTGGACCAACCCGGCGGCCACCACCCGGGCCGGCGCGAGCCCGTCCAGCGGGCGCCCGTCGAACCGGACGGTGCCCGTGCCCGCCCTCCCCCGGTGGAAGCCCAGGGTGCGTGAAATGGCGCGCAGCAGCGTGGACTTGCCCGCGCCGTTGCCGCCGAGCACGGCGACGATCCGCCCGGGCGGCACGTCGAGGGAGACCTCGCGCAGCGCCCGCACCGGACCGTAACCGACCGACAGCGCGCGCACTTCGAGCGCGGTCATCCCTGGGCCTCCGTTCCTCCGGGCCGCCCGAGGGGGCGGCCGTCCGTGCGGAGCCACACCACAACACCGGGCACGGGCACCGTCCACGACACCGCGCACAATCGCTGCCGATGACCAGCGGCGTACCGCCCCCGTTGTGCACGCGCACAACGCCGGACGACCGTTCGGAAGGTCTTCGGCGCGAAGGCTGTCCCGGGCGGGCCGTCGATGGCATCCTCACCAGCCATGGGTGGCCACAGAGCGCGTACGGATCGCGAGTGGTCGGTTCTGGAGAGCGCCTCGCGCGCGCTGCTGGACCGCGTACCACGCCTCACCGACCAGCTGATCGAGGAACTGCGCGCGCATTCCCTGCAGTTCGACCTGGCCGTACCGCGCGACGAGCACTGGCAGCAGATCGACCGGGCCATGCGGTACGGCATCGAGGCGATCACCGCGCCGCGCGACGCGCCCCGGCCGGACCTGGAGTACGCCAGGGCGCTGGGCCGCCGCCGGGCCGAACAGGGCCTGGCGCTCGACCTGCTCCTGCACGCCTACCGGCACGCGGGCTACCTGGTCTGGGACGAGCTGCTGCGGATCGTCGGCGAACAGGCCCCCGCGGACCTGCCGTTACTGGTGCACACGGCGTCCCACATGTGGTCGGGGGTGGACCTCCAGGCGACCGCCGTCGCGGAGGCGTACCGGACGACGGAGCGGGAGATGCAGCGGCGCAGCGACGAACGGGTGCAGGCGTTACTGGACGCCCTGCTGGAGGGCCGGGCGGCCCCGGGGGTCGCGGCGCGCGCGGCGGCGGGGCTCGACCTGCCGGAGCAGGGGCGGTACGCGGTGGTCGTGGCCCGGGTCGAACGGCAGGGCGGGCGGGAGCCGTTCGAGCGGATCACCGCCGCGGAGGGCATGCGGTTCTTCTGGCGGATGCGGGCCGACTGCGAGATCGCGGTGGTGGCGCTGGAGGCGGAGGCGGGCCTGACCGAGCTGGTCGAGGCGCTGGGCCGGCCCTGTCCGGGGCCCGGCGGGATCAGCCCGGTGGTGGAGAGCCTCACGGAGCTGGGCCTCGCGCGGCGGCTGGCCGAGACGGCGCTGCGGACGATCGCGCCGGGCGGCCAGCGGATGGCCCGTCTGGACGCCTGCCTGCCGACGGCGTTGGTGGTCAGCCAGCCCGAGCTGGCCGCCCGGCTGATCGCGGACGTCTTCGGCCCGCTGCTCGAACTGGACCCGTCCGACCGGGCCGTCCTGCTGGAGACGCTGGACGCCTGGCTGGAGTACGGGGGTTCGGCGGGGCGGGCGGCCACCCGGCTGTACTGCCACCGCAACACGGTGTTCAACCGGCTGCGCCGGCTGGAGCAGCTCACGTCCCGGTCGCTGTCCCGGCCCCGGGACCTGATCGAGATGACGTTGGCCCTCGACGCGTTCCGGCTGACCCCGGGCTGACCTCTGGCTGACCTCTGGCTGACCCCGCGCTGGCGGCGGGTCTCAGCGGCGGGCCATGTAGAGCTGGAACGCCTTGTGCAGCGGCTTGTTGAGCGGGAAGTCCCACTCGCCCAGGTACTCGGCGGCCTCGCCTCCCGTACCCGCCTTGAAGCGCAGCAGACCGAGCAGGTGGTTGCCCTCGTCGAGGGTGTCGGTGATGCCGCGCAGGTCGTAGACGCGCGCGCCGTCCGCGTGGGCGTCGCTCAACATCCGCCACTGGACGGCGTTGCTGGGCTGCACCTCGCGCCGGCGGGAGGTGGAGGCGCCGTACGAGTACCAGACGTGGTCGCCCACGGTGAGCATGGTGGCGGCGGACAGGATCTCCCCGTCGTGGTGGGCGAGGTAGAGGCGCATGCGGTCGGGGTCCTCGGCGGTCAGCGCGGTCCACATGCGTTCGAAGTACGGCAGCGGCCTGGGCAGGAACCGGTCGCGCTCGGCGGTCTCGCGGTACAGGGTGTAGAAGGCGGGCAGGTCGTCGTACCCGCCGCGGACGACCTTGACGCCGGCCTTCTCCGCCTTCTTGATGTTGCGCCGCCACTGTTGGTTGAAGCCCTGCTGGATCGCGTCCAGCGACCGTCCTTCGAGGGGGACCTGGAAGACGTACCGCGGCTGTCCGGCGGCGAAGCCGTCCCCGGCCGGGTCCTCGCCCTGCCGCCAGCCCAGTGCGCGCAGCCGGTCGGCGACCCGCAGGGCGCGGGGGTCGGTGGTGGTGGGGGTGACGTCCCGCAGCCGGTGCGCGGCCGGGTCGGCGACGGCCGCCTTGAGCGCGTCGGCGTCCCAGCGGCGGGCGACGACCGGCGGGCCCATCTTGACGGAGAAGGCGCGCCGGGCCTTGAGGTGGGCGAGCATCGGGGTGAGCCAGGCGGCCAGGTCGTCGGCGTACCAGTCGAGGACGGGGCCCTCGGGCAGGTACGCGAGGTACCGCTTGATCCTGGGCAGCGGCCGGTAGAGGACCAGCCCCGCGCCGACCATCCGTCCGGCATCCCGCGCCTCGCCGAGGCTGCCCTCGGCCCGGTCGTCCCCGGCCCCGCCGCCGGCCCGGTCCCCGGCCCCGTCCTCGTACCAGCCGACGCTTTCCGCCCGCCAGTCCGGCTTGACGTCCCCCCACGAAGGGACCTGCATGTGGCTGGCGGAGGGTCTGGCGCGGACGAAGGCCAGGTGCTCCTCGCGGGTGATCGTCCTCAGTCGGTAGCTGATGCTCATGGTCCAGTCATACGTGCCGTACGGGCCGGGGCGGGGCGGACACGCGAAGGGGGGCCACTACCCGATCAGGCGGCGGCGCCAGTCGAGCGGGGTGACGGTGACGGACCGGGTGGGGTCGCCGTCCCATTCGGCGGGGAGCCCGGCCGCTCCGAGGGCGGCCACGACCTCCCGGCCGATCGCCGCCGTGGTCGCGGACGAGCCGTCGAAGCCGCCGAAGAGCAGCGACAGTCCGTGGCCGGCCGCGGCGGAGTCGGTGCACTGGGTGTGGAAGTAGACGAAGCCCCGGGCGTCCGGCTCGCCCTCGGCGCCGATCTCGGACTGTCCGCAGCTGCGGCAGCAGGTGAAGTTCTCGCGGGCGGTGATCCCGGCCCGGTCCAGCGCCCCGAAGGCGCGGGTGAGCCGCTCGGGGTCGGTCTCGCCCCGCCAGTCGGCCTGCTCCGCCACGCGCTCCAGCCACAGTTGATCGGCCAGGACGCGTGCCTGGTCGCGCGTCACGGGCCGGCGGTCGGCGGTGACCAGGTACTCCTCGGCGATCTCGGCCAGCTCGGCGCGGGTGGTGTAGCCGCCGGCGAGCACCTCGCGCAGGCGGGTCTCCAGCTCCTCGCGCTCGCGCGCGTCGAGGCCGAGCGGCGGGATCTCGGGGGCGGGGCCCATGTCGAGCGTCGTCCAGCCGGGGTCGGAGGCGCCGCCGGCCGCTCGATCGTCCCAACCCGTGAGCGTCGCCCAGCTCGTCAGCGTCACGATCACCGCGTCGGGGTCGTCGAGCATCACCTGGAAGTGGCGGTCGGCGGCGCCGTCGCGGTACTCCACCGTGTAGTCCCCGCCGGCCTGGTGCCAGACCTGGGCGAAGACGTCGGGCAGGTCGGGTATCCGGTGGAGGACCAGGAACCGGTCGCCCTCGCCGCCGATGCGCCGGACCAGCCCGGCCAGGTCTTCCGCGGGCAGCCGGACGAACCGCTCCCGCCTGTCCGTCTCCACCACGATCTCCAGCACGATCTCCAGCATGCGGGGACTCTCGCACACCGCACTGACAGCGGCCCTGGCGGTCCCGGTGACGGCGCTCATGACGGGGCCGGCCCCCGCGTCCGATCGGCGAACGCGGGGGCTGGCCTCAGGACCCGAAGTCCCTCACCTCAGGGAGTCTGCGCGTCCCTCACGTCAGGAAGTCCCTCCCGATGTCCTCCGCGAGCCGTTCCAGCAGCGGACCCGCCTCGGCCATGCACACCGCCGGGTCCTTCTCCAGGTCCGTGAGGGCGTACGCGCGTCTGATGCCCGCCCTGCCGAGAGCCTCCGGCAGCAGGGCCAGCCGGCCGCACACGGCGATGACCTCGATGTTCTTCGCGCGGGCCGCCGCGGCGACCCCGGCGGGCGCCTTGCCGTGGAGGGTCTGTTCGTCCAACGAGCCCTCGCCCGTGATGACCAGCGTCGCCCGGGACAGCGCGGCGGCGAAGCCGAGGACGTCGAGCATCACCTCGATGCCGGGGCGGAAGCTGGCGTTGAGGCCGACCAGGGCGCCGTAGCCGATGCCGCCGGCCGCGCCCGCGCCCGGGGACAGCGCGAGACGCGTGGCCCGGGAGCCGAGGGTGGCCTCCAGGACGGAGGCGTAGTGGGTGAGGGCCGCGTCGAGCAGCTCGACGTCCTCGGGGGTCGCGCCCTTCTGGGGCCCGTAGACCGCCGGGGCGCCCTTCGGCCCGGTCAGGGGATTGTCGACGTCGCTGGCCAGGACGATGTCCGTCCGGGCGAGCCGGGGGTCGAGACCGGAGAGGTCGGCGGTGGCCAGTTCCCGCAGTCCGCCGCCGCCCGGCGGGACGGGCGTGCCGTCTGCCGTCAGGAAGCGCGCGCCGAGCGCGGCCAGCATGCCCGCGCCGCCGTCCGTCGTGGCGCTGCCGCCCACCCCGAAGACGATGGTGTGCGCCCCCGCGTCGAGCGCGGCGCGCAGCAGCTCGCCGGAGCCGTACGTACCGGCCGTCAGTGGGGCGGGGACCCCGTCGGGCAGCCGCGACAGGCCGGAGGCCTCCGCCATCTCCACGACGGCCGTGCCGTCCCGGAGGGCGAACGCGGCGGTGAGTTCGTGGCCGAGCGGTCCGCTGACGCGTACCTCACGCTGTTCGAATCCGGCCGCCACCGCGGCGGCCACCGTGCCGTCGCCGCCGTCCGCGACGGGCATGGTGTCGACCGGCACGTGGGGGGCGGTCCGGTGCAACCCGGCCGTCACCCGCTCGGCGACCTCCACGGCCGTCAGCGACCCCTTGAACTTGTCCGCCGCGATGAGCACGCGCGCGGTATCGGTTACTGCTCCGTCCGTCACGTTGATATCCCTTGCTGTCGAACAGGCAGTCGCGCCGCTTCGACCCTATCCGCACGGGTGCCACTCTGCCCATGGCCCCCGGGTCCGCCGGATACGCTGCCCTCCGTGACGGACACCGACTACGCCGCGTACATCGCCGGACTCCCCCGCATTCTCGCCGGGGCGGCCATGCTCCTCAGGGACGGCGAGGGGCGCGTCCTGGCCGTCGAGCCGAACTACCGGGAGGGCTGGGCGCTGCCCGGCGGGACCATCGAGTCCGACGCGGGCGAGACGCCCCGCCAGGGCGCGCGGCGCGAGACGCTGGAAGAGATCGGCCTCGACGTCGAGCCCGGCCGGCTGCTCGCGGTCGACTGGGCACAGGGGCCCGCCCGCCCGCCGATCGCGGCCTACCTCTACGACGGCGGCGTCCTGACGGAGGCCCAGCTCGCGGCGGTGCGCGTCCAGGAGGCGGAACTGCTGTCCTGGCGCCTGCTGACCCGCGAGGAACTCCCCACGTACCTGCTGGGCTCACTGGCGGGTCGCGTGCTGGCGGCACTGGACGCCTTGGACGCGGGCACGGGCACGGCGGAACTGGAAAACGGCAAGCGGGTGGGGTGAGGGGCCGGGGGGCCGCGGGGGCTGGGGGCTGGGCGTCTCCGGGCGCGGGCCACCGGGCCGCAGGGCGTCGGGCGTCAGGCGTCGGGCGTCGGGCGCAGGGAACGGGCACTGGGCCGCCCGGTACGGAGCACCGCCGGGCGCCGGGCCGCCAAGTGCCGGGCCAGCAGGGCCTCGGGCCACCGGGTGCCGGGCGGCGGCACGGGCCACCGTGCACGGGGTGCCGTGTCAGGAACCGCCGGGCTCAGGCCCGCCGGTCACCGGGCCGCTGGGTTGAGGTTTCACCGGCCCACCCGGCCCCCGGGTGCGGCGTTTGTGGACGGCCCGGGCCGGATCGTGGGGGTGGGGTGCCCGGGCAATTGGGTCGCCTGCTTTGGCGGGCGCTGCGTACGCTCCCCGTATGACTCTCGTCGCGATTCTCAGCGGCGCCGGGATCTCCACGGATTCCGGCATCCCCGACTACCGCGGGCCGAACGGGCTCTGGCGGCGTGATCCCGGGGCCGAGAAGCTCGTCACGTACGTCTCGTACGTCCACGACCCCGAGATCCGGCGGCGCGCCTGGCGCATGCGTACCGACAGTCCCACCTGGCGGGCGGAGCCCAACGCCGGCCACCGCGCGGTGACCGAGCTGGAGCGGTCGGGGACGGCGGTCCGGGTGCTCACCCAGAACGTCGACGGACTGCACCAGCGGGCGGGGACGCCTGCCCGGAAGGTGCTCGAACTGCACGGCACCGCACGGGAGACCAGTTGTGTCCGGTGCCACGCGCGGGCTCCGATGGAGGAGGCGTTGGCGCGGGTCGCGGCGGGCGAGGAGGATCCGCCGTGCCGGGTGTGCGGCGGGATCCTGAAGTCGGCGACGGTGATGTTCGGCGAGCGGCTCGACCCCGAGGTGCTGGCGCAGGCGATGGCGATCGCCAAGGCGTGCGAGGTGTTCCTCGCGGTCGGTACGACGCTCCAGGTGCAGCCGGCCGCCTCGCTGGCGGGCCTGGCCGCCGACCACGGCGCGCGGCTGATCGTGGTGAACGCCGAGCCGACACCGTACGACGACCGGGCCGACGAGATCGTGCGGGAGCCGATCGGCACGGCGCTGCCGACGCTGCTGAAGAGGTTCCACGGTGGCTGAGCACGGCAAGGCCAAGGACTCCCGGCTCGCCGACATGGCGGTGACCCTGGCCGAGTACGACCCCGCGTGGCCCCTGGCCTTCGCCGAGCAGCGCGACCGGCTGGCGGTGCTGTTGGCGCCCCGGCTGGCCGCGCCGGTCGAGCACATCGGCTCGACGGCGGTTCCCGGGCTGCGGGCCAAGCCGGTCGTGGACGTACTGGCGCCGGTACGGTCCCTGGACGGCGAGGCACGGGCCGCGATGGTGGCGGCCCTGTCGGCCGACGGGTGGCTCCACTGGCCGGACGACCCGCGCGCCGACACCCGGTTGTGGTTCCTGCGCCCGCGTCCCGAGGCGCGGACGCACCACCTGCATGTCGCCGTGCACGGTGACGCGCGCGCCACGTCGCTGCTCGCGTTCCGGGACGCCCTGCGGGCGGATCCGTCGGCGGCGGCGGAGTACGAGCGGCTCAAGTCCCGCCTGGCGCGCGAGCATCCGTCCGCCAGGAACGCGTACACGAACGGCAAGGCGGAGTTCGTGGCACGCGTCCTGCGGGCGGCCGGGATCCCGCGTCCGGTGCTGGAGGAGCTGCCGGAGTCGTCCGAGTAGGGGACTGCACGGGGGCTGTAGTACGGGGGCTGTACGGGGCCGTCCGACCGAGGGCGCGTCAGAACAGCGTTGCCGTGGACGGGACTTCGGACGCCGCCCCCTCGAAGACCAGCAGCCGCTGCTTGCGGTCCAGGCCGCCGCCGTACCCCGTGAGGCCGCCGGTCGAACCGATGACGCGGTGGCAGGGCACGATGATGCCGACCGGATTCTTGCCGTTGGCCAGGCCGACCGCCCGTGAGGCGCCCGGTTTGCCGAGGGCGTCGGCCAGTTCGCCGTACGAGCGGGTCTCGCCGTACGGGATGCGCTCCAGCTCCGCCCACACACTGCGCTGGAACGGGGTGCCGGCCAGGTTCAACGGCAGCTCGAAGCGAGTCAGTTCGTGGGCGAAGTACGCGGCGAGCTGGCGCCGTACCTCGCCGAAGGGCCGGGTGTCGGGGACCCCGAAGGTCTCCTCGGCCGGGCGGTGGCGCTGCCCCTCCATGTAGAGGCCGCTGAGGAGACCGTCGGTGGCGACGAGCGTGAGGGGTCCGTACGGGCTGTCGATCACGGTGTGTTGCTTGAGCATGGTGAACTTTCCTAGGCGGGAAGGTGGTTGATGGCGTGGTCCTCGGTCGCCCACAAGTACTGCACCGCGTACGCCCGCCAGGGCCGCCAGGTTGCCGCCCGGGCGGTGAGCGCGGCGGGCGTGGCGGGCAGGCCGAGCGCGGCAGCCGAGCGGCGGACTCCGAGGTCGCCCGGCAGGAACGCGTCCGGGTCGCCGAGCGCGCGCATCGCGATGACCTCGACCGTCCAGGGCCCGAAGCCGGGCAGGGCGGTGAGCCGGGCGCGCGCCTCGTCCCAGTCGCTGTCGGTGCCGAGCCGGAGCGAGCCGTCGGCGAGGGCGGCGACCAGTGTGGTGAGGGTGGTTCGGCGGCTGCGCGGCAGCGCGAGGGCCTCCGGGTCCAGTGACGTCAGGGCCTCCGTGGTCGGGAAGAGGTGCGTGAGGCCGCCCTCGGGATCCTCGACCGGCACGCCGTACGCCGTGACCAGCCGGGCGGCGTGGGTGCGGGCCGCCGCCGTGGACACCTGCTGGCCGAGCACGGCCCGTACGGCGAACTCGGCGGCGTCGACGGTACGGGGCACCCGGCGGCCCGGCGCCTTGTCGACCAGCGGGGCCAGCAGGGCGTCGGACCGCAGCTGCTCGTCCACGGCGACCGGGTCCGCGTCCAGGTCGAGCAGGCGGCGGCACGCGCTGATGGCGAAGGTCAGGTCACGCGGGTCGGTGAGCGAGAGCCGGCAGGCGATGTGGTCGGGGCGCGGCGACAGGGCGGCGATGCCGTGCCCGTACGGGAGGGAGAGCGTGCGCCGGTACGCGCCGTCCCGCCACTCCTCCACGCCCGGGACGGCCGTCGCGGCGAGGTGGCCGAATAGGTTGTCGGGGTTGAGGGGCGCCCGGAAGGGGAGCCGCAGGGAGATCACGCCGGGGGTGGGCGCGTCGCCGCCGCGTCCGCCGCGGGGGCCGCGGGCGCTCCGGGCGGCGCGGGTGCGCAGTTCGCTCGGCGAGAGGGCGAAGACCTCGCGGACCGTGTCGTTGAAGGCCCGGATCGACGCGAACCCGGCCGCGAAGGCGACCTCGGCCATCGGGAGCGCGGTGGTCTCGATGAGGACGCGAGCGGTCTGGGCGCGCTGGGCGCGGGCCAGGGCGAGCGGTCCCGCGCCCAGCTCGGCGAGGAGCTGGCGTTCGATCTGCCGGGCGGAGTACCCGAGGCGTCCGGCGAGTCCCGGCACGCCCTCGCGGTCCACGACGCCGTCCTGGATGAGGCGCATCGCGCGGGCGACCGTGTCGGCGCGGGCGTTCCACTCGGGCGAACCGGGGCTGGTGTCGGGGCGGCAGCGCTTGCACGCCCGGAAGCCGGCCTGCTGGCAGGCGGCGGCGCTGGGGTAGAAGGTCATGTTCCGCGCCTTGGGCGGCACGGCGGGGCAGCTGGGCCGGCAGTAGATCCCGGTGGTCAGGACGGCCGTGAAGAACCACCCGTCGAATCGCGCGTCCTTGGACCTGACGGCCCGTACGCACCGCTCGGTGTCGGTGTACATGCCTCCAGCATCCGGCACCGGGGAGGGGGAGGCTGGCAGGAATCCGACATCAGGGTCGGGGCCCACCGGGGCGGCGCGTCCGCCGGGCCTCCCCCGTGGGGCGTCCGGATGACTGTCCGAACAGCCGCCCGGACGGCCGCCGGGACGGCCATCCACCCAGTAGTCCGCCCGGCCTGCCCGGCCCGCCCGGCCCGTGGCGCCCGGCCCGTGACGCGCCGCCCGGCTCGTACGCCGATGCAGCTCGCGCCCCCGGACCGTACCGCCCGTGCCGGCGCCCGCCCGCCGCCGACCGTCCCGTCAGGACGCGGCCCCCAGCGCCGTTTCGAACGCCCCGTACGCCGCCGCGTCGAAGAGTACGAACCGGACCTCCTCGACCGGCGCCGCGGCCGCCTCCCGCGCCGTGCGGACCGCGATCCGGGCGCCGTCGTCCATCGGCCAGCCGTAGATGCCCGTGGAGATGGCCGGGAACGCGACCGTACGCGCCCCCAGTCCGGCGGCGATCGTCAGGGACTCGCGGTAGCAGGAGGCGAGCAGGTCGGACCGGTCCTCGCCGGAGGACCAGACGGGGCCCACGGTGTGGATCACCCAGCGGGCGTCGAGGAGCCCCGCCGTGGTGGCGACAGCCCGGCCGGTGGCCAGCCCCCGCCCGTAGTGCCCGGCCCGCAGCTTCCGGCAGTCGGCGAGGATCTCGGGGCCCCCGCGCCGGTGGATCGCGCCGTCGACCCCGCCCCCGCCGAGGAGCGACGAGTTGGCGGCGTTGACGATGGCATCCACGCTCTGCCGCGTGATGTCGCCCTGGACCAGTGTCAGATGTGCCATGCGGGAGAGCTTGTCAGGCCGGGGCGGTTCGGTGCGCGCCCCATACCGTGGGCCGTCGCTCCGCCCGCGGCCCCGCCACTCTGCCCCGCGGCCAGGTCACTCCGCCCGCAACCGCCGCCACACCGCCTTCGCCGCGTTGTGGCCCGACATCCCGTGCACCCCGGGGCCCGGCGGGGTCGCCGAGGAGCAGAGGAAGACCGCAGGGTGCGGGGTCGTGTACGGGAACAGGGAGAGCTTCGGGCGCAGCAGCAGCTGGAGACCCGAGGCGGCGCCGCAGGCGATGTCCCCGCCCACGTAGTTGGCGTTCTTCGCCGCGAACTGGGGCGGGCCCGCCGTCGCGCGGGCCAGGACCCGGTCGCGGAAGCCGGGGGCGAAGCGCTCGATCTGCCGCTCGACGGCGTCGGTCAGGTCGCCGTCCCAGCCGTTCGGGACGTGCCCGTACGCCCAGAACACATGCTTGCCCTCGGGCGCGCGCGACGGGTCGACCAGACTGGGCTGGGCGGTGATCAGGAACGGCGTCCTGGGTGCCCGGCCGCCCGAGGCCTCCCGCAGCGCCGTGCCGATCTCGCCGCTGGTGGGGCCCACCTGGACCGTGCCGGCCCGGCGCGGCTCCTCGGCCGTCCAGGGGACGGGCCCGTCCAGCGCGTAGTCGATCTTGAAGACGCTCGCGCCGTAGCGGTACCCGTCGTACACCCTGCCGAGCCCCGCGATGCGGGCGAGGGCGGTCGGCGAGGTGTCGAAGACGTACGCGCGGGCGGGCGGCAGGTCGTCGAGGCGCTTGATCTCGTACCCGGTGTGGACCGTGCCCCCGAGGGCCTTGAGGTACGCGGTGAGCGCGTCCGAGATCGACTGGGAGCCGCCGCGCGGCAGCGGCCAGCCGCCGGCGTGCGCCGCGAGGGCGAAGACCAGGCCGACGGCGCCGGTGGCGATGCCGCTCAGCGGGGCCATGACATGCGCGACCAGTCCGGCGAACATGGCCCGCGCCTTCTCGTCGCGGAACCGCCGCGCCAGCACGCTGTACGGCGGGAGGCCGGCGAGGCCGAAGCGGGCGAGGGTGACGGGGTGGCGCGGGAGGGCCGTCAGCGGCAGGGACATGAAGTCCTGTGCCAGCGTGTCCCACCGGCCGAGGAACGGCGCGACGAGCCGCCGGTACGACCCGGCGTCGCGCGCGCCGAACGAGGCGGCGGTCTCGGCGACGGAGCGGGAGAGCACGGCGGCCGTGCCGTCGTCGAAGGGGTGGGCCATGGGCAGCTCGGGGTGCAGCCACTCCAGGCCGTACCGGTCGAGGGGCATGGTCTTGAAGGCGGGGGACCCGGCGCCCAGCGGGTGGACGGCCGAGCAGGGGTCGTGGCGGAATCCGGGGAGGGTCAGCTCTTCCGTCCTCGCGCCCCCGCCCACGGTGTCCCGGGCTTCGAAAACGGCCACGGAGAAGCCGCGGCGGGCCAGTTCGACCGCGGCGGTCAGTCCGTTGGGGCCCGCCCCCACGACGACTGCATCGAGCATCGACGGCACCTTCGGACTCCTTCGTCAGCCGATGGCCAGGACCCCCAGGATATTCCTGGGCACGGACAGCCCGGACGCCGGCACTGTCCGCGACGGCGGGGCGGCGCCGCGCGTTTCACCGGTGGGTGGTCCATCTCACTGCCGGGGGCGGTGAACAGACCGGTCCACACAACCGTATTCCGTGAGGGATGGGGCAACTTTCGCCACTCCACCGACACATACCGATAGATGCCGACACATACCGGCAGAACACGATCGAACAAGGCAGTGGTACGACATGAACGCACTCAACGATTCCGTGATCACCGAGTTCCGCGCGAACGGCGGCGTCGTCACCGAGGCCATGGGGGGACACTTCAGGAACTCCACCGTGGCGCTCGTGCACCATGTGGGCCGGCGCACGGGAACGCGGCGCGTCCAGCCGGTGCTGTGCATGGCCGACGGCGGTCACTACGTCCTGATCGGGTCCAACGGCGGCGCGGCCGAGGACCCCTCGTGGGTCGGGAACCTGGAAGCCATGTCGGAGACGACCCTCGAACTCGGCGCGCGTTCCTTCTCCGTGAAGCCGACCGTGTTGCGCGAGGGCGACGAGAGGGAGCGGCTGTACGCGGCCTACACCGCGTTCTGGCCGGACATCACGGACTACGAGAAGAACACCGACCGCACGTTCCCGGTCGTCCTCCTCGAACCCCTCGCGTAGACGCCGCCTTTCTAGGCCCCGGCCCGCAGCAGGTCCCGTATCCGCCGGGCCGTGGCCGTGTCGCGGGCGGCGGTGAAGGGCAGCGCGTTGTCACCCGTGATCCGGAACGGCGCGCCCGCGGACGTCACGTCGCCGCCGCCCGCCTCGGCCACCAGGAGCAGCCCCGCCGCGTGGTCCCACGCCAGCTCCCAGCTGAACGCCACCGCGTCCAGGGCGCCCCGGGCCAGGGCCAGGTACTCCAGCCCCGCCGAACCGCAGGGGCGGGTCTCGACGCCTTCGGTACGGAGGCCGAGGAGCGCGCGCTTCTGGTCCTCGGTGGTGTAGTCCGGGTGGGACATGGCGACGGTGAGCGGCGCGCCGGGAGCGGGAGCGCCGGAGCGCAGACGCGTGCCGTTCAGCCAGGCGCCCCGGCCGCGCACGGCGACGGCCAGCTCGTCCAGCGCGGCGGCGTACGTCCACGACGCCAGCACCTCGCCGCCCTGGGCGAGCGCGACGAGCGTGCAGAACCCGGGCTCGCCGCGGACGAACTGGGCGGTGCCGTCGACCGGGTCGACGATCCACACCGGCGCGTCCCCGCGCAGTGCGTCGTACACCGCCGGGTCCGCGTGCACGGCCTCCTCGCCGACGACGACGGAGCCGGGGAGCAGGGCGGTCAGGGCGGCGGTGAGGTGCTCCTCGGCGCCCCGGTCGGCGACGGTGACCAGGTCGTGCGGGCCCTTCTTCTCGACGATCTCGTGGGCGGCGAGCTGCCGGAAGCGCGGCATGATCTCGGCGGCGGCCGCGGCCCGTACCGCCGCCTCGACGTCGGACACCCGGGGGCCCGGCGCGTCACCGGCCCCCGCCGCGGCGGGGGTCCGGCGCACCGGCACCCTCGTGGAGAGGAGGTCTCCGTACCCGGACCCGTCGTTCCCGGCGCTGCCCGCGCTCTCATCGATCATGCGTCCATACCATCACGCGGCACTGACAACGCGTATGACAGGTCGGGTGACAACTCAGCGGCCTACGGCGTAACCCTGCATGCCGCGCGGGTTCGCCGCCGCCGACAGGACGCCCGTCGCCGGGTCCCTCGCCACCACGCACAGCCGCCCCTCGGACCAGGGATCGCCGACGGTGACGTCGTGGCCCAGCCGCCCCAGCTCCGCGACGACTCCCGGGTCCATGCCCTCCTCGACCGTCACGCTGCCCGGCCGCATCCCACGCGGGTAGAAGGAGCTGGGGAAGCTGTCGTTGTGCCAGTTGGGGGCGTCGACCGCGCCCTGGAGGTCGAGTCCGCCGCGTACGGACCCGCGCAGCACGAGGGCCAGGAAGAAGTGGAGCTGCCACTGGTCCTGCTGGTCCCCGCCGGGGGTGCCGAAGGCGAGCACCGGCACCCCGTCGCGCAGCGCGAGGGTCGGGGTGAGGGTGGTGCGCGGACGGCGGCCGGGGGTCAGGGAGTTGGGCAGGCCCTCCTCCAGCCAGGTCATCTGGAGGCGGGTGCCGAGCGGGAAGCCCAGCTCGGGCACGACGGGGTTGGACTGGAGCCAGCCGCCGCTGGGCGTGGCGGCGACCATGTTGCCCCAGCGGTCGACGATGTCGAGGTGGCAGGTGTCGCCCCGGGTGGCGCCGTCCTTGGCGACGGTCGGCTCCCCCGCGCCCGGCACCCCCATCGGGCTGAACTCCTCGGCGCCCTCGGCGACGGCACCGGCGTGCGCGCTGAGCACGGGCGTACGCCCTCCGGGGCTGCCGGGGCGCAGTTCGTACGAGGCCCGCTCGCCGATCAGCGCCCTGCGCGCGGTGTTGTACGGCTCCGAGAGCAGCGCGTCGAGGGGTACGTCCCCGGCGGGCGTCTCCCCCGCGTCGCCGTACCAGGCCTCCCGGTCGGCCATCGCGAGCTTGCAGCCCTCGATCAGGAGGTGGACGTACGCGGCGGAGCCGTACGCGGGCAGGTCGGCGGCGCGGGACGGCAGGAGGGCGAGCTGCTGGAGGAAGGCGGGGCCCTGGCTCCAGCCGCCGGCCTTGCAGAGCGTCCAGCCGTCCCAGTCGTAGGTGACGGGGGCCTCGTACGACGCGGACCAGCCGGCCAGGTCGGCGGCGGTCAGGGTGCCGGTGTGGTGCGCGCCGCTGGTGTCGAGGGTGGGGCGGGCGGCCTGGCGGACGAGCGCCTCGGCGATGAACCCCTCGCGCCAGACGGCGCGGGCGGCCTCGATCTGGGTGGTCCGGTCGGGGCCGGCCGCCTCGGCCTCGGCGACGAGGCGGCGCCAGGTCGCGGCGAGGGCAGGGTTGCGGAACAGGGTGCCGGGGGCGGGCGGTTCGCCGTCGGGCAGGTAGATCCCGGCGGACGAGGCCCACTCGGTCTCGAAGAGTTCGCGGACGGTCGCGACGGTCTGGCCGATCCGTTCGACGGGGGCGTGGCCGTCCTCCGCGTAGCCGATGGCGTAGCGCAGCACGTCGGCGAGCGTCCAGGTGCCGTGGTCGCGGAGCAGCAGCATCCACGCGTCGAAGGCGCCGGGGACGGCGGCGGCGAGGGGGCCGGTGCCGGGGACGAGGGTGAGGCCCAGGGAGCGGTAGTGGGCGACGGTCGCGGCGGCGGGGGCGGGGCCCTGCCCGCACAGCACCCGCACGTCCCCGCCGGCCGGCGCCAGGATGATCGGCACCTCGCCGGCGGGTCCGTTGAGATGGGGCTCCACGACATGCAGCACGAACCCGGCGGCGACGGCGGCGTCGTACGCGTTCCCGCCCCCCTCCAGGA
Organism: Streptomyces liangshanensis; assembly: GCF_011694815.1. Lineage (NCBI taxonomy): Bacteria > Bacillati > Actinomycetota > Actinomycetes > Kitasatosporales > Streptomycetaceae > Streptomyces > Streptomyces liangshanensis. The sequence continues at coordinate 1,269,369 of NZ_CP050177.1, forward strand.
CCGCCATCGCGGACTGCGAGGCCAGCCAGTGGGTGGAGGAGACCATGCCGAAGGTGCCCTGGAGGGTGGGTCGGGTGGTGAACACGGGTGCCGCGCCTCGCTGTTCCTCTGCCGGCGCCGATGACGGGCGCTCGGGACGGGTCCCGGGGAGCGTGCCCGCTCCCCGCTTCCCCAGAAGGCTAGGCGGGGGTCGTGGAGCGGATCAGGGCGGCCTGTCCGTGGATCCGTCCGGCCTCGTCGACGAGATTCCAGATGGTGACGTCCTCGATCCAGAACCGGGTCCCGGACCTGCCCTCGCGTATTCCCCGGTAGTGGTCGCTGTAGCCGCGCTCCAGGACGTCCTTCATGAGTTTCGCGCGCGTGGACCGTTTGGCCGGCGGCGCGGAAAGCCGGGAAGGCATTCCGATGAACTCTTCCCACTCGTATCCGAAGAACGATTGGACGGTCCTGTTGGCGTAGACGAACCGGGGATCTTCGGCCGTGTCATGCGCCAGGAGGCCGAACGGCGCCTTCTCGTAGAGCCATCGCGCGGCATCCGTCGCGCCGGGTGGCATATCGGCCAGCAGCGACTTTCCGGTGAGCCGTCGATAGGTGTCGGCCAGTAGCGAGGAGAACCGGTCGCCGTACGGATCGGGAAGTGACATCACGTGGTCCGGGTCGCGTGGGCGTATTCCTGGCGCGTGGGTGTCGGTGGATGTCAGTCGCGGAGCGAGCCGAGGGCCGTACCCCACTGCACCACTTCGTCGATCGTACCGTTCAACTGCTCGACGAGCCGCTCGGTGGGCTTGAACGTGTAGAACTCCTCGAAGTCGGTGTAGGAGTTCAGGGCCACCTGGGAGCGCACCGTGGCGACCTTGAGTTCCGCCAGCACGACGCGCAGGTGCTCGACGGCGCGCAGGCCGCCCGCGGCGCCGTAGCTCACGAACCCGGCGGCCTTGTTGTGCCACTCGTAGTGGAGGAAGTCGATCGCGTTCTTGAGGCTTGCGGGCACCGAGTGGTTGTACTCGGGCGTCACGAAAAGGAAGGAATCCAGGCCCGCGATGGTGGCCGACCAGTCCTTGGTGTGCTGCTGCGTGTACTGCTGGACCATCGGAGGCATGCCCTCGTCGAACAGCGGCAGACCCGCCTTCGCCACGTCGACGAGCACGAACTCTGCGTCGTCGCGCTGGGAGGCGACCTCGGCCACCCAATCGGCGACTATCTCGCCGACGCGTCCGGGACGGGTGCTGCCGAGAATTATTCCGATCTTGATCATGACGACCTTCTCCAGAGCTGCTCACCGGCGACCCATTCGGCCGGATCGCCCACACGCTAGCACTTGGATGCCGTGCGAAAGTACCTGGTTTATCAGGCACTTACTCCAGGTATTTGACCGGGCCCGGAGAACCGGTAATGAGTTCACAAAGGGCGATCAAAGATATCTCCCCCGGACTTGCCCCGGGCCGCCGGGAGAATGCGGTCGAGATGGTGGTTCAGGACCTCGACGGCCGACTCCGGGTCGCGCTGGCCGACCAGGATGCTGGTGCCGAGTCCGGCGGACAGGGCGAGCAGGCCCACCGCCTCCAGGCGCGCGTCCATCCCGGGCTCGGCGAGACCGCTCTCCCGCGCCTCCCGCAGGAGCCCGACGAGGATGCCCTCGGCGGCGTCGGGGTCGGCGATGAAGGGCTGGGCGGCGAGCACCTCGTCGGTGACGGACAGCACGGCGTACGACGTGTAGACGAGGTGGAAGACGCGGCTCTCCTCGTCGGTCGGCAGCGCCGCCATCAGCATCGCCTCGATCATCACGCGCGGCCCGGGATCGTCGCCGGCGGCCAGGACGCGGGCGGCGACCCGCTCGCCGAACCGCTCGGCCAGGTGCCGGAGCCCGTACAGGAGCAGCTTCTCCTTGGTCTCGAAGTAGTACTGCACCAGCCGCAGCGAGACGCCGGCCTCGGCCGCCACGTCGCGCATGCCCGCGGCGTGCAGCCCACGCCGCGCCGCCACCCTGAGGAGCGCCTCGGCGATCTCCGTACGCCGCTCCGCGTGATCCACCCGCTTGGGCATCGACCGCTCCTCCGCTCGCCGTTCGCTCCGGCCGGGTCGTCCGCGGCCACTTTGATGGTACAGCCGTACCACCATCGTGGTACGTTCGTATCACGTCGGACCGGCACCCGGTCGCGACGGATCGACACCCGTACCAGGACAGATCCGTACCCGGAGGTGACCGTGTCCCGGACCGAGACCCGACCCCAGGCCGAGGTGGGCCGCTACGTGAACGACGCCCTGCGCGACCGCTACTTCGCGGCGTGCGACGCGGTGTACGCGCTGGGCGCCCCCGCTCACTCCGAGACGGACGTGGAGACCTCCTTCGGCACCACCCACGTCTACCGGTACGAGCCCGCCGACCCGGCCGCCCGGTCCCGTACCCCCGTCGTGCTGGTGCACGGGGCCAGCTCCAACTCCGCCATGTGGTACCCGAACACCCCCGCGCTCAGCGCCGCCCGCCCGGTCTACGCGATCGACACCCCGGGCGATCCCGGGCGCAGCGTCCACCGCGTCCCCCTCCACCAGCCCGAACGCGCCGCGCAGTGGCTGGACGAGACACTCACCGGCCTGGGACTCGACCGGGTGCACCTGGTCGGCTCCTCCTACGGAGGCTGGCTCGCCCTGAACCAGGCCCACCGCAGGCCCGACCAGCTCGCCTCGGCCACCCTCCTCGACCCGGGCGGCCTGGAGAAGGTGGGCCTGCGCTTCCTCGCCTGGATCTTCGTCAGCCTGTTCGCCACCTCCGCGCCGAAGGCACTGCGCCCCCGCCTGGCGAAGTGGCTGGAACAGCCCGTCCTCGTCATGCCGGAGCTGCGCGCCATGATCAGACTGGGCGTCCGCGCCTACCGCGTCCGGCGGCCCGCCCCGCTGCCCCTCTCGGAGAGCGAGCTGTCCACCGTCCGCACCCCGCTCTACCTGGTGCTCGGCACACGGAGCCTCCTCCTGCACCCCCGCAGGCAGGTCGAGCGCGTCCCCCGCCTGATACCGACCGCGCGGGCCGAGATCGTCTCCGACACCGGCCACGGGCCGCAGATCGACCACGCGGACGAGATCAACCGGCGGATGCTCCGCTTCATGGAGTCCGTCGACTGAGCCGGTCACCCCGCTCGACCGGGCCCGTCACACCGGTCGAGCAGTACGATTTGTGGGTGATCATGCCCAGCTCCGCCACGGGTGCGAGGCGGCACGGACCGTAGCGGAGGTACGCGGTGCACGGTGAGTACAAGGTCCCCGGCGGCAAGCTCGTCGTGGTGGACCTGGACACGGCGGACGGGGTGCTGCGCGGGGTCCGGGTCGCCGGGGACTTCTTCCTGGAGCCCGACGAGGCGATCAAGGCCATCGACGCCGCGCTGGAAGGCGCTCCCGTCGACACGGAGGCGGAGGCCCTCGCGTCCCGGATCGACGCGGCGCTGCCGCCCGGCACGGTGATGTACGGCCTGACGTCGGAGGGCATCGCCGTCGCCGTACGACGCGCCCTGGCGCGGGCCACCGACTGGACGGACTACGACTGGCAGGTCATCCACGCGGCCCCCGAGTCGCCCGCCCTGCACATGGCGCTGGACGAGGTCCTCACCACCGAGGTCGCCGCGGGCCGCCGCCCGCCCACGCTCCGCATCTGGGAGTGGGGCGCCCCCGCCGTCGTGATCGGCAGCTTCCAGTCGCTGCGCAACGAGGTCGACCCGGCGGGGGCGGAGCGCCACGGCATCACGGTGGTGCGCCGGATCTCGGGCGGCGGGGCCATGTTCATCGAGCCGGGGAACACGATCACCTACTCGCTGTCCGTGCCGGAGGCGCTGGTCAAGGGCCTGACCTTCGCCGACAGCTACGCCTACCTGGACGACTGGGTGCTGGGCGCGCTCGGCGACCTGGGCGTGAAGGCGTGGTACCAGCCGCTGAACGACATCGCGACGGACGCCGGCAAGATCGCGGGCGCGGCGCAGAAGCGGATCGTGAGCGGGCGGGGCGCCGTTCTGCACCACGTGACGATGGCGTACGACATCGACGCGGACAAGATGCTCGACGTGCTGCGGATCGGCCGCGAGAAGCTCTCGGACAAGGGGACGCGCAGCGCGAAGAAGCGGGTGGATCCGCTGCGCCGGCAGACCGGCCTGTCGCGGGAGGCCGTGATCGAGCGGATGATCACGTCCTTCCGCGGGCGGTACGGGCTCACCGAGGGCCGGGTCACCGAGGAAGAGATGGCGCGGGCGCGGGAACTGGCCGCGACGAAGTTCGGCAGCCGGGCGTGGACGGCGCGGGTGCCGTAGACCACGGGCTGTGCGCACCTCCGCCCCGGCGGGGGGAGCCACCGGGGCGGAAGGGTTCGGGGGCGGGGAGGCCCGCCGGGGCGGGTCCGGGGCCGTCAGGATCCGGCGGCCACCGCCCGGCGCTCGGGCAGCATCAGGACCACGTACAGCGCGAGCGACGCGGCCAGCCCCACCGCCCAGCCGTAGTCGGCCAGCGGCTTGAGGAAGGGGATCAGCCCGTCCTCCGGGAACGGCCCCTTCCCCTGCGCCGAGTGCGACCCGCCCACCGCCAGCACACCCCCGACGAGGAACGCGGCCACGGCCTTGGGGTTCCAGCCGTTGGCGTACCAGTAACGGCCGCCGGGCCGGTAGAGGTCGGCGAGGTCGAGGACCGTCCGCCGGACGATCCAGTAGTCGGCGATCAGGATGCCCGCGACCGTACCGAGCAGGCCGCCGACCAGGCCGAGCCAGGTGAAGATGTACAGCTCGGGCGTCTCGGTGAGCTTCCACGGCATGATGAGCACCCCGACCACACCCGTGATCAGCGCGCCCGTACGGAAGTTGACGAGCTTCGGCGCCAGGTTCGCGAGGTCGTACGCCGGCGAGACGACGTTCGCCGCGATGTTCACCGAGATCGTCGCGATCAGTACGGTCACCAGCGCGAAGAGCAGCCCGAAGACGTTGTCCGTCTTGGCGGCCAGGGCGACCGGGTCCCAGACGGCCGCTCCGTACACCGCCTGCGATCCGGAGGTGACGAAGACCGACAGCAGCGCGAAGACGGTCATGGTCGTGGGCAACCCGAGGGTCTGGCCCCAGATCTGGGCGCGCTGTCCGGCGCCGAAGCGGGTGAAGTCGGGGATGTTGAGCGACAGGGTGGACCAGAAGGCGATCATCCCCATCAGGGAGGGGAAGAAGACCGGCCAGAAGTCCGCGCCCCAGCCGAGCTCCGACGGCTGGTCGAGCAGCGGGCCGAGGCCGCCGGCCTTGACGGTGATCCAGAGGAACAGCACGAGCGCGCCGACGATGACGAAGGGCGCGGCCCAGTTCTCGAAGCGCCGCAGGGTGTCCATCCCCCGGTAGATGATGGCGAGTTCGAGCGCCCAGAAGAGGACGAAGCACAGCCACAGCGTCCAGGGCTGGCCACCGACGCGCGACGCCTCCGCCCAGCCGCCGAAGATCTTGCCGAGCAGGACGAAGATGCCCTGGCCGCCGATCCAGGTCTGGATGCCGAACCAGGCGCAGGCGACGGCGGCCCGGATCAGCGCGGGCAGGTTGGCGCCGCGCAGGCCGAAAGAGGCGCGGGCGAGGACGGGGAAGGGGATGCCGTACTTGGGTCCCGCGTGGCCCGTCAGCAGCATCGGGAAGAGCACGATCAGGTTGGCGAGGGCGATCGTGAGGACCGCCTGCTTCCAGTCCATGCCGAGGGTGACCAGGCCCGAGGCCAGCAGCCAGGACGGGATGTTGTGCGCCATGCCGATCCACAGCGCGGCGAAGTTGTACGTGGTCCAGGTGCGGCGCGCGACCGGGACCGGCAGGAGGTCGTCGTTGACGAAGCGGCTGTCGGCGGGGGTCGCGCCGGGCGCGAGCCCGACCCGGCCGCCGTCGTCCGTTCCGGTGTCGGATATCGCGGTCATCGCGGCGGAACCCTTCCTCTGGAGGGGAAGTGCGGGATTCAGTCCTGGAAGTGCGGGATGATCTCGGAGCCGTACGCGTCGATCGTCGCTTCCTTCGCGTCGTGCATGTTGTACAGAGCGAACTGGTCGACGCCCAGGGCGCGCAGGGCCTCCAGCTTCTCGATGTGCGCCTCGACGGGTCCGAGCAGGCAGAACCGGTCCACGATCTCGTCGGTGACGAAGTCCGCGGACGCGTTGTCGGTGCGCCCGTGGTGGCTGTAGTCGTAGCCCTCGCGCCGCTTGATGTAGTCGGTCAGCGCGTCGGGCACCAGGCCGGAGTGCTCGCCGTAACGCGCCACCAGGTCCGCGACGTGGTTGCCGACCATCCCGCCGAACCACCGCGACTGGTCACGGGCGTGGGCGAGGTCGTCCCCGACGTACGCGGGCGCCGCCACGCAGATCGTGATCGCGTCCGGGTCGCGCCCGGCGTCCGAGGCGGCGGTACGGACCGCCTTGACCATCGACTCGGTGAGGTACGGGTCCGCGAGCTGGAGAATGAAGCCGTCGGCCTTCTGCCCGGCGAGGGCCAGGGCCTTGGGCCCGTACGCCGCCATCCAGACCGGCAGCTTCCCGTCCCGTACCCACGGCAGGCGCAGGGTCCGGCCGTCGACGTCCGCCTCGCGGCCCTCCGCGAGGTCCCGGATGACGCCCATCGCCTCGCCCAGCCGGGCCAGGGTGTTGGGCTTGCGGCCCGCGACCCGCATCGCGGAGTCGCCGCGCCCGATCCCGCAGACCGTGCGGTTGCCGTACATCTCGTTGAGGGTGGCGAAGGTGGACGCGGTCACCTCCCACGTCCTGGTGCCCGGGTTGGTGACCATGGGGCCCACGACGAGGCTGGTGGTGTGCTCCAGGATGCGGCTGTAGATGACGAACGGCTCCTGCCACAGGACCGCCGAGTCGAAGGTCCAGCCGTAGCGGAACCCGTTGCGTTCCGCGCGCCGCATGAGCCCGACGACCTCCGAGGCCGGCGGGTCGGTCTGGAGGACGAGTCCGAAGTCCATGGCCGTGCCACTCCTAGATCGCTTGGTTCGTTGGATTCGTTCGGTGCGCTTGGTTCATGGGGAGTTCGGCGGGCGTGCTCAGCCGAGGTACTGGCAGGTGGCGCGTGGCGTGTACTGGCCGTGGCCCGCGCGGCCGGTGAACTCCCGCCGGTCGATGACCGGTTCGCCCCGGGACAGCACGGTCTCCACCTGGCCGGTGATCCGTTTGCCCTCGTACGCCGAGTAGTCGACGTTCATGTGGTGCGTGGCGGCCGAGAGCGTCTGCTCCCGGTGCGGGTCGTAGATGACGACGTCGGCGTCCGCGCCGGGGGCGATGGTGCCCTTGCGCGGGTAGAGGCCGAACATCCGGGCCGGGGCGGCGCAGGCGATCTCGATCCAGCGGCGGCGGGTGAGGTGCCCCTCGACCACGGCCTGGTGCAGGAGATCCATCCGGTTCTCCACCCCGGGCAGCCCGTTGGGGATCTTGGAGAAGTCGCCGCGGCCCATGTCCTTCTGCCCGGTGAAGCAGAACGGGCAGTGGTCCGTGGACACCACCTGGAGGTCGTTGGTCCGCAGGCCGCGCCACAGCGCGGCCTGGTGCTCCCGGGGCCGCAGCGGCGTCGAGCAGACGTACTTGGCGCCCTCGAAGTCCGGCTCCGCGAGGTTGTCGGTGGAGAGGAAGAGGTACTGCGGGCAGGTCTCGCCGAAGACGGGCAGCCCCTTGTCGCGGGCCTGCGCCAGCTCCGCGACGGCCTCCTCGGCCGAGACGTGCACGACGTACAGCGGCGCGTCGGCGACCCGCGCGAGCTGGATCGCGCGGTGGGTGGCCTCGGCCTCCAGCAGGACCTTCCGTACCTCGCCGTGGTAGCGGGGGTCGGTGCGTCCCTCGGCGAGCGCCTGTTCCACGAGGACGTCGATCGCGATGCCGTTCTCGGCGTGCATCATGATCAACCCCCCGTTGTGGGAGGCGCGTTGCATGGCCCGCAGGATCTGGCCGTCGTCGCTGTAGAACACACCGGGGTACGCCATGAAGAGCTTGAAGGAGGTGACGCCCTCCTGCACCAGGAGGTCCATCTCCTTGAGCGAGTGCTCGTTCACGTCCGCCACGATCATGTGGAAGCCGTAGTCGATGGCGCACCGGCCGTCGGCCTTGGCGTACCAGGCGTCCAGGCCCTCGCGCAGTGCCTGTCCCGGCGACTGGATGGCGAAGTCGACGATGGTGGTGGTGCCGCCCCAGGCCGCGGCGCGGGTGCCGGTCTCGAAGGTGTCGGCCGCCAGGGTGCCGCCGAACGGCATCTCCATGTGCGTGTGGGCGTCGACGCCGCCCGGGATGACGTACTTCCCGGTCGCGTCGATCGTCCGCCCGGCGGTCCAGCCCTCGGCGACCGTGGACCCGTGCGCGGCGAGGGCGACGATCCTGCCGTCCTCGATCAGGACGTCGGCGTGGGTCTCCTCGGCGGCGGTGATGACAAGCCCGCCGCGGATCAGGGTGCGGGTGCTCATGGTGGTGGCGCTCCCTTGCTCGCGGTCCGACTGCCCCGGCGCAGAGGGTGGTGCCGGTTCCGCGCGGGGGCAGCCAGGACGGATCGGTCAGACGGCCCGCAGGGCCTGTTCGAGGATGGCCGCGCCCTGTTCCGCCTCCGCGACGGTGAGGGAGAGCGGCGGGGCGATCCGCACCACACTGGTGTTGTGGCCGCCGCCCTTGCCGAGCAACAGCCCGCCCTCGCGGGCCGCTTCGAGCAGGGCCGCGGCCCGCTCGGGCGACGCCTCGTCGGTGCCCGGCCTCACCAGTTCGAGGCCGATCATCAGGCCCCGGCCGCGGACCGCCCGTACGGCGTCGACCCCCGCGCCGATCCCCCGCAGCCGCTCGATCAGCAGTCCGCCGACCCGCCGGGCGTTGCCCTGGAGGTCGTGCTCCAGGAGGTACGAGAGGTTGGCGAGGCCCGCCGCCATCGTGACGGGGCTGCCGCCGAACGTCGAAATGGAGTTGGAGTCCAGGCAGTTCATGATGTCGGCGCGCGCCACCACTCCACCGATGGACATGCCGTTGCCGATGCCCTTGGCGAAGGTGAGGATGTCGGGCGGGCCGCTCGCGGCGTGCGCCTGCCAGCCCCAGAAGTGGTCGCCCGTGCGGCCCCAGCCGGTCTGCACCTCGTCGCTGATCCACAGGATGCCGTGCCGGTCCAGGACTTCGCGGAACGCGGCGTACAGCCCGTCGGGCGGGGCGGTGAACCCGCCGACGCCCTGCACCGGTTCGGCGATGAGCGCGGCGGGGACGCGGCCGTGGCCGAGCAGGTCCTCCAGGTCGGCCACGCAGGCCTGGACGAAGTCCGCGTCGTCGAGGTGCGCGTACGGGCCCCGGTCGCGGACCCCGCCGTGCACGTACAGCGTCTGGAGCGGGGAGAGCGAGGTCGGCGACCAGCCGCGGTTGCCGGTGACGGACACGGTGGAGAAGGACCGGCCGTGGTAGCTGTTGCGCATCGCCAGGATCTGGTTCGACGCGCGGTAGGTCGTGGCCAGCATGAGGGCCGTGTCGTTGGCCTCCGTACCGGACGTGGTGAAGAAGACCCGGGCGTCCGGGATGCCGGACAGGGTGGCGATCCGCTCGGCCAGCTCGACCATCGGGCGGTTGAGGTAGAGCGTCGAGGAGTGGATGATCCGGCCGGCCTGCTCGCTCACCGCCTTGGTGACCTCGGGCAGGGCGTGGGCGGTCATGGTGGTGAGGATGCCGCCGAAGAAGTCCAGGTAGCGGTTGCCGTCGGCGTCCCACACGTGGCGGCCCTCGCCGTGGGTGATCTCCAGCGGCCGGTCGTAGTACAGGGTGAGCCAGTCGGGGAGGACCGCGCGGTGGCGGTCGAGCAGCCGGTCGGTGCCCTGGGGGGTGACCGCGCGCGCGGGCGCCTGCGGGATGTCGTCCGTCATGTCGCCCACCTGTGTGATGTCCGTCGTGTCGGTCACGGCCGCACCAGTCCTTCGTACGCGTCGGGCCTGCGGTCCCGGTAGAACGCCCATTGCTGTCGCACCTCGTCGATCACCCCGAAGTCCAGGTCCCTGACGAGCAGTTCCTCCGCCTTGTCGCTCGCCTTCTCGCCGACGAACTGGCCGCGCGGGTCGACGAAGTAGCTCGTGCCGTAGAAGTCGTTGTCGCCGTACTCCTCCTGGCCCACCCGGTTGATCGCCGCGACGAAGTACTCGTTGGCGACGGCGGCGGCCGGCTGCTCCAGCTGCCAGAGGTACGCCGAGAGGCCGCGCGAGGTGGCGGACGGGTTGTAGACGATCTGGGCGCCGTTCAGGCCGAGCTGGCGCCAGCCCTCGGGGAAGTGCCGGTCGTAGCAGATGTAGACGCCGACGCGGCCGACGGCGGTGTCGAAGACGGGCCAGCCGGCGTTGCCCGGTTTGAAGTAGTACTTCTCCCAGAAGCCCTTCACCTGCGGGATGTGGTGCTTGCGGTACTTCCCCAGGTAGGTGCCGTCCGCGTCGATCACCGCGGCGGTGTTGTAGTAGAAGCCCGCCTGCTCGATCTCGAAGACGGGGACCACGATCACCATGCCGGTCTCCCGGGCGAGCTCGCGCATCCGCGTGACGGTCGGGCCGTCCGGGACGGGCTCGGCCCACCGGTAGTGCTCGGGCTCCTGCACCTGGCAGAAGTACGGGGCGTTGAAGACTTCCTGGAAGCCGATCACCTGAGCGCCCTGCCGGGCCGCCTCGCGGGCGTGCTCCTCATGCTTGGCGATCATGGATTCGGTGTCGCCGGTCCAGGTCGCCTGGACAAGTGCGGCGCGTACGACTCTGGCCACGGGACTGCTCCTTGGGCGTGATCGTCGACGAGCTTTCTACGCACGTAGATGCGATGCGTAGGAGGAGAACGTAAGCCCCGCCACACACGGGGGCAAGACCATCGTCGTTAACCCGCAGAGTCGATCAAGTTTCACACCCGAGCGGTCGACAACGAGCGGTTCGGGGTACGGACGGGTCAGGCGACCCCGATCCCGGCCAGCCGCAGGGCGTGCACCACGTCCCGCTCGTGACCGGCCGAGACGGCCCGCGCCGCGTCGAGGAGCTGCGGTACGAGACGGCGGGGATCGGGTACGGCGATCCGCGCCGCGTCCTCGGGTGTGCGGGCCTGGACGAAGGTGCTCAGCAACGCCTGCGCCTCGTACGCGCGGCCCGCCTCCCCCAGCGCGAGCACGGCGTGGGCGATCTCCCCGGCGGGGCGGGCGGCGCCCTGGCGGAGCAGCTGGGCGCAGTCGTCGTCCCGCCCGGCGACGGCGAGCGCCCCGGCCGCGGCGGCGAGCCGGTCGGGCGGCAGGGAGGCGGCCTCCCAGAGCAGCTCGGCCCAGTCGGCGGCGAGGCCCGCGCGGTTGAGTTCGGCGGCGAGCAGCGGCAGCTGGCCCGGCGGGCGCCCGGCGGCCTCGCAGAGCAGGACGTGCGCCTCGCCGGAGCGGCCCTGGGCGCGGAGCCCGACGAGCGAGGCGACCAGGCCGGCGGCGGCGCGCAGGTCCTCGGGCGAGTGGACGGGCTCGGCCGGGCGGGCGACCCCGGCGAGCGCCCCGCCGAAGCGGGCGCCGCGCGGGGTGTCGCGGGCGGTGGGGGGCGGGGTCTCCGTGAGGGGCGTGGCGACGGGCTCGTCGGCGTCGTCGTCGAGGTCGAGCCCGGCGAACCGGGCGCCGCGGGGTTTGCGCTTCGCGCCGGAGCCGCGCTTCTTCTGCCGCGGCGGAGCGGCATCCTCCTCACGGGGCGCGCCTGCGGCCCACTGCGGGGGGCTGCCGTCCGGCAGGGGGGCGGGGGCGTCCCGGACCGGGGCGGGGTACGGGTCGTCCCGGACGGGGGCGGGCTCGGCGGCGTCCCGGTAAGGCCCCGCCCCCGCGGCGCCACCGACCCCGGGGGCTCCCGGCCCCCACACACGGTCGCGCGGCGCAGGGGCACCGGGCCCGTTCCGGTAAGCCTCCTGCGAGGCAACCCCACCACGCGCACCGACGTCGCGCGGTGCACCGGCCCACGCCGAGGAGGCGCCGCCGCCGCTGCCGCTGCCGTCAGGCCGCGTGCCCGTGCCCGCACGGGGGTCCATGCCGGGGTGGGGGTCCGTCCCCGAGCGGCCGTCCGCACCCGGGCGGAAGTCGGTACTCGGGCGAGGGTCCATGCCCGCACGGGGATCCGTACCCGGACGGAGGTCTGTACCCGGGCGGAAGTCCGGCCCCGGGCCCAAGTCCGTACCCGCACGGAAGTCCATGCCCGCACGGGGATCCGTCCCGGGGCGACCGGTCGTGCCGGGAGCGGCGCCGGCGCTCGCCCCCGTACCCCTGCTCCCCCGCCGCGCGGACCCCGGGGCCGGGTCGCGGGTGCCGAAGACGGACTCCTCGTCCGACGGGGACTCCTCCTCGCGGAACCATCCCTCGGGGGCCACCGGGCGCGCGGTCGGGCCGCCGCGTCCCGGGGTGGTGAGCGCGGTGAGCCGGGAGCGGAGTTCGGCGCAGCGCGCCGAAGCGCGGGCGTGGTCGTCGCGCACCCACGCGAGGTCGTGCGCCAGCTGGTCGCCCTCGGGCGAGCCCGCCGGCACGGTACGGAGCCGCCGTACCAGCTCGTCGGCCCGCTCCACGGCGTACGCCTGCTCACGGACCATCAGCCGCAGCCGCTCGGCCAGCGCGTCCTCGCCGCCGGCCCGCCGGTCGTACGCGGCGGCGGACGCGGAATGCAAACGGCGCGCGCGTGCCGTCTCGGCCGCCGCCTGCTGGGCGTCGCGTCCCGCGCCGAAGTCCTGGAGCAGCGACTCCACGACGTCCCACGGGGGTATCTCGACGCCGTCGAAACACGCCCGCAGCCCGTCGGGGTCGCGCTGCCTGAACACGCCGTACCAGCCGCCGCCCGGGTCGAGCAGCGACGTCAGGTCGCGCAAGTACCGAGCGAACGCCCCTATTTCTGCCGGGAGTTGATGCACCGTCATCGCTGCCCCGTTCTGACCCCCCGTACCTGCCTGCGGTCAGGTGGCATTCGACCGCAGTCGTGTTACAGGACGGCTACGCGCAGTTTTCAGGGACGGTGCGGTGTGTTCGGCGCGGCACGGTGAGCGAGGGCGCGGGCGGTCAGAACGAGACGGCGATGCTGACCGTCCGGGGCTTGCCGCGCCGGAAGAGGCGGGCCGGGCGGTCGATCATCCAGAACTGCCAGGTGTACTTGCGGGTCAGGAGCCGCCGCACCCGGTCGTTCTCGGACGCGTCCAGCAGACGGGCCGTTCCCTCCACGGTGGTGGCGCCCGGCGCGACCCGTCCGCGCACGTCGCAGGCGGCCAGGACCACGCGGCCGTTGTTGCGGATCCGTTTGACCTTCCAGGCCTCCACGTTGGTCCAGACGAACAACTCACCCCCGTCCACGGCGTGCCAGACGGGGGTGGCGACACCGGTGCCGTCCTTGCGGTAGGTGGTGAGGCTGACATAGCGGGCGCGGCCGAGTTCGCCGACTTCGTCGAGGGTGGTCACGGACGGGAGACTACGCGCTCCCCGCCCGCCAGGCACGCGTCTCCAGCGGCCCTTGAGGGGCGCCCGGCTTCCGGCTGATCCCGGGGCCTGAGGCGGCCCCTCGGCGCAACAGCACACGCGGAACGCACGTAGCGCTTAAGACGGACGGCCCGCGCCTCCTCGCGACCCGGTGGGCCGTGGGGGTGCGGGCCGTCCCGTACACACCGACGCTCCGCGGGGCCTACCGCTTGCCGGCCGGCGTCACCACCATCGCCGAGCCGCCGCCCCTGCGGACGGTCTCCGCCGCCGCCAGCCAGCGGCCGTCCGGCAGGCGCTGGACGCCGGTCGCGGCGCCGATCTCCGGGTTCTGCGTGAACACGTGCCCGAGCGCCTCCAGTTGGGGCCGCACGGGGCTGTTCCACAGCCCCGGCTCCAGCTCCGTGGCCGCCGCGTTGCGCTGGCTCGCGCGGGGCGCGGCGATCGCGTCGACCAGCGGCAGGCCCCGGTCGAGGACGCCCGTCAGGGTCTGGAGGACCGTCGTGATGATGGTCGAGCCGCCGGGCGAGCCGACCGCGAGGACGGGGCGGTCGTGCCGGTCCAGCACGATCGTCGGGGAGATCGAGGAGCGCGGCCGCTTGCCGGGCCGGGGCAGGTTCGGGTCGTGGACCGCCGGGTTGGCGGGGGCGAACGAGAAGTCCGTCAGCTCGTTGTTGAGCAGGAAGCCGCGCCCCGGCACGGTGATCGCGCTGCCGCCGGTGGACTCGATCGTCAGGGTGTACGCGACGACGTTGCCCCACTTGTCGGCGGCCGTCAGGTGCGTGGTGTTCTCGCCCTCGAACGTGGTCGGCGCGGCGGTGCCGCCCTTCGCGCACGGCGTCGGATCGCTCGGATCGCCGGGCGCCAGCGGGCTCTTGAGGACCGCGTCGTCCTTGACGAGGCAGGCGCGCGAGTCCGCGAAGCGCTGCGAGAGCAGCCCCTTGGTGGGGACGTCCTCGAAGGCGGGGTCGCCGAGCCAGCGCCCCCGGTCGGCGAACGCGATGCGGCTCGCCTCGATGAAGCGGTGCAGGTACCGCGCCTGGGTGGCCTTCGAGAGGTCCGTGTTCTCCAGGATGTTGAGCGCCTCGCCGACACTCGTACCGCCGGACGAGGACGGCCCCATGCCGTACACGTCGAGGCCCCGGTAGGAGACCTTCGTCGGTGCCTGCCGCTTCGTCCGGTACGCGGCGAGGTCCCGGGTGCTGAGGTCGCCGGCCCGGACGACGCGGGTCGCCTTCGGGTCGACGGGAGGCGTCCGTACCGTACGGACGATGTCGCGGGCCAGCTCGCCCTCGTACAGGGCGTCGGTGCCCCGGCGCCCCAACTCCGCGTACGTACGGGCCAGATCGGCGTTCTTGAAGGTCGAGCCGACGACCGGCACCTGCCCGCCGGGCAGGAAGAGCTTCGCGGACGCGGGGAAGTCCGCGAACCGCGCCTGGTTGGCCTGGGTCTGGGTGCGGAAGGTCTCGTCGACGGTGAAGCCGTCCTTGGCGAGCTTCTCGGCGGGCTTCAGCAACTGCCCGAGGGACCTGCTGCCCCACGCGTCGAGCGCCGTGTCCCAGGTGGCGGGGGTGCCGGGGGTGCCGACGCTCAGCCCGCTGGTCACCGCGTCCGCGAACGGGATCGGCCTGCCGTCCTCCAGGAAGAGCCCGGAGTCGGCGGTCCTGGGGGCGGTCTCCCGGCCGTCGATGGTCTGCACGGTACGGGACCTGGCGTCGTAGTAGACGAAGTAGCCGCCGCCCCCGATGCCCGCCGAGTAGGGCTCGGTGACGCCGAGCGCCGCGGCCGTGGCCACCGCGGCGTCCACGGCGTTGCCGCCCCGGCGCAGCACCTCGATGCCCGCGGCGGAGGCGTCGGCGTCGACGCTCGCCACCGCTCCCCCGTACCCGGCGGCCACCGGGGTCTTCGCCAGGGTGGTGGGCGCGGGCGTCCGCGCCGAGGCCCCGGGGGCCGCCGTCGAGGGCGGCGCGGCGGCGCCCACGGCGAGCATGGCCGCGGCGACGGCCACGGCCGACACGTTCCGAGCAGCGGAGCGTTGCATCCGTACCTCCAGTCAAGAACCGTCCGCGCACTGTAACTTCACCGCCGCCGCCCCGTCAGGACCGTCTCGACCAGCGGTGCGGCGCACGCCCCGCCCCCCGCTAACTCCGGTCAGACCACCGCGCAGCGGCGCAGGTACTCGCCGGTGGCCGAGCCTTCCGCCTTGAGCAGGTCGTTGGGGGTGCCGGTGAAGACGATCTCCCCGCCGTGCTTGCCGCCGTCGGGGCCGAGGTCGATGACCCAGTCCGACTGGCGGACGATGTCGAGGTTGTGCTCGACCACGATGACTGTGTTGCCGCTGTCGACCAGGCGGTTCATCAGGCCGAGGATGGTGTCGACGTCGGACATGTGGAGGCCGGTGGTCGGCTCGTCCAGTACGTAGACGCTTCCTGAGCGGTGCAGTTGCCCGGCGAGCTTCAGGCGCTGCCGCTCGCCGCCCGACAGGGTGCTGAGGGACTGGCCCAGGGTGAGGTAGCCGAGACCCACGTCGAGGAGGCCCGTCAGCTTGTCGCGGATCTCCCGCTCGGTGAAGAATTCCACGGCCGCCTCGGCGGGGAGTTCGAGGACGTCGGCAATGGACTTGCCGCGCAGGTGGTGCGCGAGGACGTCCTCGCGGAACCTGCGGCCGTCGCAGGCCTCGCAGTGGGTCCGCACCGGGTCCATGTAGGCCAGTTCCGTGATCAGTTGGCCGCGGCCGTTGCACTCGCCGCAGGCGCCCGCCGAGTTGAAACTGAACAGTCCGGCCGGCGCGCCGCTCGCCTTGGCGAAGAGCTTGCGGGTCGCGTCCATCAGGTCGAGATGACTGAGCGGTGTGGAGCGCGAGGACCCCTTGATGGGCGACTGGTCCACGAAGACGCTGTCCGGGTAGGCCTTCAGGAACGACGCGGTGACCAGGGAGCTCTTGCCGGATCCCGCGACACCGGTGACCGCGGTCAGGACCCCGGTCGGGAAGGCGACGGTGACGTTCTTCAGATTGTGCAGGTCGGCGTCGCGCACCTCCAGGTGCCCGGTGGGCGTGCGGACCGTGTTCTTCACCGGGCCGACCCGCCGCAGGCCCTCGCCGGTGAGCGTGTCGGCTCTCCTCAGCTCCTCGAACGTCCCCGAGAAGACGATCTCCCCGCCGTGGACCCCGGCACGCGGGCCGACGTCGACGACATGGTCGGCGATCTCGATGACGTCGGGGTCGTGCTCCACGATGAGCACCGTGTTCCCCTGGTCCCGCAGGGCCCGCAGCAGGTCGTTGAGCCGGCCCACGTCCCGTGGATGCAGTCCGGTGCTCGGTTCGTCGAAGATGAAGGTCATTCCGATGAGACTGCTGCTGAGGTGGCGCACCATCTTCAGCCGCTGGGCCTCACCGCCGGAGAGCGAGGTGGTCTCCCGGTCGAGCGAGAGGTAGCCGAGGCCGATCCCCTCGATGCGTTCGAGCGCGGTACGCACACTCTCGGCGATCCCCACGGACTCGGGGTCACGAAAGGTACCGAGAAGCCGGATGAGGTCGCCGACCTCCATCCGGGACCAGTCCGCGATGGTGCGGCCGTCGATCGTCGCGGCCCGTGCCGCGGGATTCAGCCGGGTCCCCTGGCAGCCGTCGCAGGGACCTTGGGTGATGAACCGTTCGATGTTCGCCCGGCCGCGTTCCCCCAGCGTACTGAGGTCGCGCTTGAGGTTGGTCCGGGCGAACCGGTCGACCACGCCTTCGTACTTGAGGGTCGCCGTGGTGTTGGCGGTCCGCACGGTCACCGTGCCGCCGGAGCCGTGCAGGAGCATGTGCCACTCGGCAGCGTCGTAGTCGGCCAGCGGCTTGGCCGTGTCGAAGTGACCGGAGTTGGCGTACTGCTGCCAGTCCATGCCGCCGACCTTGTGGGTGGGCAGCTGGATGGCCCCCTCGTCGAGGGACTTGGACCGGTCGAGCATCCGCTCCACGTCGACCTGGCGCATCCGGCCGAGACCGTCGCAGTCGGGGCACATGCCCTGCGGGTCGTTGAAGGAGTAGACGCCGGGCGGCTGTTGGGGGGTCGCGAAGCGGGAGAACAGCACACGGATGGACGAGTAGATGTCCGTCATCGTGCCGACCGTCGACCGGGCATTGCCGCCGACCGGCTTCTGATCGACCACCACGGGTGTCGTTAAATTCTTGATCACGTCCGCGTGCGGGCGCTGGTATTTCGGCAGCTGATTGCGGATGAACCAGCTGAACGTACTGTTCAGCTGGCGCTGGGACTCCACCGCCAGCGTGTCGAAAACCAAGGAGGACTTCCCCGAACCCGACACCCCGGTGAATACCGTGATCTTGTTTCTCGAAAGGCGCAGCGACACGTTCTTGAGATTGTTCTCCCTGGCGCCGACGATCTGAATGTCATCTTCGTTCTCTGCCATGGGAATACAGTACAGGAATCATCCGGGCCGGTTCATCAAATCCCTTGCGCGCGCAGCGGGTTCAGGGCGGACTCCCCTATTCGTTCCCGGAGTACGGGATCGGTCACCCCCAGTCCTTCTCGGGGCGCGAGGCAGAGAACGCCCACCTTTCCGATGTGCTGATTGTTCTGGACCGTGCGGGTGGCCTCTCCGACCTCGGACAGCGGGTGGACGGCGGACAGGACGGGCACCAGCTTTCCGAGCCCGAACAGGCGGGTGCACTCGGCCTGTTCCTGGAGATTGGCGGCGTGGCTGCCGATGACGCGCTTGGAGTTCATCCACAGGTAGCGGTTGTCGTACTCGTGCCGGTATCCGGTGGTCGAGCCGCAGGTCACCACTGTGCCGCCGCGGCGGACGACGAAGACCGACAGGCCGAAGGTCGCCCGGCCGACGAAGTCGAACACCACGGCCGGGTCCTCGCCCGCCACCTCACGGATCGCCCGCCCCAGCCGCTTGGCCTGTTCGGCGGTGCTGTCCTTGCCGTCCGGACCTTCCAGGCCGAGTTCGGACCGGTTGACGACCAGGTCGCAGCCGAGCGCGCGCAGGTACCCGGCCTTGGCCTCGGAGCCGACCACCCCGACGGGGATCCCGCCCGCCTGTCTCACCAGTTGTACGGCGAAGGCCCCAAGTCCTCCGGTCGCGCCCCAGATCAGTACGACGTCCCCCAGCTTGATCCGGGCTCCCTTGTCGCTGATCAGCATCCGGTAGGAGGTGGCGGCGGTGAGGAGGACACCGGCGGCCTCCTCCCAGGTCAGATGACCCGGCTTCGGAAGCAGCTGGCTCGCCTTGACCACGGCGTAGTGGGCGAGTCCGCCGAAGTTCGTCTCGTACCCCCAGATCCGTTGTTCGGATCCGAGCATGGCGTCCGCGTGCGTGGCGGGCTCGTGATCGTCCACCTGGACACAGCTCACCACCACGTGGTCCCCGGGCCGCCACCGCCCGACTCCCGCCCCGGTACGGACCACCACACCCGCCGCGTCCGAGCCGATGACGTGGTACGGGAGATCGTGCCGGGCGGCGAACCCGCCGGCGGCGGCGCGCCGGGAGAGGAAGGCGAAGGTCGGCAACGGCTCGAACGTGGCCGACCAGACGGTGTTGTAGTTGATGGAACTCGCCATGACGGCGACGAGCACCTCGTCCGGCGCCAGCTCCGGCATCGGCACCGCTCCGACATGGATGGACTTGCGCACGTCCTTGTCGGTCTGCCCCGCGAACATACCGACGTCCTCGGCCCGCAGATGTGCCGCGGTGTACTCCTCCGGCAACGGCGCCCGCGCCAGTTCCCCCGGGGGCGCGTCCGACAGGACAGCCTCGCTCAAGGAATTCATCGCATTCCGTTTCTCGTCGGGGGTGCGGGGACATCGGTGGGGTTCCGCGGGATCAGGAAGCGGTGACGCCGCCGTCCAGGTAGCGCTGCCGCTCGGCGTAGAGCCGGGATTCGCTGGTCGCCAGCTTTCGCAGCTCTCCCACATGGGACTGGAAGCCGGGGTCGCTCACGGCGGCGCGGAGCGACTGCGCGTTCTTCCAGCGCGCGATGTTCACGAACCGCTGGGGGTCCTCGGTGTCCTGGGAAAGGGTGTATCCGAGAATGCCGGGCTGGCGCGTCATGAATTCGGCGGTCCTGGCGAAGGCCTCCTCGAATTCCTTCGGCTCCCCGGTCACGGTGAACCGGTTGACAAAAGTGACGGAGGTGGGCTGGTTGTCCATCGGAATCCCTTGCGTGGAGGACGACGGTGACGGGTCTTCGTGGTGGTACGGGAGAATGCCGGCGCGTCAGGCGGACAAGGCGTGCAGGCAGGCGATCAGACTGCGGGCCTGCACGTTCACGTAGTGGCTGTGCTGCACCAGGGAGGCCAGCTGGGTCAGCGTGAGCCAGCGGTAGTCCGGGTGGCCGGCATCGACATCGCCCTCGACCTCGATGACGGAGTACCGGTTCCGCGCGTGGAAGAAGCGCCCGCCCTCCTCCGAGTGCACGGCCTCGAACCGGACCTGGTGCGGCCGGGCGGCGAGAACCTCGGCCAGAAAGGGCGGTCGCGCGCCCCCCGGGATCGCGTCGTAGTTGGGCGGGGTGCACTGGACGGTGGGGGCGAGTTCCACGACGTCGACGTACCCCGGCTCGGCCTTGGCGTGGACCAGCAGGTGCAGGACGCCGTTCATCTGTTTGGCCAGGAAGGCCACCACGCCCTCGCCGCACGGCTCTATCATCGGCTGGGCCCAGGCGCGGGTCTCGCGTCCGGTGGCCGTGACACCGACCCCGATGACGCGGAAGAACAAGCCGCTGTCGTGCGCGATCTTCTTGTCGTCCCGGTTCCAGCCCTGCACGTCCCGCAGGGCGATCCGCTCGGCGTCGCTCTCCCGCCGGGTGCGGACGTCCGTGATCCAGCTGAGGACCTCGGAGGTGCTGTGGACGGCGTCGGCCTCCACGCCGTACGACCGGATGAGCGACGAGGTGAACGCGGTGAGATCGGGGCCGAACGCCCGCAGCAGGTTCACTCCGGCGAAGGGGACGCACGACAGGACCGTGCGCACGTCCATGTTCACCAGGTCGTCCAGCGCCAGCAGTTGGTGCACCTGACCGAGGGTCAGCCAGCAGAACCCAGCGAGCAGCTCGACCTCGCCGGTGACCTGGACGACCATGTTGCGGTTGCGCTTCCGGTGGAACCAGGAGCCCTGCTCGGACTGCCGGACGTCGGCCAGGACACGGTGGCCCGCGGTGTCCCGGAAGTAGTCGAGGTACGGCACACTCGCACCGCCGTGCACCCGGGTGTAGTTGCTGCGAGTCGCCTGGACCGTCGGGGAGAGCTGGAGGCCGTTGCAGTTGCCCGGCTCGATCTTGGCCTGCATCAGGCAGTGCAGGACACCGTCGAACTCCTTGACCAGGATGCCCAGGATGCCCACCTCGGGCTGGTTGATGATCGGCTGCTGCCACCGCTCGACCGGGCCGGCCGTCACCCGCGCGTCCAGCCCCTCGACCGAGTAGAACTTCCCCGAGACATGGCGGATGTTGCCCGTGTCGGGGTCGGTCCGCCATCCGTCGAGGTGGTCCAGCGGAAGGCTCCGGACCTCCATCTGGGAGATACGCCTCTGCTCGCCGAGCCAGCGGTGGAAGTGGTCGAGGTCGGGGACCAGTCCGGACCTGGCCATCACGGACCTCGCTGTCTGTAACGACGCGGCGCCGTCCACATCCTCGTGGGACTGGGCCGGCCGAAGGTGCGACGTCAATGCGGTCTCCAGAAAAGTCCGTTCGGCGGTCTGCACCGAATCGCGGATGCCGGGAGCGGTAGGGCGGCGGGCACCATCGTGGTCGGCCTCTCTCGACACCGCCTGCATTCACACTCGAACGGACAGCCGACGCCCCGGCCTCACCGATCCCGCGGATGCCGGGCACGCCGGAAGCCGGCCGGGGCTCGGCCCGGCCGGCCTCCGCGGGGTGGTCAGGCGGTGAAGGCCGCCGCGTTCTCCTCCACCCACTGGGCGAAGGCGCGCGCCGGCTTGCCGGTGACCTCCTCCACCGTGGGCAGCACGGTGTAGCCGGCCTCCGGGGGATTCGTGCGCATCATGAGGAAGAACTCGATGTCACCGTCCGCGTAGCCGCTGTTGCGCCAGTCGGCGACCACCTCGTCCTGGCTCAGCTCGACGTACCGGACCTCGCGGCCGATCACCTCGCCGATGATGCGCACCTTCTCCGCCGGGGTGAGCGCCTGGGGTCCCGTCAGCCAGTACTCCTTGCCGGCGTGACCGTCCGCGGTCAGCGCGGTCATGGCCACCGAGGCGATGTCCGCCTCGTGGACCATGGCGCTCCTGGACTCGGGGAAGCCCTCGCGGACGACACCCTCCGTCCTGACGGACTCGGCCCACTCCAGGGCGTTCGACATGAACTCCACCGGCGAGAGATGCGTCCACTCCAGGCCCGCGGCCTCGACGGCCTCCTCCAGGGGGCTCTTGGACAGGTCCCCCTTCAGTACGGTCACCTTGCGCACGCCGGCCTTGCGGGCCAGTTCGACGATCTCGGTGCCGTTCGTCAGCTCCGAGAAGTCCTCTCCGTTGAAGCTGATCAGGTGGGCCGCGGTGACGCCCGAGAAGACCTCCGCCAGACTCTCGGTCTCGGCGAGGTTGCCGGCGACGGCCTGCGCCCCGGCGGGAAGGTTCGCCTTCTGCGGGTTGCGGGTCAGAGCGCGTACCGGGTGCCCGGCGGCCAGCAGCTGCTCGACCAGCGGACGCCCCACGTTGCCCGTGGCTCCTGCGACAAGAATGGTCATGAGAATCTCCTTCGGGTCCGGAGCTCCGAAACTATGAGCAATCGCGGTCAACTGCTGTCCGCCACCGGTGCGAGACTCGGCTCATGTTGGAAACCTCGGCACGATTGCTCCGTCTGCTGAGTCTTTTGCAGGCACACCGGGACTGGTCCGGATTCGAGCTGGCGGACCGGCTGGGAGTGAGTCCGCGGACCGTGCGGCGCGACGTGGACAAGCTGCGCGCGCTCGGGTACCCGGTCAACGCGACGGGCGGGGTGGGCGGTGGCTACCAGTTGACCGCGGGCGCCTCGCTCCCGCCGCTGGTGCTGAACGACGAGGAGGCCGTCGCGGTGGCGATCGGGCTGCGCACCGCGGTGGGCGGCGCGGTCACCGGCATCACCGAGACGTCGATACAGGCCCTGGCCAAGCTGGACCAGGTGCTCCCCTCCAGGCTGCGCTACCAGGTCAACACCCTCAGCGCGGCACTGGTGACCGTGCCCGCCCCCGGTCCGACGGTCGATCCCTCCGTGCTCGTCGCCATCGCGTCGGCGATCCGCGACCTCGAACGACTGCGGTTCGACTACGTCTCGTACGACGGCTCGGAGAGTCTGCGGGACGTGGAGCCGTACCGCCTGGTCCATCACGGGCGGCGGTGGTACGTCTTCGGCTGGGACGTCACCCGGTCGGACTGGCGCAAGTTCCGTGCCGACCGGGTGACGGTCCGGATCCCGAACGGTCCGCGCTTCGCCCCGCGCCCGCTGCCCTCCGAGGATCTCCCCCACTACTTCGCCACCGCCACGGTCACCGACCAGTACCGCTACCGCGCGGTACTCACCATGTACGGCCCCGCCCAGGACGTGGCGGACGAGGTTCCGCCCACCCTCGGCGCGGTGGAACCCGTCGACGCGCACACCTGTGTCCTGCGCATCGGGTCGGACAGCCTCGACCATCTCGCGGTGTGGATCGCCGCCTTCGGATTCGAGTTCGACATCCAGGAGCCGCCGGAGCTGGTCGAACACGTCAGAACCCTGTCCGACCGCATGGGGCGCTCCGTCCGGCCCGGGGAGCGCGCCGTCCTCGGCGAGGCGGGCGCCCCGGAGCGTCCCGGCTCGGGGTCGGGGTCGGGGTCGGGTGACCGCGGAGGGGGGTGACCGCGGTCAGGCTCCCGCGGCCCCGGCCTCAGCGGAGGGAGGCCGCGCCCAGATCGCCGGCGACCTTCCGCGCGCGGTCCGTCGCGGCGGCGTGCGCCTGCCGCAGGGACAGCGCCGCCTTCTCCAGCTCCACCGGGTTCTCGGAGAGGAAGGGGGCGACCGTGTGGGAGGCGGCGATCAGCTCCAACTGGTAGCCGAGCACCTTCCCCAGAACCGTGCGCAGGTACGGGCCGCAGTGGTCCATGTCCTCGTCCGGCGCGCCCGGTCCGTAGTCCCCGCCGTAGGCGATCAGCACGGTCGCCGGACGGCCGGCGAGCGGGTTGGACGCCGGATCGTAGGGCAGGGTCCGTCCCAGGATCAGTGACTGGTCCAGCCACGCCTTGAGGCTGGACGGGACGGTCCAGTTGTGCATGGGCACGCTGATGAGCAGCGCGTCCGCGGCCTGGATCTCCGAGACCAGTTCGGACTGCAGCGCTGCGGCCGCGCGCTGCGCGTCGCTCCGCGGCTCGGACATGAGCGCCACGTACGAGTCGGGGTCGAGGTGCGGGATCGGGTCCGCGGTCAGGTCCCGGTGCGTGACGGTCGCACCGGGGTGTTCCTCGGCCCAGGCGGTCCGGAAGGAGGCGGCGAGACTCCGGGACACGGAGTACGGCGAGGTCGACGAGTCGATGTGCAGCAGATGGGGCACGGGACACCTCTCATGAACGACGGCGAGCTTCCCCGGGGGGCGGCGCTGACGGGAGTGCCGATCGTGGCGCGGGGCGCTCGAACCTGGTCGGAGCGCGGCTTGCGCCTCGGCGGTTCTCAGGTGCGGACGCCCACGAACAGGCCCCGGCCCGACAGGATTCCCGGCACGTACTCGGGGCGCAGTCCGGCGAGCGAGAACGCCGTCTCGTACTGCTCCCTGGTGAACAGCATGGCGCGGTGGACCTCCGTGAGGTGCTGGACACCGGTGTCGGGGGAGGCGCGCAGGTAGTGCACCTCCATCCGGGAGGTGTCGCCCTCGCGCACGGTGTGGGACATGCGGCTGATGGTGTCGCCCTCCCACCGCACGATGTCACCGGAGACCCAGCGGTCGACGAAGGTGTCGGGGAACCACCAGGGCTCCACGACCACCACGCCGCCCGGCCTGACGTGCCGGGCGAAGCGGACCAACGACGCGCGCAGTTCGTCGACGGACCCCACATAGCCGATCGAGGCGAACAGGCAGGTCAGCGAGTCGAACGTACGGCCGAGGTCGAAGTCCCGCATGTCCCCGACGTGCAGGGGCAGTTCGGCCGGCAGCTCCCGCCTCGCGATCTCCAGCATCGGCTCGGAGAGATCGACGCCCTCCGCGTACCCGATCAGCTCGGTGAACGGTCCGAGGTGGCCTCCGGTGCCGCAGGCGACGTCGAGCACGGAGGACGCGCCGGGGAGACGCAGACGGATCTGTTCGGCCACCGCCTCGGCCTCGGCCCGGTAGTCCTTGCCCCGCGCCGTGTGCTGTGCGTAGTAGATCTTCGCTGACTCGCCGCCGTACATGCCGTCTCCTCCGTTGCCGGGCCGGTCGTCGCCGGGACGGGTGACGGTCCCGGCTCCGGCACCCTGCCCTCTCCCCTTCGAGCGGCGGTGGAACCCGGCCGGGGCTCTAGCGAGCCCCGATCGGGCCCGCCGATGATGCGAGAGGGGAAGGGCCTGATGCCAGTGAGGGAAAGGACCCCATGTCCGTTAACGGAAGCGCCGTTGTCCTGGGCGGTACCGGCTTCGTCGGGCGGCACACGTGCAGGGCGCTGAGCGCGCAGGGCTTCGACGTGTGGGCCGTGGCACGCGGGGCGCCCCCGCCGGGAGAGGCCGGCCGCTTTCTGGCCTTCGACGTCGCGCTGCGGCCCCCGGAGGACCTGGCGAAGGTCCTGGACGAGCTCCGGCCCGAGGTCGTGGTCAACGCGGTCGGCAGCATCTGGGGCCGTACCGACGACGAGATGTGGGACACCGTCACCGTCCCCACGCTCCGGCTGCTGGACGCGCTGGCGCTGCTGGCCACCCCACCGAGGATCGTGCACCTCGGCTCCGTACTGGAGTACGGACGGATGGATGTCGGAACGACCGCGAGCCCGGCCACCGTGGAGCGGCCCGGCAGCGCCTACGGCCGGGCGAAGCTGGCCGCGACCCGGGCGGTGATGGAGCGGCTGCGGTCGCACCGGCTGCGGGGGGTGGTGCTGCGGATCACGAATCTGGCGGGTCCGCTCAGCCCGGACGTCAGCCTGCTCGGCCGGGTGGCCAACCAGTTGTGGGCGGCGGCCGGGGAGCCCGCGGTGGTGGAGCTCGATCCGCTGCTCGCCCACCGCGACTTCGTGGACGTCCGCGATGTGGCCGACGCGGTGGTGGCGGCGGCGACCTCACCGGTCACCGGCGAGCTGATCAACATCGGAAGCGGTACGAGCACGTCGGTACGGGTTCTGGTGGACCTGCTCGTCGCGCGCAGCGGACTGGCCGCCGGCGTGGTGGAGCGCACCGGCACCGGTATCCAGCACTCCACCGAGGACTGGTCCCGGGTGGACATCGAACCCGCCGAGCGGCTGCTCGGCTGGCGGCCCCGTCGTCCGCTCACCGACGCGGTGGACGCGTTCTGGCAAGAGTTCGTCGCACGACACCATCAACCGAACGGAACGGAGAACCCCCCGACATGACCACATACGTGTGGGATTACCTGCCGGAGTACGAGTCGGAGAAGGAGGACCTGCTCGACGCGGTCGACACGGTGTTCCGCTCCGGTCAGCTGGTGCTCGGACCGAGCGTGGCCGGTTTCGAGCGGGAGTTCGCCGACTACCACGGGGTGGCGCACTGCGCGGGGGTCGACAACGGCACCAACGCGGTGAAGCTGGGGCTCCAGGCGCTCGGGGTGGGTCCGGGGGACGAGGTCGTCACCGTCTCCAACACGGCGGCCCCGACGGTGGTCGCCATCGACGGGACCGGCGCGAAGCCCGTGTTCGTGGACGTCCGCGAGGACGACTACCTGATGGACACGGACCAGGTGGCCGCCGCGATCACTCCGCGTACCAAGGCGCTCCTCCCGGTGCATCTCTACGGCCAGTGTGTGGACATGGCCCCGCTGCGAGCCCTCGCCGATCAGCACGGGCTGGCGCTCCTGGAGGACTGCGCGCAGGCGCACGGCGCCCGTCACGGGGGCAGGCTCGCGGGCAGCATGGGGGACGCGGCGGCGTTCTCCTTCTACCCGACCAAGGTGCTCGGCGCGTACGGGGACGCGGGGGCGGTCGTCACGGCGGACCCGGCCGTGGACGCGAACCTGCGGCGGCTGCGCTACTACGGCATGGAGAAGACCTACTACGTCGTGGAGGTCCCCGGGCACAACAGCCGGCTGGACGAGGTGCAGGCCGAGATCCTGCGCCGCAAGCTCCGGCGGCTGGACGGGTACGTCCGCGGGCGCCGGGCCGTGGCCGAGCGGTACGAACAGGGGCTGGGCGACCTCGCCGACCGCGGTCTGGTCCTGCCGTCCGTGAACGAGGGCAACGAGCACGTGTACTACGTCTACGTGGTCCGGCATCCGCGCCGGGACGAGATCATCAAGGCGCTCAAGCGGTACGACATCTCGCTCAACATCAGTTATCCGTGGCCCGTTCACACCATGTCGGGGTTCGCGCACCTGGGGTACGAGGCGGGGTCCCTCCCGGTCACCGAGCGGCTGGCGGGGGAGATCTTCTCCCTGCCCATGTATCCCTCCCTGCCGGCCGGCCTCCAGGACAAGGTGATCGCGTCCCTGCGCGAGGTTCTTCTCGCCCTCTGAGCGCGGCTGTGGGGGCCACCCGGTCGGGTGGCCCCCACAGCCGTTCCTCAGACGAGCTTCTCGATCATCTTCACGATCTCGGCGGGAGCCGGCAGCCCGGCGATCTCGCCGGCGAGGCCGCGGGCGTTGTCCCGGTAGGAGGAGTCGGACAGGATCTTGGCGGCCGCCGTCGCCACGGTCTCGACTGGCTCGGTGTGGCTGTCCAGGGTGATGGACGCGCCCTGGGCGTCGACCCGGCGCATGGGAATCGCGGAGGCCAGGATCTCGGGCAGGACCAGCTGCGGGACCCCCGCGTTGAGCAAGGTCATGACCGTGACGCCGCCGCCGTGGTGCACGGCGAGGTCCGCCGTGCCGGCGACCACGTCCAGCGGGAGGAAGCCGGCCTTGATGTCCGGGAACTCGGCGCGCAGTTGCGCGGCGACCGGTTCCGATGTCGCGACGACGACCTCGACGTCGCCGCTCGCCAGCAGGGAGTTGCTCAGCAGGGGGCGGAAGAAGTCGATCCCCAGCGTCGGCACGAACACGCTCCGCGAGCCGGAGGTGATCAGGACCCGGGGGCGATCACCCTTGGCGTACATCCAGGGCTGCAAAGGAAGTTGGGGGTTGCCCGGGGTCCAGCGCATCGCCTGCGCCGCCTCGGCCCCTTCGGGCCGGAGGCTCGGCGGGGTGATGTCGACGAACAGGTCGGACCCGGGGATCTCGGTCAGACCGAACCGGGAGAGTTCCTGTTCGAGTTCGTCGGTGGCTCCCTGCCAGTCGACCTCGGTGCGGTCGTAGATGGCCCAGGTGTGCCGCACGTGCGGGATCCCGAACCGGTGCGCGATCAGCGGGGCGGCGTGGTTGTACTCCCCGCCGATCACGACATCCGGTTTCCACGCCTCGGCCAGTTCCTCGGTCGCCCGGTAGGCGGCGGCGGACAGCCGGGCGAAACCCCGCCCGGCGAAGTCCATCTCCTCGTCCTCGGTCGACGGCATGCTCAGCCAGTTGCCCTGGCGGTCCTTGAGCATCGCCTCCCCCATGCCCAGCTCGGTCACCCCGCGGGCCGGCAGGCCCAGACCGTTGATGAGCTCGATGTTCTCGTCGGGAGCCGCGACTATGACGTCGTGGCCCGCGGTCCGGGCGGCCGACGCGAGGGGTGCGCCGGCGTGTACGGGGGCGGCGCCGCCCCCGGCAATGAACAGGAATCGCACTGCTTCTCCTTGGACGTGGGTCACGGACAGGGGACAGGCCCTAGCTGCTCACGGCACGCTGGTAGCGGCGTACGGCCAACGGCACGAAGACGACCAGGATGAGAGCCACCCAGAGGAAGGCCGACAGGACGGGGTTCTGCAGTGGCCAGACGTCCGGATCGGGCCGGCCCGGGGGGATGTTGCCGAACAGCTGCCGGCATGCCTCCACCACCGCGGACACGGGATTCCAGTCGGCGACCACCCGGAGCACGGTGGGCAGTCCTTCGCTGGGGACGAAGGAGTTGGAGATGAAGGTGAGAGGCAGCAGGACCATCAGCATCGCGTTGCCGAGGACTTCGGGCGACTTCGCCGTCAGCCCGATCGCCGCGGTGACCCAGGAGGCCGCGTACGCGAACAGGAACAGCAGGAGGAAGCCGAGGGCCGCGTCGAGGACGCCCGACCGGATCCGCCACCCCATGGCGAGGCCGGTCAGCGACAGCAGAATGATCACGAAGACGTTGTTGACCGCGTCGCCGTTCGTCCGGCCGACCAGCACCGCCGACTGGGAGATGGGCATCGACCGGAAGCGGTCCACGAGGCCCAGCTTCATGTCGAGGGCGATGCCCACGCCCGTGTTGGTGGCGGTCAGGAGCATCGTCTGCGTCAGGATGCCGATGACCATGAACTCGCGGTAGTTCGAGCCGCCCACGTCGATCGCGCTGCCGAAGACGAACCCGAAGAGCAGGGCGAAGGCGATCGGCGCGACGGTGGCGAAGACCACGATGTCGGGGTTGCGGAAGTTCTTGAGGATACTGCGCCTGGTGAGGGTGAGGCCGTCCTCGACGGCCTGGCTGAAGGCGTTCACCGTGCCTCCTCCTTGGTGAGGGCGGCCGCTTCCACGGAGGCCGGCGCGGGGTCGGCGGCGGTACCGGTCAGGGAGAGGAACACCTCGTCGAGACTCGGCCGGCGCACCGTTGTCCCGGTCAGCCGCACCCCCGCCCCGTCCAGCAGCCGGATGGCGCTGACCAGGGCCGACGGGCCGTCCGTGATCGGTACGATCACCCGGTCGTCCTCCTCGTCCACGGTGATCTCGCCCTGGGCGATCTCCCCCAGGACCCGGCGGGCCTCGGCCACGTCCTCCCGGCTGCCCACGGTCAGTTCGAGCCGCTCGCCGCCGACGCGGGCCTTCAGCTCGTCGGGCGTCCCCTCCGCGACGACCTTGCCCTGTTCCATCACGGTGATCCGGTCGGCCAGTTGGTCGGCCTCCTCCAGATACTGGGTGGTGAGCAGCAAGGTGCTGCCGCCCGAGACCAGTTCGGCGATCACTTCCCACATGGCCATCCGGCTGCGGACGTCGAGACCGGTGGTCGGCTCGTCCAGGAACAGCACCTCGGGCCTGGACACCACGGCACAGGCCAGGTCGACCCGTCGGCGCATACCGCCCGAGTAGCCCTTCACCTGACGGTCCGCGTCCTTCGTCAGGCCGAACCGCTCGACGAGTTCGTCGGCCCGCTCGACGCTCGCCGTGGCGCCGAGGTGGTAGAGCCTGCCGATCATCCTGAGGTTCTCCCTGGCGGTGAGATCCTCGTCGACCGCGGCGTACTGGCCGGAAAGGCCGATCTTGCGACGGAGTGCCACGGCGTCGTTCCGTACGTCGAGTCCGGCGACCACGGCCCTGCCCGAGTCGGCGCGCAGAAGCGTGGACAGCACCCGCACCGTGGTGGTCTTGCCGGAACCGTTCGGGCCCAGCAGCCCGAGGACCGTGCCCTGACGCACCGTGAGATCCAGCCCGTTCAATCCGACATTGTCACCGAAGCGCTTAGTCAGCCCTTCGGCGACGATCGCGTTCGTCATCTTTCCTCCGTCACCTGATACGTGCGACCACAAGAGAGACCGCACGGCCCTCAAAGGGGCAGGGCCACACCGTACGGGCAATCGCGGACAGCTTCCGTCCCCGATTGGCGGGGGACGCCCGGAAACGTGAACTGGTTCTTTGTTGAACCATCGAGGATTTCTCGGTCCTTTGCCCGGACCCGAAGTTCTTCGCTAACGACGAAAGAGGAGATGCCAACGCGCCACGGCACGCCGACGGTCGTGGTCGAGAGTGAATCCAGGGTTCCCATAGCGCCCGGCCCCAACTTATTCTCACCATCCGCCGCCACTCGGTGAACGGGGTTCCGAAGGCCCGCCGGGCGGTCACGCTCCGGGCGTCTCAGGATCCCGGTCCCAACCGATGAGAACGGAAGCGAAATGACCAGACGAATATCCCGCCACCTCGCGGTCCTCGGCACTCTGGGCGCCGCACTGCTGCTGACCGCGACGACGGCGACCGCTCGGAGCGGTACGCAGGACCGGGCGGCGGCGTCCGCCGGCTCGCATGCGAGCGGTCCCGTCGGCGTGTGGGAAGGGGCGGTGGCCATCCCGGGCGGTGAGGTGGAGGCCACCATGTCGTTCCGCTCCGACGGAACGCTGTGCCTGGTGGCCCCGCCCCCCGGCCCCGACGGCGGGGTCGAAGGCGCGGGCAGGTGGGTGTCCACGGGTCAGAACACGTTCAGCTTCCGCGTAACGGAACGTTTCTTCGACGGAACGGGTGCCACCACGGGATATCTGCGGGCCAGCCACAGTGCCGTCGTGCACGCGGGCCGGTTCAGCAGCTCGGGAACAGGCGCCTTCTACGACGCGGGCTGGACCCTGCTCGACTCCTTCACGGCCACGTCCCGGATGCACCGGACCAGTCCGGTCCCCACGGCCTGCTGAGTCCGCGCTCCCCGTCGGTCACCGCTCCGCGGGCCGGTCCCGCACGATGGTCCGGGACCGCACCCGCAGCCCGTCGTCGACGAGCACCAGCACGTCGGTCACGGCGAAGGTCGACTCGAAGCGGACGCGCCCGTCCCCGTCGGTGAGCGTGACCAAGGAGCCGTAGGAGACGGTGAATCCCTCACCGTCCTCGGTCTCGTCGACCAGGTAGTGGTCGTTCCAGTGCCGGACGACGACGGTCCGGTAATGGGGCAGCGCCTTGGTGGCGTGGGCGAGTATCGCCGCGCTTCCCTCCAACTTCTCGCCGCGGTGCACGTGGTGGGTCACACCGTCCTCGGTGAACGTCCCGACATAGCCGGTCACGTCCTGGGCGTCGAGGAGGCTCATCTGGTGCGCGTAGAACCGCATGATGTCGACGTACTGGTCGGCGTCTACCTTGGCCATGGTCTGTCCTCATCTCTCGTGACGAAGTCGTGGGCCGGCCGGGATCACCAGTGTGCGAAGCGGGGCCCTGGCATGCCCAGTGCGGGTTCGGGGGCGGCGGGATGGCTCCACGCCTCCCGCTGCTCGACCGCGTGCGGGACCAGGTCGAGTTCCGATCGCAGGACCGCCTGCTGGAGATTCTGGAGCCGGGTCGAGGGCTCCACCCCCAGCTCCCGGTTCAAGGTCTCGCGAAGCGTCCGGAACACCTGGAGGGCCTGGCACTGCCGCCCGGCCCGGTACAGCGACACCATGTGGTGCGCGCAGAGGTTCTCGTGCATGGGGTGTTGAGCGGTCAGTACGGTGAGTTCGCTCAGGATCGCGTGGTGCCGGCCGAGCCGGATGTCCGCCCCGATGCGGCTCTCCAGCACGTTCAGCCTGCTCTCCTCCAGGCGGGTCACCTCGATGCCGAGCGGCATGCCGATCCTGACGTCGGCCAGCGCACGCCCCTGCCACTTCGACAGCGCCTGGCCGAGCAGTCGCGAGGCGGCGTGGTACTCGCCCTTGTCGATGGCGCGGTTCCCCGCCTCCACCAGCTGCTCGTAGACGCGCACGTCGATGGAATCCGGAGGCACGTCGAGCAGGTAGGCGTCGAACCGGGTCACCAGGATGTCCTTGGCCCTGCTCGGGGAGCCGGCCGGCAGAGCCGACTGGATGAGCCTGCGGAGCTGGAGGATGTAGGTCTGCAGCGTGGTACGTACGCTCATCGGCGGGCGGTCACCCCACAGTTCCTCGATGAGCGTGGGCACGGAGACGATGTGTCCCGCGTGCAGGGCGAGCAGGGCGAGCACCTGTCGTGGTTTCGCGGCGGTCGGTGTCACCGACCGCCCGTGCAATGTGGCGTCCAATTCCCCAAGAAGGCGTATCCTCATTCGAAATCCCCCACGAGATCTGAGTGCCTCGTCCGCGGTGTGAATTGCGGACGGAAGGCAGTTCTCGGCGATAAATCCCTGCCTCGATGACATCGCCCGTACTGCCGCATCCCCCTCCCCCTCTAGATCGTCCATCTCTGGACTTGACTTTGCGGGAACATTACCCTAAGTACTTTCTGGCCGTTCAGTCAACCGGCCCCTCGGATCCTTGGTCGAGCCGCTCAAGCTCCGCTTGATTCGGCTACTTACGGACGATCCGCTGACCGAAAAGGGTCCGGGACGGATGAACAGACCCGGTGCGGGTATAGAGTCGCTCCGCCCACCATGAACAAAAACGGCGAAGGCCTCTGTCACGCGGATCTTCTTTCCACGTGACAGAGGCCTTTGGCTCCCCGCCCGGCGGGCCGGGAGCGGGCGGAAGGCGGGGACCCGGACTCAGTAGTTGCCCAGCCCGCCGCAGACATTGACGGCCTGGCCGGTCATGGAGGCGGCGGCGTCGGTCACCAGATAGCCGACCAGTCCGGCGACCTCCTCGGGAGTGGAGTAACGGCCCAACGGGATCTTGGCGTTGAAGCGCTCCAGCACGTCCTCCTCGGTCACCCCCCAGTAGCCCGCGTACCCCTGCCGGACCCGTACCGCCATGGGCGTCTCCACGTACCCGGGACAGACCGCGTTCACGGTGATCCCCGACTTGGCCAGTTCGAACCCGACCGACTTGGTGAAACCGACGACCCCGTGCTTCGACGCGGTGTACGGCGCGGCCAGGGCGACGCCCTGCTTCCCCGCGGTCGAGGCGATGTTGACGATCCGTCCCCAGCCCGCGGCCGCCATGCCGCCGGCGGACAGCACCTCCTTGGTGACCCGGAACACACTGTTCAGGTTGGTGTCGAGCACGTCGAACCACAGGGACTCGTCCAGCGTCGCCGTCTCACCGCCGCCTCCCCGGCCGGCGTTGTTGACCAGGATGTCGATGGTCCCGAACGCCGCCACGGCGGCGGCCACCGCGGCCCGGATGTCGTCGGGGGAGGTCACGTCGCAGGCGGTGCCGTCCGCCTCGTGGCCGTCGGTACGCAGTTCCTTCACGGTGGCCGTCACCTTGCCCGCGTCGCGCGCGACGCCGAACACGGCGATGCCCTGGGCCGCCAGCGTGCGCGCGATCGCCAGGCCGATCCCGCTGCTGACACCGGTGACGAAGGCGGTCTTCTTACGGATCATGGTGGTCCTCCTGAGGGGTGTCGTGCCGGTCCGCGCGGCTCGCGGGGGTCAGGCGGCGGAGTGCGGCGGGCCGCCGTGGAACTCGGCCATCTCGCGGAACGAGGCGGCGACGTCGAGCCGCTCGCCGGGCTCCGCCCCCTGGAGTTCGGCGTACGCGCGGTGCAGGTTCCCCACGAGCCGTTCCGGGTCGACGAGCCCGGCGTACGCTCCGGGATCCGCCGCCCTGGCGGTCTCCAGCGGAGACCTGCCCGCCGTCAGCCCGTCCCTCGCCAGACCATCGACCCAGCGCAGATACGCCTCGGTCTCGTCCAGCACCTCGGGGCCCGCCACCGGGCCGTGGCCGCAGACGACCACCTCCGGGTCGAGTGCGCGCAGCCGGTCGAGCGCCAGGAGCGAACCGGAGACCGATCCCATCAGGACGTACGGGGTGACCCCCGACCACGCGATGTCACCGGTGAAGAGCACGCGCCGTTCCGGCACCCAGGCGATCACGTCGCCGGCGGTGTGGGCGGGGCCGACGCACATCAGGACCACGGTCAGTTCACCGCACCGGAGAGTGAGGCCGCCGCTGAACGTGACGTCCGGCAGGGTCAGCCGGAGATCGCCCCAGTCCACCTTCGGCCACAGGCCGCGCATCCCCAGTCCCGCCTCGGCCATGTCCGACCGGGTCACCTCGTGGGAGACGACCGTCGCCCGGGGCACGAACTCGGTGTTGCCGAACACGTGGTCGCCGTGGAAATGGGTGTTGACGACGATGTCGGGTCCGCCGGGCGCCACCCGCTCGGTCTGCCCGCGAAGATGACGGGCCCTGGCCTGGGTCGCCGCCGTGTCGATGAGCACAGCCCTGCCTCCCGAGGCGACGAGCCCCGCGTTGTTGAGGCACCACCCGCCCGGCAACTGCTCGTAGGCGTACACACCGTCGGCTATCTCACGCAGCGTCGGCCCGTCCGCCCGGTCCCGGCCGGCTCGCCCGTCCAGGACGGTCACCGGACGGCTTCCGCGAAGCGCTGGAGGGTCTCGCCGGGGCTCGGACCGTCCAGCGCCCGGAAGATCCCCTGCCCGTCCGCGCCGAGCTTGTCGAGCCGTACATGGGCCAGTTCCACCCGCGTACCCCCCGACTCGACCGGTGCGAAGACCACTTCGATCTCGCTGGCCCGCTCGTCGTCGGGCAACGCCTGGAACTGACCGCCGACCCGCCAGGTCAGCCGCAGGCGGTGGGGCGGTTCCCAGGCGAGCACACGACCCCAGTCGGCCTCGGTCCCGTCGACGTCCCACTCGTAGTAACGGCCGTCCACCCACGGTTCCATGGCCAGACCTGCCCGCGGCCGGCTCAGGAGCACATGGGTCGGAGGCCACCACTCCGCCATCCGCTCGGTGAAGTACACGAAGCAGCGCTTCGCGTCGGCCTGGACCTCCACGAATTTGCGTACGTCCGGTATGGAGCCCTCTGTCATCGCTTCCTCCCACGCAGCCACTGGACCTGCGGCCACGGTCGCCAGTGGGGCTCGACCTCCTGTGGAGCACGGCTCGACAGGACGGCGCGTCCGACGGCGCGCACCGGACCGATTCCAACGCCACTGGACCGCGAGTCAAGGGCGGGGACGCAGCCTGCGACAGAGGCCCCAGCCAGCCGATCCATCTGTGACCACCGAGGAGCCCCATGGCCCGCAGAGCAGTCATCACCGGAATCGGTGTCGTCGCCCCGGGAGGGACAGGAAAGGAGCCGTTCTGGGAGTTGCTCACCAGCGGCCGGACCGCGACGCGGACCATCACCCGGTTCGACGCGAGCGGGCATCGCTGCCAGGTCGCGGCCGAGTGCGACTTCGACCCGCTGGCGCACGGTCTGAGCAGGCAGCAGGTACGGCGTACCGACCGGGTGTCGCAGCTCGCGATGGTGGCCGCAGGAGAGGCGGTCACGGACAGCGGGCTGGACATCGACGGCGCGCTGGCGGAGCGCACCGGGGTGGCCATCGGCAGCGCGGTCGGCGGCACGACGACCATGGAGCGGGAGTACGCGGTCCTGTCGGACGGCGGCCGCGAGTGGGTCGTCGACCCGTCCTTCGCCGTACCGCACCTCTACGACTACTTCCTGCCCAGTTCGATCGCGGCCGAGGTGTCCGTGGTCACCGGTGCGCGGGGTCCCGCGGCGGTGATCTCGACGGGGTGCACCTCGGGCATCGACTCCGTCGGGTACGCGGCCGAACTGATCCGGGACGGCGAGGCCGACGTGATGATCACGGGTGCGACCGACGCCCCCGTCTCCCCCATCACCCTGACCTGCTTCGACGTCATCAGGGCCACCTCGGCCCGCAACGACGACCCGGCCACCGCCTGCCGGCCGTTCGACCGCACCCGGACCGGGCTGATCCTCGGCGAGGGTTCGGCGGTACTGGTGCTGGAGGAGTACGAACACGCGCGGCGCCGGGGCGCGACGATCTACGGGGAGGTGGCCGGCTACACCTCCCGGTGCAACGCCTTCCACATGACCGGGCTCAAGGAGGACGGCCGGGAGATGTCGGAGGCCATCGAAGGCGCCATGAAGCAGGCGCGGGTGAACGGAACCGACATCGACTACGTCAACGCCCACGGCTCCGGCACCAAACAGAACGACCGTCACGAGACGGCGGCGGTCAAGCGCAGCCTCGGAGACCACGCCTACCGCACCCCGATGAGCGGCATCAAGGCCGCGGTCGGCCACTCGCTCGGCGCCATCGGTTCGATCGAGATCGCCGCCTGCGCGCTGTCCATGCGGCACGGCGTCGTCGTGCCCACGGCCAACCTCCACGAAGCCGACCCCGAGTGCGACCTGGACTACGTGCCGAACGTGGCGCGTGAGCGGCGTCTCGACGCGGTGCTGACCGTGGGCAGCGGCTTCGGCGGATTCCAGAGCGCCATGGTTCTCACGAAGGTGGAGCGGACCACGTCATGAAACAGGATGTTGTTGTGACCGGTGTCGATGTCGTCGCACCGAACGGGGTGGGCACCGAGGCCTATTGGGCGGCCACGCTCAAAGGGGTGTCCGCGATCCGGCCGATCACCCGGTTCGACGCCTCGGACTATCCCGTCCGGCTGGCCGGTGAAGTCCCCGAGTTCGAGGGGGAGTCGGCCTTCCCCAAACGCCTGGTTCCGCAGACCGACCGGCTGACCAGGCTCGCCATGCTGTGCGCCGACGCGGCTCTGGCCGACGCGCGTGTCGATCCGGCGGCCCTGTCGGCGTACGCGGTGGGGGCGGCCGTCTCCAGCTCCACCGGCGGGCTGCACTTCGGGCAGGAGCAGTTGCAACTGCTGTGGGGCACGGGCTGGGAGGCCGTGAGCCCCTACATGTCCTTCGCCTGGTACTACGCGGTGAACACCGGCCAGATCTCCATCAAGAACGGTCTGCGCGGGCCGGGCGGGGTCGTCGTCTCGGAGCAGGCGGGTGGTCTGGACTCGATCGCGTTCGCGCGCCGGAGGGTTCGGCAGGGCACCCCGGTGATGACCACCGGCGGCTTCGACAGCATGCTGTGCCCGTACGGCGTGTCGACCGTGTCGACGGCCACCGGCGTGAGCCGGTCCGACGACCCCGAGCGCGCCTATCTGCCGTTCCACGCCGGCTCACCGGGCTTCGTGCCGGGTGAGGGCGGCGCGGTCCTGGTGCTGGAGTCGCGTACGGGCGCGGTGGAGCGGGGCGCGCCCCAGGTGTACGGGACGGTCGCGGGCCACGGCGCGGCGTTCGAGCCCCCCGGATCGGACTCCCCGGGCGACGGCCTGGTGCGCGCGGCGCGTTCGGCGCTGCGGGACGCGGGGCTGTCGGCCGGGGACGTCGATGTGGTGTTCGCCGACGCCGCCGGCAGTGTGCCGCTCGACCTGGCCGAGACCGCGGCGCTCGTGGAGCTGTTCGGACCCGGCGGGGTACCGGTCAGCGCGCCGAAGGCGCTGGTGGGCAGGCTCCTGTCCGGCGGGGCCGCGCTGGACGCGGTCGCGGCGCTGCTCTGCCTGCGCGACGGCGTCGTGCCCGCGCTGCCGGAGGTGGCGGCGGACACCGTCGATCCCCGCGTCGACCTGGTGGTGGGCGAGCCCCGTGCTCTGGAGAGCCGCACGGCGCTGGTGCTGGCCCGGGGACACGGTGGTTTCGCCTCGGCCATGGTGCTGACGGGAGCGTGACGGCGGGCGGAGCGCGGTCCGCGGTCCGCGGTCCGCCTCCGCCGGCCCCGTACGCCGACGTCGGCTCCCAGGACCCGTCGGGGTCCTGGGAGCCGACGTCGGCGCGCCCGGGCCGGATCAGCGGCGTTTGCCGGCCGGCACCACGAAGCGGGAGTAGAGGAGGTCGCGGACGACGTCGTCGCCGCCCTCCACCAGCCCTACGTACCGCAGGTCGCGCACGAGTTTGCCGATCGGGTGGTCGTGGGTGTAGCCGAGCCCCCCGAACATCTCCGAACCGATGGTCGCCACCTGCCAGCCCGCCTGGCCGCAGTACATCTTCGCGGCCAGCGCGGAGCGCAGGGTGCCGGTCCGGTAGAGGGACGGCAGCGGATCGGGCGCCGCCATGTACCGGTCGAACTCGGCGGCGGCCGCCCGGCACTGGTTGCGCATGACGTCGATCAGCATCTCGATCTGCCCGAGCTTGCCGGCGAAGACGGCGTTGCCGGTCAGCGCCGATCCCTTCACCTGTTTCACCGCCGCGTACTCCATCGACAGATCCCGCACCCGGCGTGCCAGACCGATCGCCGTCGCGGCGATCAGGATGCGGCTGGCGTTGAGGCCGATCTCCAGATTCCGTAGTCCGTTGCCGCGCAGCACATGAGCCGCCGGAACCGCGCAGTCACGCAACCGCGCCTGGTAGGTGGCGGAGCCGCGCATGCCGACCATGTCCCAGCGTTTGACGATCTCCACCCCGGGGGTGTCGCGGGGCACCAGTACCACCCGGAAGTCGGCGTCGTCGTCGGCGTCCCTGGCGACGGCCAGCAGCAGGTCGGCGGCGTCGGCGTTGGTGGCGAAGTACTTGTCCCCGCTGATGACGACCTGGTCGCCGTCGTGGGTGAAGCGGGCCGCGATCCGCCCCAGTTCGCTGCCGGCCTGCTCCTCGCTGGCGAGGATCCCGCAGCTTCCCCCGCCTGCGGCCAGGGCCTCCAGGTGGGTCCGGGCGAGGGGCTCCTCGCCGCAGAGTCGGAGCATGGTGGTGCCCAGGATCGACAGGAAGGAGCCGAAGGCGAATCCCGCGTCGCCGTAGGCGAGTTCGGAGACGATGTCGACGCTTTCCTCGAGGTCCGCGCCGATGCCGCCGTACCGGGACGGGATCCACCAGTTCGCCAGCCCCGCCTCGTGCAGCCGGGCCGTGGCGACCGTCGGTGCCTCGGGCAGGCTGTCGAAGTAGTCGCTCCTGGGCGTGATCTCGGCGTCGGCGAAGGCCCGCACCCGGTCCAGCAGGCCGGCCGTCGCCGTCGCTCCGCCGCCGACCGCGCTCACGCGGGAGCGGTCAGCTGCTGGTTGAAGAC
This sequence comes from Streptomyces liangshanensis, assembly GCF_011694815.1. NCBI lineage: Bacteria > Bacillati > Actinomycetota > Actinomycetes > Kitasatosporales > Streptomycetaceae > Streptomyces > Streptomyces liangshanensis. Next base: position 1,308,367 of record NZ_CP050177.1, read on the forward strand.
GGTGAGGAAGTCCCCGGGGGTCTTGATGTCCGAGTAGGCCTCCTCCGGCACCTTGATCCTGAAGTGCTGCTCCAGGCTGCTCGTGGTCGCGATGACGGCGAGGGAGTCGAAGCCCAGCTCGGCGAGACCGGTGTCCAGGATGTCCCCGGACAGGTCCACCGTCTCGTCCTCTCCCAGCGTGCGCAGCAGGAATTCCTTGAGCTCGTCGATGGTCAGCTCCGCCATGGCGGACCGCCTTCCCTGGTGTCGGTGTGTACGGAGGGGAATCGTGTGTACGGAGGGGATCGTGTACGGAGGGGGGATCAGCGTGATTCGACGAACTGGCGCGCCCTGGCCAGGGTGGCCCGGCTGTTGGAGCCCAGGGCGTGCCGGACGGCGGCCTTGGCCGCGTCGAGCGACGCGGGCGGCTCGGGCAGCGCGGCGATCCCGTCCGGGTCCAGGATCACCTGGTGCCGGGACGTGACCCGGACGGAACCGTCCTGGGTGGACTCGAACGTCCACTCGCCGTTGTGCGCCTGGAGCACGGGCGGCAGCTTCGTCTGCTTGTAGACGATCCGTCGCGAGGGGTCACACACCCGGCCGGACACCGTGGTGTGCAGCGAGCCGTCCGGTGAGATCGTGTCCATCTCCATGTGCTGGAGTCCCGGGGTGTCCTCGCGCAGCTCGATACGGGCGACGTGGGGCACCCGCTCGGGCCATTTCCCCACGTCGTAGAGGAAGTCGTAGGTGTCCTCCAGCGAACCGGCGATGATCTCGGTGTCCTCGAAGTCGAGGAGCAACTCCTTCTCGCTCTCGCCTCGTTCGGCGGCGCGCTTGAGGTGGGCGAGTTCCGAGACGCTGTTGTGTTCCACCGCCCGGGCGATCAGGTCGAGTTGCACCGGGTCGTCGTCGACGGCGCGGTAGTGGTGGTCGAGGACCACGGCGCACCGGCCGCTGCCCCGCTCCTCCACGGACCACTCGCCGCCCAGCGCGGCCACCGGGGCGGAGGGCCGGATCTGCTCGAACCGCACCCGGCGGCCGTCCGTGATCCGCCTCGACTCCCAGGTGCGCAGCCGGCCGTTGGCGACGGCCCAGATCCGGATCCGCTCGTCGGTGTCGTCGCCCGACACACGCTCGGCCCGTACCGTCGGCGGGAAGTACAGCGGCCACAGGCCGACGTCGGCGACGATGCGGTGCACCGACTCCGCGGACGCCGACACGTCGATCCGGTGGGTCACCTCGATGTTGCTCATGACGAGCCCCTCCTCCCCTGCCGCTCTGGTCGTACGGAGAATCTGGCAGCGCCCCGTCGAGCGGCTCTGGAGCAGCGGTACAGAGGAGAGGTCATCGCTCCTCCAGGCCGGCCATGATGAACGCGACCAGAGCCCGGGGGGTCGGGTGCTTCAGGACCGCCTCGGCCGGCAGCCTCAGACCGGTCGCGGCGTTGAGCCGGTTGCGCAGATCGACGCTCAGCAGGGAGTCGAAGCCGAGTTCCTTGAAGGAGTCCGTCGGACTCACGGTCACGGTGTCGGTGTAGCCGATCACTTCGGCGGCCTGCGCGCAGACCATCCGTACGAGCGCCTCGGCCGAGTGTTCCGGAGCCTTCGCCGCCACGGGGGCGGCCGCGGGCCGGTCCCGTACGGGTGCGGCGGGTACGGCGCCGGGGGTTCGCGGATCCCCGAACAGCAGGTCCGCCCGGCTCTCCGGCCTCAGGCCGGTGAGCGCGGGCCGCAGGGGTACGAGCAGCGCGCGGGACGACGCCATGGCCTCGTCGAGGAGCCTGAGCGCGTGGTCCGTCGCGAGGGGGGCGACTCCCCCGGCGGCCAGGGCCGCGAGGTCCGCCGGGGACAGGTGCGCGGTCATGCCGGTGCGCTCCTGCCAGAGGCCCCAGGCCAGTGAGGTCGCCTCCAGGCCCGCGGACCGCCGGTGCTGGGCGAGGGAGTCGAGGAAGGTGTTGGCCGCCGCGTAGTTGGCCTGGCCGGGGCCGCCGATCACCCCTGCCGTGGAGGAGAAGAGAACGAACGCGGAGAGGTCGAGGTCGCGGGTGAGTTCGTGCAGGTGCCAGGCCGCGTGGGCCTTGGGGCGCATCACCGCGCGCAGTCGTGCGGGGGTGAGCCGGGTGAGCAGGCCGTCGCTGAGCACGCCCGCCGTGTGGAAGACGCTGCCCGGCGGACGGTCCGTCACCACCCGCGCCAGGGCCGCCCGGTCGGTGACGTCGCAGGCGAGGACGGTCACCTCGGCGCCGAGGGCGGTCAGTTCGTCCCGCAGCGCCGCCGCGCCGGGAGCCTGCGGGCCGCGCCGGCTCAGGAGCAGCAGCCGCCGGGCACGGTGGGTGGTCACCAGATGGCGGGCCAGGACCGCGCCGAGCCCGTCGGCTCCGCCCGTGACGAGTGCGGGGCGGTCGGGGTCGAAGGCGCGGGGCATCGTCAGCACGAGCTTTCCGCGCTGCCTGGCCCGGCTGAGGAGTCGCAGCGGTGTACGGCCCTGGTGGACGTCCCAGGCGCGGATCGGCAGGTGGTGGAGCGCACCACGCTCGAAGAGGGAGATCAGCTCGGCCAGCACCTCGCCGATCCGGTCGGGCTCGATCCCCAGGATGTTGTAGGCGCGGTAGGTGACGTCCGGATGGGCCGCCTCGGTCGACGCGACGTCACGGATGTCGGTCTTGCCCATCTCGACGAACCGGCCTCCCGGGGCCAGCAGCCGCAGGGAGGCGTCGATGGCCTTCCCGGACAGCGAGTTGAGCACCACGTCGACGCCGCGGCCCCCGGTGGCCGTACGGAAGGCGTCCTCGAAGTCGAGCGAACGCGAGGAGGCGATGTGATCCCGGTCCAGTCCACGGGCACGCAGCAGGTCGTGCTTGGCGGGGCCGGCCGTGGCGAACACCTCCGCGCCGAAGTGGCGGGCCAGCTGGATCGCCGCGAGCCCGACACCCCCGGTCGCGGTGTGGACGAGCACCGACTCGCCGGGGCGGAGGGCGGCGATCTCGGCCAGGCACTGGTAGGCGGTGATGTACACGATGGGGACACTCGCGGCCTGGGCGAGAGTCCACCCGGCCGGTACGGGCGCGACCATCCGTTCGTCGGCGACGGCGACGGGTCCGAGGGATCGCTCGAACACACCGAAGACCCGGTCTCCCACCGCCGTCCCCGTGACGTCGGCGCCGACCTCGGTCACCAGCCCGGCGCCCTCACTGCCCATCGTCCTCTCGCCAGCCACCAGGGCGAGCCCCACCGCGATGTCGCGGAAGTTGAGGCCGGCCGCCCGGACCCTGATACGGACCTGGCGCGGACCGAGAGGCTCTTCCGCCTCCGGGTGGGGCACCAGCGCGAGGTTGTCCAGCGTGCCCCGGCTCGTCACGTCGAGACGCCAGGCGCCGGGGCCCGCCGGTTCGGGAAGCAGACCGTCGTCGTCGGGCACCCGCAGGCGGGGCCGGTGGATCGTGCCCGAGCGGACGGCGAGTTCGGGTCCGCCGTCGGCGAAGGCCGCGGGCAGCGACGCGAGTGAGGCCGGATCGTCGTCGATGTCGATCAGCTGGAACGCGCCCGGGTGCTCCGCCTGGGCCGCCCGCACGAGGCCGGTGACCGCGGCGGACGCGAGACCGGGAACCGCCTCCCGGCCGGTCACGGCCAGCGCCCGGCGGGTCAGGATCACCAGCCGCGCCGAGGACAGGCGTGGTTCGGCCAGCCAGCCCTGGAGGAGGTCCATGGCCTCACCGGCCAACCGGTCCGCCTCCTCGGGCAGGCTCGGGCCGCCCCGGCCCGGAGCGTCGGCGTCGGGGGCGTCGGCACCGATGAGCGCCGCGACGACGTCCGGGACGGACCGCGGGAGCGACGCGAGGTCGGGGACGTCGCGCGGCGCCCCGAGCGCCGGTGCGGCCAGGCTCGCCCACGACAGGGGCGCGGGGGTGTCCCCGGTCTCCGTGCGTTCCCAGGTCAGCGCGAAGGTCTGCCCTTCGGCGCCGGGAGCGGGGCGCGACGGGCGCAGGGTCAGCGACGCGACCGTCGCGACGGGCCGTCCCTGTTCGTCCGCGCACTCCAGCGTGATCCGGTCGGCCTCGACACGTGAGCGGACCCGGAGGGTCCTCGTCCGCGCGGGCCGCAGGCTGACACCGCGCCAGGTGAACGGGACGAGCAGTTCGTCGCCGGTCCGCAGCAGGGCGGCGTGCAGCGCCGTGTCGAGCAGCGCCGGATGGGCGGTGCCGGAGGAGTCGATCGGGACGCCGGCCGGCAGCGTCACCTCGGCGAGGATCTCGCCGTCCTTCTCCCACGCGCGCCCCAGCCCGCCGAACGCGGGTCCGTAGCCGTACCCCCGGACGGCGAGCCGGGCGTAGGCGTCCCGCGTGCCGACCTCGGTCGCGCCGGCCGGCGGCCAGACTCCGGACGCCGCGGCGTCCGGGGTGCCGCCGGCCGCCCCGGACTCCTCGGGCGCGGCCGTCAGGGTGCCGGAGGCGTGCCGGTCCCAGTCCGCGGCGCCCGGCTGCCGGGCGTGCACCTCCAGTGCCCTGTGTCCCGAGGCGTCGGCCGGCTCCAGAAGGAGCCGGATCTCGATCGCTCCGCGGTCCGGGACCGGCAGCGGTCCTTCCAGGGTGAGTTCCTCGATCGTCCCGACGCCGGCCGCGCGGCCGGCGTCGGCGACCAGGGAGAGGGTCACGGTCGCGGGCACCAGCACGGTTCCCCGTACGGCGTGATCGGTCAGCCAGGGATGCCCGTCGGTGTCGATGCGCGCCGTGAACACCTCCTGACCGGAGGGCAGTTCGACGCGACGGGTGGTGAGACCCGCGGCCGGGCGGTCGGTGTCGGGGGCACCGACCGCGTCCGGAGCGGTGATCCAGTAGCGGCTGCGGTCGAAGGCGAAGGTCGGCAGCTCCGTCGGCCGCCCCGGGGGCTGCAACGGGGCGAGGTCGACCGTCACCCCGGCCGTCCGCGCGGCGGCGGCCGAGACGGTGAACTGCTCCAAGCCCCCGCTGTCCCGGCGGACGGATCCGAGGACGGTGCCTGGCACACCGACGTCGTCCAGGATCTCCTGCACCGCCATGCCGAGCACCGGATGCGGGCTGACCTCGACGAACACGCGGTGCCTGCGGTCGATCAGCCGTTGTACCGCCGTCCGGAACCGCACCGGGTTGCGGAGGTTCTCGTACCAGTACGAGGCGTCCATGACGGCGGTGTCGGCGATCTCGCCGGTCAGCGTCGAGTGGACGGGGACCGAGGACGGCCTCGGCACCACGTCCGCCAGGTCCTTGACGAGCGGTTCCCGCAGGACCTCCATGGCGGCGGTGTGCGAGGCGTAGTCGACCGCGATCCGCTTGGCGTCCACGCCCTGCCGCTCGCAGGCGGCGAGGACCTCGTCCAGTGCCCCGGTGGGGCCGGCCACCACGGTTGCCCGGGGGCCGTTGAAGGCGGCGATGCCCACACCACCGTCGGTACCACCCACCGCGTCGAGGAGCCTCCCCGTCGACTCGGCGTCCAGCGGTACGGAGACCATGCCCCCGCTCCCCGACACCGTGTGCAGGGCCTTGCTGCGCAGGGCGACCACCCGGCAGGCGTCGGCGAGGGTGAGGACGCCGGCCACGTGCGCGGCGGCTATCTCGCCCTGCGAGTGGCCGACGACCGCGCCCGGCCGTACACCCGCGGACTCCCACATCCGCGCGAGGGACACCATCACCGCGAACAGGGCGGGCTGCACCACGTCCACGCGGTCGAGGGACTCTCCGCGCAGCGCGTCGGCCAACCGCCAGTCGCAGTAAGGGGCCAAGGCCTCGGCGCAGGCATCCATATGGGTACGGAAGGTGCTGGACTCCTCCAGGAGCAGCAGCCCCATCCCGCGCCACTGCGACCCCTGGCCGGGAAAGACGAACACGGGACCGGCGGCGCCCTGCGCGGCCGCGGCGCGCAGAACGGTCGGAGACCGGTACCGGCCGGGAACCGCCGGCGCCGCCTTCCCGGACGCGAGGTCGGACAGCCCGGCCAGCAGGTCCGTCCTGGTCCCGGCGACCACCGCCCCCCGATGGGCGAAGCCGGTCCGGGAGCGCAGGACGTGCGCGACGTCCTCGGGCCTGGCCTCCGGAGCCGCGGCGAGGAAGTCCGAGAGTGCGGAGGCCTGGAGCCGCAGGGAGTCCGCGGTCGGCCCGGAAAGGGGCCATACGTACGGCCCCGCCGCACCGCCGTCCCGCGCGGTTTCGGGCTGTGGCGCGGCCTCCTCCAGCAGCAGGTGCGCGTTGGTGCCGCTGATCCCGAACGAGGAGACCCCGGCCCGCAGGGGCCGGCCCTCCCTGGGCCACGTGCGCGCCTCGGCCAGCAGGGCGAGCCCGCTGCGGCGCCAGTCCACGTGCCGGCTGGGCCGGTCGGAACGCAGCGACCGCGGCAGCACGCCGGCCCGCATGGCCTGCACCATCTTGATCACGCCGCCGACTCCGGCCGCGGCCTGGGCATGCCCCAGATTCGACTTCAGCGAGCCGAGCCACAGCGGGCGTCCCGGGGTACGGCTCCGGCCGTAGGTGGCGGCGAGGGCGCTTGCCTCGATGGGATCGCCCAGTTCCGTTCCGGTGCCGTGCGCCTCCACGGCGTCCACGTCCCGGGAGCTGAGTCCGGCCCGCGCGAGCGCGAGGGTGATGACGTTCTCCTGGGCCGATCTGCTGGGCGCGGTCAGGCCGTTGCTGGCGCCGTCCTGGTTGACGGCGCTGCCCCGGATCAGGGCGTGGATCCGGTGGCCCCGGGCGATCGCGTCCGACGCGCGTTCCAGGAGGAGGAGTCCGGCGCCTTCGGACCACGCGGTCCCGTCGGCGTCGTCCGAGAACGGCTTGCAGCGGCCGTCGGGGGCCAGGCCGCCCTGCCTGCTGAAGTCCACGAACAGGCCCGGGGTGGACATCACCGCCACTCCGCCCGCCAGGGCCAGGTCGCATTCGCCCTCGCGCAGGGACTGCGCGGCGAGGTGGAGGGCGACCAGGGAGGACGAGCAGGCGGTGTCGACGGTGACGGCAGGACCCCGCGTACCGAAGTAGTAGGCGAGACGACCGGACAACACGCTGACGGTGCTGCCGGTGAGGCGGTAGCCGCCGGTGCCCTTGCCGTCCTCGTGCAGGCGCGGGCCGTACTCCTGGGCCATCGCCCCGACGAACACACCGGTGTTGCTGCCGGCCAGGGCCGCCCGGTCGAGGCCGGCCCGCTCGAAGGTCTCCCAGGCCACTTCCAGGAGCACCCGCTGCTGCGGGTCCATCCCGGCCGCCTCGCGCGGGGAGATGCCGAAGAACTTCGCGTCGAACAGGTCGGCGTCGTGCAGGAAACCGCCGTGACGGGTGGCGGACCGGCCGACGCCGTCCGGTGCCGGGTCGTGGAGCCGGTCCAGGTCCCAGCCGCGGTTGGCGGGGAACTCGGTGATCACGTCACCGCCGGCGGCGACCAGCTCCCAGAGGTCCTCCGGGGACCGGACGCCACCGGGGTAGCGGCAGCCCATGGAGACGATCGCGATCGCCTCCCGTTCCGGTGTCGGAGGTGTTGAGGCGCGGGCCATGGGCAATCATGCCTTTCGGGATACGGACGGGGCGGGTCGCGACGACGGGCCGGCCGGGAACAGGCCGGTCATCTCGGGTCCTCCCGTTCCAGGGCCTCGATCAGGGCGGCGGGAGAGGGGCAGTCGAAGAGGAGCGTGGCGGGAAGCGGCCGGCCGACGAGCCTGGACAGCGTCGTCCTGAGCGCCACGGCCATCCGTGAATCCATGCCCAGGTCGTGGAACGACCGGTGCAGGTTCAGGTCCGCCTCCTTCTCGAGGCCCAGGATCTCCAGCGTGGCCGTGACGACGAGTTCGAAGGGGTCTCGTACGGGCGGGAGGGCGGAGGGATCCGCGGGGGGCGCCGGATCCGGTGTCCGGCTGTCGAGCCAGTGCCGCCGGCGCTGGAACGGATAGAGGGGAAGGTCGGCGGGGCGTGCCCGGGGTCCGTACACCGCGGGCCAGTCGACCCGCCTGCCGAGGACATGGGCGGTGGCCAGGGTCCTGGCCAGGCCCTCGGCCTCGTCGCCGGAATCGAGCGGCGCCACGAACGTCTCGTCGCCGTGCGTCAGGGTCTCGCCGGCCATGGTGGTCAGGCCCCGTCCGGGACCCAGTTCGACGAAGAGCCGCGCGCCCTCCCGGTGGGCCCGGTCCAGCGCGGGGCCGAACCGGACCGGCGCGCAGATGTGACGGATCCAGTAGTCCGGAGTACTCATCTCCTCGGGCGCGACCGGCCGGCCGGTCACCGTCGAGACGATGACGGGCCCGGAGTGGCGGTGCCAGGTCAGCTGCCCGGCGACGGCCCGCAAGCCCTCCTGCGCGGGAGCCATCAGGGGGGAGTGGCCGGCCGCCGCGACCCGCAGCCGGCGGGTCCTGCGGCCGAGCGCCTCGAAACGCTCGGCGACCTTCCGGGTGGCCCGCTCCTCGCCGGACACCACCACGGACATGGGGCTGTTGACGGCGGCGATGCCCACCAGCCCGCTCTGGGCGGCGATCACCTCCGCGGCCTCGGTCTCCCGTGCCTGGACGGCGATCATGGCTCCGCCGGGCGGCAGCGCGTGGATGAGCCGGCTCCGCTCGGCGACCAGCGTCGCCGCGTCCTGGAGGGACAGGATGCCCGTGACGTGAGCGGCGGTGATCTCCCCCTGCGAGTGCCCCAGCAGCAGGTCGGGTACGAGCCCCCAGGACTCCAGGAGCCGGTACAGGCCGACCTCCAGTGCGAAGAGGGCCGGCGGTACGTACCTCAGGCCGGCCGGACCGTGGTCCTCCCCCATCGCGTCGGAGAGACTGACGCCGAGGCCGGTCTCCAGCGCCTCGCTCACCTCGTCGAAGGCGCGGGTGAAGGCGCCGAACTCCTTGTGGAGCCGTCGTCCCATGCCTTCTCGCTGGGAGCCCTGGCCGGGGATGAGGAAGGCCGTGAGGCCGCTGTCGGGGCCGCCCCGGACGATGCCGTCGGAGCCGTCGGGGGCGCCGTCGGCCAGGGCCCGCAGCCGGAGGGCTAGTCGGTCGGTGCCGGAGGCGACGACGGCGGCGCGGTGGCGGAACGCGGTCCTGGTCGTGACCGAGGCGAGCCCGAGGTCGGCCGGCGCGCGCGGATCCGTTCCGGGGGCGCCGAGTTCGTCGGCCAGGAGCGCCGCCTGCCGCCGCATCGCGGCCTCGGTGTGGCCCGACACCATGACGGGCACGGCCGTGGCGGCGGGCGCCGGTGCCCGGTCGGGCCGTACGGGCGCTTCGCCGAGCACGGCGTGGCAGTTGGTGCCCCCGAGCCCGAACGACGAGACTCCGGCGACCAGGGGGGTCGCGGCGTCCGGCCACGGGCGCCGCTCGTCGCACACGCGCAACCGGAGCGCGGCGAGATCGATCGCGGGGTTGGGTTCGCGGTAGTTGAGGCTGGCCGGCAGCTCACGATGGTGCAGGGCGAGTGCCGTCTTGATGAAGCCGGCGATCCCGGCGGCCCCTTCGAGGTGGCCGATGTTGGTCTTCACCGACCCGACGAGCAGCGCCTCGCCGGGCGAGCGGCCCGGGGCGAACACGCCTCCCAGGGCGGACGCCTCCACCGGGTCCCCCAACGCCGTTCCGGTGCCGTGCAGTTCGACGTAGTCGACGTCGCGGGGGGACACTCCCGCCCGGCGGTGGGCCGTGGCCACCAGGTCCTGCTGGGCCGCCCGGCTGGGTGCGGTCAGGCCGGTGCTTCCGCCGTCGTTGTTCATGGCGGTGCCGAGGACGGTGCAGTAGACGCGGTCCCCCGCCGCGACGGCCCGGTCCAGCGGTCTGAGGACGAGCACGCCGGCCCCCTCGCCGCGCACGATGCCGTCGGCCCGCGCGTCGAAGGTGTGGCAGCGCCCGGCGGGCGACAGCGCGCCGATCGCTTCGACGACCTCGTCGCCCTCGGCGGAGAGGTTCAGCTGGACGCCCGCGACGATCGCGGTGGCGCACTCGCCCCGCCGTACCGCGTGTGCCGCCTGGTGCAGGGCGGACAGGGAGGAGGACTGGCCGGTGTCGACCACCAGGCTGGGGCCGGTGAAGCCGAAGGAGTGGGAGACCCGGTTGGCGAGGAAGGCCCGGCCCGCGCCGGTCAGGGTGTACGGGGTCGGGGCGCCGGCCACCCGGCTGAGCATCGCGTAGTCGTCCGCGCAGGCACCGACGAAGACGCCCGTCCTGCTGCCGGAGAGCGAGTCGGGCCGGATGCGCGCGTTCTCCAGCGCGTGCCAGGTCAGTTCGAGGAGCAGCCGCTGCTGCGGGTCCGCGGCAGCCGCCTCGTACGGGGACATGGCGAAGAACTCCGCGTCGAAGTGGTCGACGGAGTCGAGGTAGCCCCCGGGGCGCCGGCCGGCGCGCCACTGCGGGCCGGGGCCGATCGCGTCCGAGCCGGAGAGCAGGAGGTTCCAGAACGCGTCGAGATCCTCGGCCCCCGGGAACCGGCAGGCCATCCCGACCACGGCAAGGGGTTCGTCCGGACCGGGAGCGGGTTCGCGGGCGGGGGTCTCAGACACGGGGTCCTCCGGAGTCGGCCAGATCGGTTCGCCGGGCGGCGGGCGCGACGGGGGTCCGCTCCGTCCGGAGCAGGCGCCGTACCGTCTCCACCGCCCGCAGGTCGGCCTCGTCCCCCAGGCTGCCGGGCGGCAGCAGGGACAGGACGGAGCTGCGGCCGGCGGCCACCGTCGGCTGCCGCCGGGCCAGCGCGCTGAGGCTGTTGCCGGGACCGGTCTCGAGGAGCCGGCAGTCGTGGTCGGCCAGCAGGGCGGACAGCGTCGGTGCGAAGTGGACGGGCGAGGAGGCCTGTTCGGCCCAGAACCGCGGGTCCAGGGCGTCGGAGTCGGTCAACACCCCACCGGTGTAAGCGGAGTAGACGGTCAGGGCCGGGGACCGCAGGGGGGCCGCTTTCCAGTCGGGCAACGAGGCCGTCACGGCCGGGGCCACCACCGGGCTGTGGAACGCCTGCCGGGCCAGCACCTCCCGGCAGACCAACCCCTTGGCCGTCAGCCGCCTCGCCGCCTCGGCCAGGGGCGCGGACTCGCCGGCGAGGAGCAGCTGGCGGGGTGCGTTAACGGCCGCGAGGTGCACCTCGTCCCCCAGCACCTCGGCGACGTCGTCCACCCCCGCGGCGACCGCCAGCATCCCGCCGGGCGGGGTGTCCGCGAACAGGTCGATCCGCCCGCGCATCAGCCGGATCCCGTCGGCGAAGTCGATCACCCCGGCCAGGGTGGCGGCGACCAGCTCCCCCACGCTGTGCCCGAGCATCGCCACCGGGCGCACGCCCCATCCGAACACCATGCGCCCGAGGGCGTGGCTCACCGCGTACAGCAGCGGCTGGGCCACCGACACGTCGTCGTACAGGGGGGAGGGCTCGGGCGCGAGCCACTCGGCGCGGAGCCGGTCACCGTCGTCCCCGAACAGCGTGAAGGAGCGGTCCATCCACCGGCTGAAGATCTCCTCCCGGCCGTACAGGCCCGCGGCCATCCGCGGGTGCTGGGCCCCCTGCCCGGCGAACATGAGGGCGACGGGCGGGGCGGGCTGTTCCGACACGGACATCCGCGTACCTTTCCTCGGCTGGGCCGATGGTGCGGGTACGGATTCGAGGCTCACCGGAGGATCGTTCGAACCGCCCACCTCCATCCCGCCTCAAGTCCGCTTCCATCCCGGCGCAGCACGCTTCGGCCCCAGGACGCCGGCGCTCGCGGGCGGTCCGGCCGGGTGGGTACGGGGAGGATTCGGTGGGAGTCGCGGACGTGTACGTATCCGGTGTCGGGCTCCATCTGCCCGCGGCCATGCCCGTCACCGAGGTGGCGGAGCGCGGTCTCGCCGACCTGCGCACCATCCGGCGGTCCGGGATGAGTTCGGTGTGCGTGGCCGACCGGTCGGGACCGGAGATGGCCGTCGACGCCGCCAGGGACGCCCTCCGCCTCGCGGGGGCGGCTCCGGACGAGATCGCCCTGGTCCTGCACGCGGGCACGTACTTCCAGGGGCACGATCTCTGGGCGCCGGCCTCGTACGTGCAGCGGGAGGCCGTCGGGGGTGTCTGTCCGGCGATGGAGCTGGGGCAGCTCTCCAACGGCGGCATGGCGGCGATGGAGTTGACGGTCGCCTACCTGCGGGCCGACAGCTCCCGGCACAGCGCCCTGATCACCACCGGGGACCGCTTCACCCTGCCGGGGTTCGACCGGTGGGAGACCGACCCCGGAACGGTCTGCGGCGACGGAGGCACGGCGCTCGTCCTGTCGGCGGCCGGCGGCTTCGCGCGGATCGCCGGCCTGGTCACCGTCTCCGACCCGACCCTGGAGGCGATGGGCCGGGGCGACGATCCGTTCGCCACGGCCCCGCTCACCCACCGGTCCCCCATCAGCGTGGCGGCCCACCGGGCGCTCCTGGTCGAGGAGGTGGGCCTGTCGCGGCTGCTCGACCGGATCCAGGACGGGCAGCGGGAGGCGTACGAGCGGGCCCTCGCCGAAGCCGGTGCCAAGGCGGCGGACATCGACCGGTTCGTGCTGCCGCACCTGGGCCGGCCCAAGATGGACTACCAGTTCTTCGACGCCCTCGGCATCGACCCCGCGCGCAGTACCTGGTCGTGGGGCCGCACGGTGGGACACCTCGGCGCCGGGGACCCGTTCGCCGGGCTGGCCCACCTCGTGAGCACCGGTTCGCTGCTTCCCGGCCAGTTGTGTGCCCTCATCAGCGCGGGCGGCGGTTTCTCCTGGTCGGTGGCGATCCTGGAAATCCTCCGGGATCCGTCGCCGACCGCCGGCCCGGACCGCGGGTGAGGCCGTGGTCCGGCCCAGTCGTCCCATCTACCCGGAGGTCGTGCACCGCGCCATGAAGACTGCCATTGATCCAGCGGATCCCCTGCGCGCCTACCACCGTCAGCGGCTCGCGTGGTCGCCCGCGCCGTCGGGTGACGGCACGGAGCACGCGCGGATCGACGTCCCGCTCGACTACGCGGACCCGGCCGGGCGGCGGCTGTCGGTCGCCCTCAGCCGGATACGGGCCGCGGACCCCGGGCGCCGGCGGGGAGTACTCCTCGCCGTCAACGGCGGACCGGGCGGGTACTTCGGGCTGGGACGCCGTTTCCCGCTCGCCCTCTCGCCCACACCGCTCGGCGAGTGCTACGACGTGATCGGGTTCGACCCCCGCGGAACCGGCGCCTCCACACCCCTGCGGGCGGAGATCACCCCGGTGAAGGCGCCCTTCGACAGCCGTCCCCCCGACGCCGACTTCGCCGCGATCGCCGACGACTTCGCGGAACGCGAGAAGGGCGCCGGACGGGCGGGCGGTGAGATCCGGCCGCACTTCAGCACCCGGAACCTCGCCAGGGACATGGACGTGATCCGGGAAGTGCTCGGCGAGGAGACGATCAACTTCCTCGGCTACACGTACGGAACGTATCTCGGCGCGGTCTACGGCAGCATGTTCCCGGCCCGCCTCGACCGCTGCGTACTCGATTCGTGTGTGCACCCGGACTGGTCGTGGCGGGAGCAGTTCATGGCCCAGGGCCGGGCCAACCGCGCCAATCTCGGGGCGTGGGCGGTCTGGGTGTCGGAGCGTCACCGGCACTTCGGCCTCGGCACCTCCGCCGGAGAGGTGATCGGGGCGGTCGAGGAGGCCGCCGCCGGCCTGGTCACGCGCCCCGGAAACGTCCACCTGCGCACCCTGTACGACGGGGCGGTCGGCTCGCGCTCGGCCGACCGAGCGCGATGGGAGGAGCTCGGGCGGCTGGTCGCCGATCTCCGCCACGGCGACACGGCGGCGGCCGAGAAGTGGCTCGCCGACGAAAAGGTCTGGCCGCCGGCGGAAACGGAGGGGACGACGCGGTGCGGCGTCCTGGAAGCCGTCACCTTGGAGAAGGACTGGCCCACCGAACTCGACGTGTACTACGAGGACATGCGCCGTTTCCGTACCCACTATCCGTACGGATACGGCGTGATGCGCGCGCAGCCGTGGGTCGGCGCGTTCCGCTCGTTCACCCCGCCCGAGGCGCCCACCGTCCTGAGCGGGCGCGCGTACCCGGCCGGCCTCGTCGTCCACGCCGACGGCGATCCGACGGACCATTACGCGGGCGCGGTCGCGATGGCCGCCCTCCTCGGCCACCGGCTGATCACCGTCTCGGACTCGGGCGAGCACGAGATCTACGCGTTCCGCCGCAATCCGGAGGTGGACCGCCTGGTCAACGCCTACCTGGTCGACGGCGTCCTGCCGGACGACACCACGTGCCCGAGCACCGTGTCCCGCCCGGACGTACCCGCCGACCCGGGCCCCGACCCGGACGCGAGCGGCACCGGCACCACACACAGCGCCTAGCCCCCGCGCGCGGCCGAGTTGAGGAGAGACATGACACACGCGCTGGTCATCGGCGGTGGTATCGCGGGCACCGTGGCCGCGATCGCCCTGCAGAAGGCAGGATTCGAACCGACCATCTACGAGGCCTTCGACCGTACCGCCGACGGCATCGGGAACTTCGTCAACATCGCGCCGAACGGGCTCGACGCCCTGGACAGCGTGGGCCTGGGCGACCTGGTGCGGCGCGACGGATTCGACACCCCCGCCATCGCGTTCTACAGCCACACCGGCCGGGCGCTGACCGGTGACGTACGCACGGACCGGATCTCCGCCGAGGGGATGATCATCCAGACCATCCGGCGGTCCGCCCTGTACATCGCGCTGCGCGACGAGGCCGTCCGGCGCGGGATCAGGGTCGAGTACGGCAAGCGCGTCACCGACGCGAAGACCGCGGGCGGCGGCGTACGCGCCGTCTTCGCCGACGGGGACCACGCCGAGGGCGATCTGCTGGTCGGCGCCGACGGCCTGCGCTCCCGGGTGCGGCGGATCATCGATCCCGCCGCGCCGGCCCCCCGCTACCTCGGCGTGCTGAACGCGTTCGGCTGCGCGCGGGGCGTCCGGACCCCGGGGCCGTCCGGAGTCATCCGCATGTTCTTCGGCCGGGAGAGCTTCTTCAGCTACACCAAGCACCCCAACGGCGACCTCTGGTGGTTCGCCAACCCCCCGCGCCCCGCCGAGCCGGACCCGGCGGAGTTGAGCCGGGCGGCGGAGACCTGGCGCGAGGACCTGCCGCGGTTGTTCGAGAAGGACAGAACACCCGCCGCGGAGATCATCAGGGCCACCACCGATCTCGCGCCGCCCTCCCCCACCTACGACCTGCACCACGTGCCCCGGTGGCACCGCGACCGTATGGTCGTGATCGGGGACGCCGCCCACGCCGTCTCCCCGACGGCCGGGCAGGGCTGCTCCGTCGCCATGGAGGACGGGGTCGTGCTGGCCAAGTGCCTCCGGGACTCGGGCTCCGTCGACGGGGCCTTCGCCACCTACGAGGCGGCCCGCCGGCAACGGGTCGAGGACATCGTGGCCCAGGGGAAGTACAACAACGAGGGCAACATGCGCCGGGGTGCCGTGGGCCGGCAGGTGCGCAACTTCTTCATCTCGCGGGCCTTCAGGACGACGTCCGGCAGGTCCGATCCCACCTGGATGCTCGGTCACCACATCGACTGGGACGCCCCGGAGCCCGCCGCGAGCCACCCGCGGGGGCTCAGGACCACGTCGTGACCGCTTCCGGCCCGACCGCACGCGTCACTCACCCGAGGAGAGCCCACGATGACCGACACCGTGCAGGAACCCGTGGCGGAGGAGACCTTCCCCTACTCCCGTCAGTGCCCGTTCACCGCCCCCAAGCAGTACCCGGAGATGGTCGAGAAGGGCGTCACCCAGGTGACTCTCGCGCAGTCCGGTCTGCGGGTATGGGCGGTGACGGGGTACGAGAACATCCGTAGCCTGCTCACCGACCCACGCGTCAGCGCCTCCCGGAAGCACGACAACTTCCCCTTCTACTTCGTCCCCCCGCCGCAGGCCAGGACCGAGACCTCGTTCATCGGGTACGACGCGCCGGAGCACGGCCGGGCGCGGCAGAAGGTCGCGGCCGCGTTCACGTTCCAGCGGGTGCAGAGGCTGCTTCCCCGGATCCAGCAGATCGTCGACGAACACATCGACCGGCTGCTCGCCCTGCCCCCGCCGGTGGACTTCCACCGTCTGTTCTCCCTCTCCATGCCGACCACCGTGATCTGCGAGATGCTCGGGATGCCGCAGGGCGACCACGACTTCATCATCAAGCACAGCAACAACATGTTCGGCGGCCAGAGCACCCCCCAGCAGCGGCAGGAAGCGATCGTCGAGGTCAACGCGTATGTCGAGCGGTTGGTGGAGGAACGCGAGGAGAAGCCGGGCGACGACCTGACCAGCACGGTGATCGAGCAGTTCCGCAAGGCCGGCGACTACACCCGCCGGGACGCGGTCAACATGATCCGCATGCTGATGAACGGCGGTCACGAGACCACGGCGAGCATGCTCTCCCTGGGCACCGCCTGCCTCCTGGAGAACCCCGATCAGCTGGCGGAGCTGCTGGCCTCCCCCGAGACCCTGATCGAACCGGCCACGGAAGAACTCCTGCGCATGGTGACGATCGGCGACATCGGGGTGCCGCGGGTGGCCCTGGAGGACATCGAGATCGCGGGGACGGTGATCCCGGCGGGGGACGGCATCCTGTGCCTGCTGCTGACCGCGAACCGGGACGAGGCCGTCTTCAGCGATCCGGAGCGCCTGGTCCTGAGCCGCGGCAGCCGGAAGCACATCGGGTTCGGGCACGGTGCGCATCTGTGCATCGGCGCGGAACTCGCCCGGCTGGAGATGCAGGTCGTCTGGACGACACTGTTCCGCCGCATACCCACCCTGCGGCTGGACCGGCCGCTGGAGGACATCCCCCGCAAGGAGGGCGCGATCGTGTACGGCGTCCACGAACTGCCCGTCACCTGGGAGGTGTGACGCGGTGGAGACGGAGGACACCTACGGCTCGGGGCTCGCCGAGCTGTACGAACTGATCTACGCCGGCCGGGGCAAGGACTACCCGGCCGAGTCGGCCGCCGTCACCGACCTGGTGCGTTCCCGGAAGCCGGAGGCGTCCTCGCTGCTGGACGTCGCCTGCGGGACGGGAGGCCATCTGGCCTTCTTCCGGGAGTACTTCGACGGGATCGAGGGACTGGAGCTCTCCGAGCACATGATCGCGAAGGCCGCGACCGGGCTGCCGGGTGTGCGGGTGAACCGGGGCGACATGCGGGACTTCGCCCTCGACCGCACCTTCGACGCGGTGGTGTGCATGTTCAGTTCCATCGGCTACCTGGAGTCGCCGGACGAGCTGGACCGTACGCTCAAGAGCGTCGTCCGCCACCTGAACCCGGGCGGTGTCGTGGTGATCGAACCCTGGTACTTCCCCGAGGCGTTCCTGCCGGGCTACATCGCGGAGGACGTCGTCAGGACCGACGAGCGGGTCACCGTACGGGTGTCCCACTCCGCCAGGGAAGGCGACCACGTACCGATCGTCGTGCACTACATCGATGCCCGGAAGGACGCCGGCATCGCGCACTTCACGGACGTCCACCGGATGGCTCTGTTCACCAGGGAACAGTACGAGGCGGCCTTCCGGCGGGCGGGCTGCGCGGTGGAGTACATAGCCGGCGGCCTGTTCGGCTGCGGGCTGTTCGTGGGCGTCCTCACCTGACCGGTGGCGCGGGACCCGGCCCCACCGGGTCCCGCGCCCTGGTGCATGAGTGACGGCCGGTCAGACAGGGCCGGTCGTACGGCGTTCGGCCTCGGCCGTCTCCCACATGTCCCGCAGGGACCGCGCCAGGTCGATCCGGGGACGCCAATGGAGCAGTTCGCCGGCGAGCCGGATGTCGGCCCGG
Organism: Streptomyces liangshanensis; assembly: GCF_011694815.1. Classification (NCBI taxonomy): domain Bacteria; kingdom Bacillati; phylum Actinomycetota; class Actinomycetes; order Kitasatosporales; family Streptomycetaceae; genus Streptomyces; species Streptomyces liangshanensis. Next base: position 1,326,069 of record NZ_CP050177.1, read on the forward strand.
GTCCAGGACCCGCCGAGGCTCCCCACCTCCCGGCGGCGCGCGTCCAGCCTGCCGAGCGGGAATCCCGCGCCGACGACGAAGAGCCGGACCAGTTCGTCCATGCTGACGGCCCGGCCGCCGCCGATGTTGACGACCTTCCCCGTCACGGAGCTCCCGACCGCGCCGACGACCGCCGCCGCCGCGTCCCGGACGTCCACGAAGTCGCGGCCGGAATCGGTCACCCCCACCGTCATCGGCCGGCCCGAGGCCACGGCCTCGCGGAGCATCCCGACAAGCTTGCCCGGGAAGCTCGCCGGCGACGGATGCGGCCCGCTGACATTCGCCAGGCGCAGCACGAGTCCGTCGACCTCACCGCGGCGGGCCGCCTCCAGGACCGTCCGCGAGCCGGCGAGCTTGGTCCGCGTGTACGCGGAGGCCGGACGGGGGGTCAGCGCTTCGTGCATGACCGTGCCCGGGGGGACGTCACCGTACTCGTGGAGGGTGCCGACGTGGACGAGGCGGGAGCCGTGCGGCAGCGTGGACATCGCCGCCACGAGACGCCGCACGAGGTCCACGTTCAGGACGGCCATCTCCTCCTCGCTCCCGGACCAGCCGTCCGTGGCGTTGGCCGCGTCGGTCGCGTTGACGACCGTACCCACGCCCTCGGCGCGCAGCAGCCGTGCGAGGTGGTCCGCCGGGGTGGTCCGCAGGTCCAGTCCGGCGAACCGGTGGGCCGCGACATGGGGGGCGGGCCGGCGGGCCACGACGAGCACGTCGTGACCCCGCCGTGCCAGGGCGGCGCACACATGGCGGCCGACCCAGCCCGTGCCGCCGAGAACGGCGACGGCGGGCCGGGACGGCGGCGCGGCGCGCGACTCCCTGCGTGTCATGGTGCTCTCCCCTTCGGTGCGAGGCCGTCGGCCCGCGCGGCAGCCGGACACCCGCCTCAGGCCGCGGCCTTGGCCTTGCCCACGAGGTTCTCCAGGACGGTGACCACCTCGGCGGGCGAGGGCTGGAGCGCGATGTGCTCCTGGACGGCGCGTGCCTGTCGGCCGTGGCGCGCGTCGTCGAGCAGTGCCCGGCAGGACTCCTTGAGGGCCTCAGGGGTGAGCTCCGCCGGCGGCAGTTGCAGGACCGCGCCGAACTCGGCGAGCCGGCCGATCGCTTCGAGGGGTTTGCCCCGGCCGGGGACGACCACCTGGGGCAGCCCCTGGGCCAGGCACGCCATCATCGTGCCCGGTCCGCCGTGGTGGACGACCGCGTCGCAGCTGGGCAGTACGGAGGTGAGGGAGAGCCAGCCGACGCCGACGACCGGGTCGGGCAGCGGACCCAGGGCGCCCACCAGGTGATCGGCCACGGCCACCACCAGTTCCACCGGCAGCTCCGCCACCGCCTGCACGAACTGGGCGAGCATCGGGATGCCGCCGATCTGGGGCTGCACGGAGCCGAGCGTGACGAGGATCCGGGGCCGCGACCGTTCGCCGAGCACCCACTCGGGCACCAGCCCCGGTTCGCCGTACGGCACGTATCGCAGCGCCTGGGCGTCGCCGGCCTCGCCGAGCATCGGCGGACAGTTGTCGAGGACGAGGTCGGGCCGCGGCACGTCGTCGAGGCCGAACCGGGCCAGCTCCGGCGCGAGTTCCTCCGCCACCCACGGGCCGACCGGGAGGTCCCCCGGCCCGACCGTGTGCTTGACCCAGGGAACGCCGTGCGCGGCGGCGGCCACGGCGGCCGCCGCGTACCCGTACGACTCCGCGACGACGAGGTCCGGTTTCCAACGGCCGACCAGGTCGTGCGTGCCGTCGAGCGTGCGCGCGGCCAGGCGTCCGAAGCCGGCGCCGATGCCCGCCGCCATGTCCGCGTCCGCGTCCGGCACACCGACGGGCCGGCCCTGCCGGTCCTTGGCCATGACCTCGCCCATGTCGAGCGGGCCGCAGATCGCCGCCATGGGCAGGCCTGATCCTCGTACGGCCGGCTCGAAACTCGCCGGGGCCGCCACGAGGACCTCGTGCCCGACCGAGCGGAGCGCCCAGGCCAGCGGGACGACCGGGTAGTAGAGGGGATGCGCGGGACCCGTGGTCAGCAGAATTTTCATGATCGGAAGCTACGCGCCGGACCCGGAATCCGGCTCGAATCCGGCTGGTGCGCCAGGCGTCGCGGCGGGCGTTCCCGGCGTCCCCCGGACCGCGGTGAGTTCCGCTTCGAGCGCCAGGCACTGCTTGTAGCGCGGCAGCAGCCCCCGCGCGCCGGCCTCGGCCAGACTCGGCGCCACGCGGTCCCGTTCGGAGAGCAAGGGTTCGATGCCGTCCGGCAGCGGGAGCCTCAGGTCGGGGTCGAAGAACGAGAGGGCCAGTTCGTTCTCCGGCACGTAACTGCCGGAAAGTGTGTACGACATGACCGTGTCGTCGTGCAGGGCGACATACGCGTGGCCCACGCCCACCGGGAGATAGACGGCCCGGAAGTCCTCCTGGTCGAGCAGCACGCTGTCCCAGGTGCCGAAGGTGGGTGAGCCGACCCTGAGGTCCACCACGAGATCGAGTGCCTTGCCCTGGACGCAGTAGACGTACTTCGCCACCCCGGGCGGGGTCGCGGTGAAGTGCACGCCCCGGACGACGCCCTGCCGGGACCGGCTGATGCTGCCCTGGGACACGGGGAACAGCGGGCGCCCGCCGGCCTGGACGAAGGCGGCCTTCTGGAAGGGGGAGACGAAGAGCCCGCGGGAGTCCCTGAACACCTCCGGAGTGAATTCGAGGGCGCCGGTGACGGTCAGCTCGCGCGATTTCATGGGCCGACTCCTTGGCTGTTGTTCCGTGCCGTGCGGGGACCGCCTCGACGCGGTCGGAGCGGACTCTGCGGCAGTCGCCTCGAATCCGCCTGGAAGGCAACTGGGCAGCGGCGCGGCGGACCGGCCCCGACACGCGGATCGAGGTCAACAACTGACCGCGATGCGCACTACCTTGACCCCCGACACCGACCAGCCTCCGGCCGGATCCCCCGCCCCGTACGGGCAGTCCGCGCCCGCGGGCAGACGAAGGGACACGATGACCCCCACGCTCACCCCCCGGGATCTGAACCGGGCCACGCTGCAACGGCAGTTGCTGACCGAGCGCGTGAAGGACCTGTCGGCCGTCCAGGTGATCGAGCTCCTGGTCGGATTGCAGGCGCAGGACCCTGATCCCCCGTACATCGGGCTGTGGAGCCGGATCGCGGGCTTCCGCCTCGACGATCTCACCCGGTCGCTGGACGACCGCGAGGTGGTCCGCGCCACTCTCTTCCGGGGGACGCAGCACCTGCTCGCCGCCCAGGACTACCTGTGGCTGCGTCCGCTGCTCCAGCCCATGCTGGACCGCTGGCAGAAGGGCGGATTCGGGAGGTTCACGAAGGGGCTGGACCTCGCCGAGCTGGCGGACTTCGCGCGGGAACTCCTGCGCGACGCGGAGTTGACCCGGCCCGAACTGGGCCGGGCGCTGACCGAGAGATGGCCGGGGCGCGACCCGGTCGCCCTGGCCCGCTCGGTGCAGGGCCTCTTGCAGATCGTGCACCCGCCGCCGAACGGCACCTGGGGACGGCACGGCACCACGCCCTTCGCGCTCGCCGACCGCTATCTCGCGCGGCAGGCGGAAGCGGGAACGCGGGAGCGGGCCGGTGCGGCAGGGGAGTCGGAGGCGCGCAGACCGCCGGCCCAGAACCTCCTCCTGCGTTACCTCGCGGCGTTCGGGCCGGCCAGTGTGCGGGACGTCCAGGCCTGGAGCGGGATGAGCCGGCTGGCCGAGGTGGCCGACGCGCTGAGGCCGCGACTGCGGGTGTTCCGCACGGAGACGGGTACCGAGCTGTTCGACCTTCCGGACGCCCCCCTGCCGGCCCCGGACACACCGGTCCCGGTCCGCTTCCTCGCCGCGCTCGACAACATCGTCCTCGGCCACGCGGACCGCTCCCGCATGATGGCCGACGACCGGCGCAAGCATGTCATCGTCGAGGCCGCGCTGCTGGTGGACGGCTTCGTGGAGGGGCTCTGGAACATCAAGCGGCAGAAGGGCGTGGCCACCCTGACGGTCAAGCTCTTCGCGCCCCTGTCCGGAAGCGACGAGGACGCGGTGGCCGAGGAGGGGACCCGGTTGCTGCGGTTCGCGGCCGAGGGGGCGGAGACCCACCGGCTCCGGTTCGCCCCGGTCGGAGAGAACGGCTGACGGGGTCCGCGGGCACCTGGTCACCGGTGACGGCGCGGGGCGACGGGGTCATCGCTCCGCGCCTTCCCGCGCTATCGCCATGACGTAGCGGCCGTACGGTGACTTGGCCAGTGCGGCGCCCAGCCGGTGGCACTGGTCGCGGTCGATGAACCCCATACGGAGGGCGACTTCCTCGATACAGGCGATACGGATCCCCTGGCGTTCCTCCAGCGTGACCACGTACTGGCCGGCCTGGAGCAGTGACTCCGGAGTTCCGGTGTCCAGCCAGGCGAACCCGCGTCCCAGATTGACGAGCCGGGCGCGTCCGCGCTCCAGGTACCAGCGGTTCACATCGGTGATCTCCAACTCCCCCCGGGCGGAAGGCCGCAGGTTCTTCGCCACGTCCACGACCGCGTTGTCGTAGAAGTAGAGGCCGGTGATCGCGGTGTGGGAGCGCGGTCTGTCGGGCTTCTCCTCCAGCGAGACGAGGTTCCCCGCCGCGTCGGTCTCGCCGACGCCGTACCGCTCGGGGTCGTTCACCGGATAGCCGAAGAGAACACAGCCCTGGATATCGGCGCTGTTCCTCGACAGGATGGAATAGAAGTCGTGACCGTGGAAGATGTTGTCACCCAGAATCAGCGCGACCGGGTCGTCCCCGATGTGGTCGGCGCCGATGACGAATGCCTCGGGCAGCCCGTTCGGCTCGGCTTGCACCCGGTACTCGATCGCCAGCCCGAGGTGGGTGCCGTCGCCCAGCAGCCGGCGGAACTGCGGGAGATCGTGAGGGGTCGAAATGATCAGGATCTCCCGGATTCCGGCCAGCATGAGCACGCTCAGCGGATAGTAGATCATCGGCTTGTCGCCCACCGGGAGCAACTGCTTGGAGACGGCCAGGGTGATCGGGTGGAGCCGGGTTCCGGCGCCACCCGCCAGAATGATCCCCTTCACGAGGTGTCCCCCATTTCCAGAGTCGTAACGCGACGGACGCACGTGCCGAATAAGTCATGCGGGATTCGAGCGCGAGTCGAGAGGGACTCAAATCACATCGCTCAGGAGGAATTCACCTCTAGCCTCCTTCGAGTCGATTTCGAGCACTTATTCGTAGCGTGCCGCCATGATAACCTGCCGTATCTGCCAGGGCTCGGTACAGGAATTCTTCGACTTCGGGAGCCAGCCCCTCTCGGACGCATTCCGAAAGCCCGACGACACTTCGACGGAATTCTTCTACCGACTGGCCGTCGGCGTCTGTGAGCAGTGCACGATGGTGCAGCTGACGGAGGAGGTGCCCCGGGAGCGGATGTTCCGGGAGGACTACCCGTACCACTCCTCGCTGTCGTCCGTGATGCGGAACCACTTCGAACAGACGGCCCGGCACCTGATGGAGACCGAGTGCCGGGGCCCCGATCCATTCATCGTGGAGATCGGCTGCAACGACGGCGCGATGCTCGGGACCGTCGCCCGGAGCGGCGTACGGCACCTGGGTGTCGAGCCGTCCCGCGACGTCGCCGAACTGGCCACCGCCAAGGGCATCCGGGTCCACTTCGACTTCTTCCAGGAGTCGACGGCGGCCGAGATCCGGGCGGCCGACGGTCCGGCCGACGTCATCTACGCGGCCAACACGATCTGCCACATCCCCTACCTGGACTCCGTGTTCCGGGGGGTGGACATCCTTCTCGCGCCGGACGGGGTGTTCGTCTTCGAGGACCCGTACCTCGGCGACATCGTCGACCGGGCCAGCTTCGACCAGATCTACGACGAGCACTTCTACCTGTTCTCGGCCTCCTCGGTCCGGACGGCGGCGCGGCGATTCGGACTCGAACTGGTCGACGTGGAGCGGCTGCCCGTGCACGGCGGCGAGGTCCGCTACACCCTGGTACGGCAGGGGCGGCGCGAACCGAGTCCTGAGGTCGCGGCCCTGACCGAGGACGAGCGGCGCCGCCAGATCGTCGACAGCGCGATCCTCGAACAGTTCGGCATCCAGGTGAAGCGGAACTGCGAGGAGCTGACCGGGCTCCTGCGCGAACTGCGCGCCGCCGGGCACAGCGTGGCCGCCTACGGGGCGACCGCGAAGAGCGCCACGGTGATGAACTACGCGGGGATCGGCCCGGATCTCGTCCCGAGGATCTTCGACTCCACGGCCGCCAAGCAGGGCCGCCTCAGCCCCGGTTCCCACGTCCCGGTCCGGCCCATCGAGGAGTTCGCGGAGCCGTACCCGGACTACGTTCTCCTCTTCGCCTGGAACCACGCCCAGGAGATCATCGCCAAGGAGACCGCCTTCCGGGAACAGGGCGGCAAGTGGATCCTGTACGTCCCGAACGTGCACGTCGTCTGAGAACCCCTCGGGGCGGGGTTCGCGGAACGGCACCCCCGTCGCTTACCTCCGCGACGCGGGCCCGCTCCGCATCGAGCACAACCCGACCGGCTCGCAGCTGACCTTCCACCCGCCCCGGCCGACGTTGGCGCACGCCGGTCCGCGATACGGGAAGTGATCTCCGGCTGCTGCCGGACGGGCCATTGCCCCTGAGCTACTGCGCGCCCGGCAGCAGCGTCCCTGGTTCGGCCGGGGGTCCCCCCGCGGCCTCTGTTCTCGGACTGTGCCGCTGCCGCCTGGCCAGCCGGTGGGCGAACCAGGAGAGCAGCATGCACATCCCGATGTAGATCGGCGAGATCACCATCACCACAGGGATGAACGGCAAATCGTAGTCCAGATTCGAAGCGATGAGCTTTCCCGCGTGGAGAAACTCCTCATACGTGATCAGATAGCCCAGCGAGGTGTCCTTGAGCGCGACCACCAACTGGCTGACGATCGTGGGCAGCATGGCCCGTGCCGCCTGCGGCACCAGCACGTAGCCCATGACCTGGGTCTTGCGCATGCCCAGCCCGTACGCGGCCTCCCGCTGCCCGCGGTCGACCGAGTTGACTCCGGTACGGAACACCTCGGCGAGCACGGAGCCGTTGTAGAAGGTCAGTCCGGCCACCAGCGCGGGCAGTGCCTGCACGCGCAGCGCCACGAAGATGAAGAAGATCATCACCAGGACGGGCATGGCCCGGAAGAACTCGACGAGCAGCGTGGCGAGCCACCGGACGGGCCGGTGCGCGGAGAGCCGGCCCGCGGCCAGCACGACGCCCAGCGCGAGCGAGAGGACGGCCGCGAGCGCGAACGCCTTGAGGGTGTTCCCCAGGCCGCGCAGCAGCAGTTCCTGAATCCCCCTGTACTGGAAGGGAGTCCACTTGACGGCGGTGAACTGCCCGGAGTCCAGGAGGAGGAACAGCAGCCACCCGAGGACGCCCGCGAGCGCGGCCGTCGACACCGCCGCGTACAGGCCGTGCCGCCGCCGGGTGCCGGGGCCGGGGAGGTCGTAGAGGACCGTCGATCCGCTCACCGGGCGATCCCCCAGCGTTTCTCCATGACGCCGAAGAGGGCGCTGAGGGACAGGGTGATGATCAGGTAGCCGGCGGCGATCCAGACGAAGGTCCAGATGATGCTGAACCCCTGCTCGTTGAGGGTCCGGTAGGTCCCGAGCAGCTCGGTGACGCTGAACGCGCCGGCGATCGCCGAGTTCTTCGCGAGGGCGATGAGGGTGGAGCCGATCGGCGGGATGACCGTGCGGAACGCCTGGGGCAGCACGACGTTCGCCAGGGTCTGGGGGAAGGTCATCCCGAGGCTGCGGGCGGCCTCGCCCTGGCCCTTGGGCACGGTGTTGATGCCGGAGCGCACCACCTCGCAGATGAACGCGGAGGTGTAGCAGCCGAGCGCGAGGACCGCGAACAGCCGGAAGGGCAGGACGAGTCCGAAGCGCGGCAGGCCGAGCAGGACCGCGAAGAACAGCAGGGTCAGCGGGGTGTTGCGCAGGATGTTCACCCAGGTCGCGCCGACGGCCCGCAGGGCGCGGACGGGAGCGACCCGGAAGGCGGCCATGAGCAGCCCCAGGGACAGCGCGAGGAGCGACGCGTAGAACGTCAGCTCGACCGTGCCGAGGAAGCCGTCGCGGTAGAGGGAGAAGTTCTGGGTCAGTACGTCCATGGCCGGCCTCAGCTCGCCGGGTAGCGGTCGACGGGCGGCGCTGGGGTCGCGGGGCGGCCGGAGAGGCCCAGGGTGGCGTCGTACGCCTTCTGCCAGTCGCCGTTCCTCCGGTGGGCCTCGACGGCGTCGTCGAGGGCCAGGCGCAGGGCGTGGTCGCCGCGCGGGACGCCGATGCCGTACGGCTCCTCGGAGAACGTCTCGCCGACGACCTTGAGCTCGTCGGGGACCTTGGCGGCGAAGCCCTGGAGGATGGTGTCGTCGGTGGTGACGGCGTCCACCTGGAAGGTCAGCAGATTGTCCACGCAGACGGAGTAGGCGTCGTACGCGACGAGTTCCGCGCGCGGGTGGTCTCGCTGGATCCGCTGGTACGGGGTGGACCCGGCGGCCGAGCAGACCCGCTTGCCGGCCAGGTCGGCGGGGCCCTCGATGTCGCGCTCGCCGGCGCCGACGAGGAGGGACTGCCCCGCGAGGTAGTACGGGCCGGCGAAGCCGACGAGCTTCTTGCGCTTGTCGTTGATGGTGTAGGTACCGACGTAGTAGTCGATCTGCCCGTTCTGGAGGGCGGTTTCGCGGTTGGCCGAGGCGATCGTACGGAAGCTGACGGTCCGGGGCGCGAAGCCGAGGGAGGCCGACATCATCCGGGCGATCTCGATGTCGAAGCCGGAGTAGACGCCGGTGGCCGGGTCCTTCTCGCCCATGTACGGCTGGTCCTCCTTGGCCCCCACGACCAGATGGCCGCGCCGCTTCGCCTTGTTCCAGGTGGCCGAGCCGGGGAGCCGGAAGGTGTCGTCCACGGCGTACCGGGGCAGCGCGCCGGCCCGGGGGCCCTTCACCGGCGGGCTGCCCTCCTTGCCGCAGCCGGCGCCGAGCGCGGCGGCGAGCAGGACGAGGGCGGCGACCACGGAGGTACGCGCCGTACGCGCCGTACGCGGCGTTCTGCTGGGCATCACGGTCCGTACTCGCCCCCTCTCGACCGGTCGAGGCCAGCGCAAACTATCCAGCCGGACAAGGGACTTCACGGCCGACACGCTAAAATCAGGCATAAGCCGTATTTACTGCACAGGTATCAAGGCGCATCCGGACGGGCGGGTCGGCGCCTCAGACCTCCTGGGCCTCCGCGTACACCTGGGACAGCTCGGGCGCGCCCGTACCGGCCCACTCGACGCCCGCCTCGACGACCTCGATCTCCCGGCCGGACGCGAGCCGGACGACGGGATGCCCGTCGGGCCAGATGTTCCAGACGGCGCCGGGGATCGTACGGACGATGACCGTGCCCAGGTAGAGACCCGCGTCGTTGCCCAGGAACGGCAGCTCCTCCGGGTCGTCGCGCCAGCGCGGCGTCAGCTGGTCGAGCGACTCCAACGACTCGGGGGTGTCGTCCAGTTCGAGCCCGCTCTGCCCTGCCCGGACACGCAGCAGCTCGCATTCGGAGAGCAGCTCGGCGACGCCGGCCGGCTCCCCCGCGGCGGCGGAGACCGACGAACCGGGGGTGTCGCCGTGCCGCTTGCGCCAGTTGTCCAAGAAAGGGATGTTCATACCGCTCAGCCTGCCATTCCCCCGGCCGCGTCACCATAGGGCGCGCGGCCGGGGGCCCCGGGGCCGGGGCTCAGAGGTCGAGGTCCACCACGACCGGGGCGTGGTCCGAGGCGCCCTTGCCCTTGCGCTCCTCCCGGTCCACGTAGCTGTCCTTGACGGCCGTGGCGAACGGCTCGTTCCCGTACACCAGGTCGATCCGCATGCCGCGGTTCTTGGGGAAGCCCAACTCGCGGTAGTCCCAGTAGGTAAACGGGCGGTCGTACTTGAGCGGGCGGGGCACCACGTCCGTCAGCCCCTCGGCCCGCAGCGCCGCGAGCGCGGCCCGCTCCTCCGGGGTGACGTGCGTGGCGCCGTCGAACAACGACCGGTCCCAGACGTCGTCGTCGGTCGGGGCGACGTTGTAGTCCCCCAGCACGGCGAAGGGGCGCGAGCCCGCCGCGTCCTCCCGTACCGCCGCGCCCAGCGCCTCGAACCAGCGCAGCTTGTACGCGAAGTGCTCATGCCCGACCTCGCGGCCGTTCGGCACGTACACCGACCAGAGGCGGACCGGACCGCACACCGCGGAGACGGCGCGCGGCTCGCTCACGCCCTCGTACTCGGGGCCGCCGGGCAGGCCCTTGACGACGTCCTCCAGGCCCACCCGGGAGAGCAGCGCCACCCCGTTCCACCTGCCGGTCGCGTGGACCGCCGACTCGTACCCCAGCTCCTTCAGCTGCCCGGAGGGGAACTGCTCCTCCGAGCACTTGGTCTCCTGGACGCACAACACGTCCGTCCCGCTGCTCTCCAGCCAGGCCAGCAGCCGGGGCAGCCGGGCAGTGATCGAATTGACGTTCCAGGTCGCGATGCGCATGCTCCCCAGCCTATCGGCGGGGTCGGACAGTCACCGGATCCCGCCCGGGGACGGCCTTCCCCGCGCCCCGGACCCCAGGGCCCGGGGCCGGCGCCGGGCGCCTCAGACGTCCACGGAGGTGCCCGGCGCCAGGTGGCTGTGGTCCGTACCGCCCAGGGACCCGAGCAGGCTCCCGTAGAGCCCCAGGCCGGGGTCGGCGAGCAGCGCGTCGTGGACGTCGTACGCACGGGCCGGCTTGACCTCGCGCAGGTACTCGATCACCTCGGAGACCTTGCTCCAGGGCGCCTGGAGGGGCAGCAGCAGGGTGTCGACCGGCTGGTCGGGCACGGTGAGCGCGTCGCCCGGGTGGAAGAGCGACCCGTCGACGAGGTAGCCGACGTTGGTGACGCGCGGGAGGTCGGGGTGGATCACGGCGTGCAGTTCGCCGTGGACCCGGACGTCGAACCCGGCCGCGTCGAAGGTGTCGCCGTGGCCCACGGTGTGCACGCGGCCGGGGAAGGCCGCGGAGATCTGCCCGGCCACGCTGCGCGGCGCCCACAGCTCGGCGGCGGGGTTGGCCTCCAGGCCCGCCCGCAGCCGGTCCTCGGCGAAGTGGTCGGGGTGCTCGTGCGTGACGAGCAGGGCGTCCGCGCCGACCGCGGCGTCCGCCTCGGTGAACATCCCGGGGTCGACGACCAGGGTCCGCCCGTCCTTCTCCAGCCGGACGCAGGCGTGTGTCTTCTTGGTGAGCTTCACCGCGGACCACCTCTCCCTCTGAGCTGAGCGCTGTGGGACCGATCCTGCCCGGATCCCATCCTCCTACGACTCGGGGCGGGTCTCCTCCTGGATCACGGTCGCGGCGACGCGGAAGGCGGAGTTCGCGGCGGGGACCCCGCAGTAGACGGCCGTCTGCATCAGCACCTCCTTGATCTCGGCCGGGGTGAGGCCGTTGCGCAGCGCGGCGCGCGTGTGGAAGGCCAGCTCCTCCAGGTGCCCGCCCGCGACCAGCGCCGTCAGCGTCACGGCGCTGCGGGTCCTGCGGTCCAGGCCGTCCCTGGTCCACACCTCGCCCCAGGCGTAGCGCGTGATCAGTTCCTGGAAGTCGCCGGAGAAGTCCTCGGCGGTGGACATGGCCCGGTCCACGTGCGCGTCGCCGAGCACCTCCCGGCGTACCCGCATGCCGGACTCGTACGGATCGGGGCGTCCGGAACCGGAAGCGCCCCCCACGGCCCGCGGCTGCTCGGCGGGGGCGATCTCGGCCACCGGGCCGACGGTCGGGGAGACGGCGGGGGCGACGGCCCGGTCGGGCAGCACGGTCAGGCCCGTGGCGGTGTCCGAGGGGTTGAACCAGGCCGTGGAGAAGTGGTGCACGAGCAGGTCCGTGACGGCGGCGGGCTGCTCGACGGGCGCCAGGTGCGAGGCGCCGGGGACCAGCGCGAGGCGGGCGTCGGGTATGCCCGCGACCAGGGTGCGCGCCTCGGCCGGGCCGGTGACCTGGTCCTCCGCGCCGACCAGGACCAGGGTCGGGACGGTGATACGGCCCAGCTCCGCGCGGATGTCGAACGCGGCGAGCGCCTCGCAGGCGGCGATGTAGCAGCCCGGGTCGGTGGTACGGACCATCTGGACGGCCCACTCGACGATGGCCGGCTGGGCGGCGGCGAAGCCGGGCGTGAACCAGCGCTCGGGCGCGGTACGGGCCATGGGGTCGAGCCCGTTGGCCCGGACGATCACCCCGCGCTGGCGGAACTCGTCGGCGGTGCCGAACCGGGGCGAGGCGGCCACCACGGCGAGGGAGGCGATCCGGTCGGGCCGGCGCAGGGCGAGCTCGGCGCCGACGGCCCCGCCGATGGAGCACCCCGCGTACCCGAAGCGCTGCACGCCGAGCGCGTCGAGCGTGGCCAGCAACCGCTGCGCCAGCTCGGGAACGCTGGTGGCGGGGTGCGCGGGCGCGCCACCATGACCGGGCAGGTCGAACCGAATCACCCGCCAGGTACGCGCGAGCTCCGGAACCTGCCGGTCCCACATGTGCCAGGTGGTGCCCAGAGACGGGCCCAGGATCAGGACGGGACCGTCCTCGGGCCCGTCAGAGCGGTACTGGAGGGTCTTCTCTGTCGTCGGACTCACGCCCCGCACGCTCTCACATCTCCCTGAGACCCACGAAGGGCGGTCGGCGGCCGTGCGCGGTCCCGGTCGCGGGGCGCATTCCGCTGCGGACCGCTACGTGCCCGACGGTGTCAGGGGACGAGGACCATCCGGAAGCGGGCCTTGCCGCTGAGCATGCGGTCCACGGCGGCGGGGGCCTCGTCGAGGGGGCGTTCCTCGATGAGTGCCTTGACTCCCTGTCGCCGGGCGAAGGCGAGGTTGTCCTCGTTCTGGATCGGGGTGCCGGTGAGGGAGCCGAGGATCCGGATGCCGCGGTCCTTCAGGTCGTCCGGGCCGACCGTCACGGGGGACGCTCCGAGGATCATGAGGCGGCCGTGGTCCGCCAGGCCCGCGATGAGGCCGGACGCCACGTCGCCGCTCGACGCCGTCGCGACGATGACGTCCGCGCCGCCGAGTTCGTTCAGCGCGGCGACGGCGTCCGTACCGCTGGAGTCGATGTACTCGTCCGCTCCCAGTTCGCGGGCGAGTTTCTCCTTGTCGGTGCCGCGTGCGAGGGCCACGACGTGCATGCCCATCTTGTCGGCGTACTGGAGGCCGAGGTGGCCGAGGCCGCCGATGCCGAGGATGCCGACGACCGATCCGGGACGGACGGAGGAGTTCAGCACGCCGTTGTACGTGGTGAGCCCCGCGCACAACAGCGGCGCGACGTCCGCCGACGGCATGCCGTCGGGGATGGCCACCAGGCCCGTCTGCCGGGCGATCATGTACTCGGCGTACCCACCGTCGACCTCCAGGCCGGTCTTCGGCTGGTCCTTGCAGGTGACGAAGTCGCCGCGGCGGCAGCTCACACACTCCCCGCAGTGACCCGCCAGGAATCCCACACCGACACGGTCGCCCACCGCCCACCGCGTCACTCCCTCACCGACCGCGTCGATGACACCCACCACCTCGTGCCCGGGGACGCGCCCCTGTTCGGTCTCGGGGTGGGGCTGGAAGCCGTAGGCATCGGTGTGGCAGACGCCGCAGGCCTCGACACGCAGGCGGACGTGGCCCCGGGTGGGGTCGGTCAACTGACGGTGTGTCGGCTCCAGGGAGCCGTCCGCGGCCACCTGTACGGCTCGGTAGGTGCTCGGAGCTGATGACATGGCGAGCCTTCCTCTTCGGACTGGGTGTCGTGGGGGAAGGCCGAGGGGCGCTTCCCCGGAGGTGGTGCACCGAAGCGGCACACCCGGCCGAAGTAATCAGCATAATCCTTTAGCCGGGCATCAAGCGCGGTCAAGGGCCGTCACGGTGACTTGCGTAGCGACTTCGGGCATAACGGTGTACGGTACGGCGCCCGCGCCGGCCACCCGGGGTTCCTCGTCAGTGGGCCGCTTGTCCGGTCTTCTGGCGCTGACGGTAAGAGCGCATGGAGACCTGGCTGCTGCACGCGGCGCTGCAGTACAGCCCCGAGGAGTTGCGGGTCTTGTCCAGGAAGCTCACATGGCACGGCAGGTTGCGGCACATCTTCATGCGCGGCCACAATCCGGCCGCTGTCGCCTGGGCGACGCCCGCGACGATGGATCCGAAGACGCCGGGGACTCCCTGCTGGGACGGTGTCAGTTCGCATCCGGTCTCGGTGACGACCGCCATCAGCGGGTGGAGTGCGGCGGTGCGTCGCATGTGGCTCTCGGCCTCGGCCACCCCTCCCGCGCATTCCTCGACTCCCACGTGCGAGAGCAGCAGGGCCACCAGTGCCTCACGCAACTCCCTGGCGACCGCCGCGTCCGCGTCGGTGACTCTGAGGTCGTCCTCGCTCCCCAGGCCGGCCCCTTCGATCCACCGCCGGAAGCCCTCCGCGTCCCCCATCAGCTCCGGATCGCCGTTCCCGGTGGCGCGGGTGTTGACGAAACCCAGCACCAGGTCCGCCGCGGACTTGCCCACACTCTCCTGCACCGTCACCTCTCCCACCTCCGACCGTGCCCCATCAGGAGCCCGCGACTCGCGCGAAACAACCACGAAGGTAACGATTGTCCGCGCCAATCGTATTCCGTTACCGCCTAAGCATCTATGCCGGTAACGCTCAGAGAGTGGGTGGCGTACAGCCCCCCGGGTTGCCCCGTAGCAGCGTAGAGGACCTCCGTACGAGACTCGACGTGCCGAGGGTGGGACGCTACTTCGCCGTGACGCCGGAGAGCGCCGTGACGACGGCCTCGGCCGAGGGCCGTGCGGAGGCCGGGTTCTGCCCGGTGACCAGGTTGCCGTCGACGACGACGTGCGGACCGAAGGGCGCCCCGCCGGAGAAGTCCGCGCCGGCGGAACGCAGGCGGCTTTCCAGGAGCCAGGGCGCCTTGTCGCCGAACCCGAGCGCGGTTTCCTCCTCGTCGGTGAGGCCGGTGATCCGCCGCCCGGCGAAGGGCCAGGTGCCGTCCTCGTTCGTGGCGGGGAGGAGCGCGCCCACTCCGTGGCAGACCGCCGCGACGACCTTGTCCTGCCTCGCGAGCAGGGTGGTGAAGATCGCGCCGATCTTCTCGTTCACGGCCAGGTCCTCCATCGGGCCGTGGCCGCCGGAGACGTAGACGGCGTCGTAGTCGTCGGCGTCGACGTCCTCGAGCCGTACGGGCCGGGTCAGTTCGGTGCCCAGGGCGGCCAGGTAGGCGCGCTGCTTGTCGATGGCGGACCGGTCGTTGTTGTTCATCTCCGGCGCCAGGCTGAACTCGTCCACCGTCGGCGCGATGCCACCGGGGGTGGCGATGGTGATGTCGTAGCCGGCCTCGCCGAACACGAGGTGAGGGTCGATGAACTCGCTCGCCCAGAACCCCGTCGGGTGCTTGCTGCCGTCCTTCAGGGTCCAGACGTCGGCGCTCGATACGACCAGGAGGACTGAAGTCATGATCGTTCCTCTCTCGATGGCTCGATCGGCTCCCTGTGAGCTCGATGCAATGACCTTAGCCTATACAGACCTAACGGATAGCAGCAAGCGCGGCTCATCGATACCTTCTAAACGGCTTAAGCCACAACCGGCGCCGCCTGGCGCGGAAGGCGCGCCAGGCGGCGCCGGCCTCCCGGATCAGGCGGACACGGGGTCGGAGGCGGACTCCGAGAGCGTGCGCCATGCCTTGTCGGCGCCCGCCAATTCCTCCGCGGCCGCCTGCGCGTACCGCGCGGCGTCCCGGCCGAGCAGAAGGCGCAGCGGGGCGTCCTCGCGTCCGGCGAGGTCACGTACGATCTCCGCGACTCTGGCGGGGTCGGCCGCCCGCGCGGCCATGGCGGCGGCGCCCTCGGGGTCGGGGTTGCGGATCATCTCGGCGAAGGCTCCGACGGTGGGCCGGTACGGGTCGCTGACCGGCGGGACGGTCATGGACGAGCCGGCCCAGTCGGTGCGCATGCCGCCCGGTTCGAGGACGGTGATCTTGATGCCCAGCGGGGCGACCTCCTGGGCCAACACGGTGGAGAACCCGCCCACGGCCCACTTCGCGCTCTGGTAGGCGGCCAGGCCGGGCGTGCCGATCCGCCCGCCCAGCGAGGACACCTGGAAGACGTGCCCCGACCCCTGCTCGCGCAGGACGGGCAGGACCGCCTTGGTCACGTGGACAACACCGTAGAAGTTGGCGTCGATCTGGGCGCGGAAGTCCTCGGGGGTGACGTCCTCGACGGAGGCGACGTCCCCGTACCCGGCGTTGTTGACCACGACGTCCAGGCGGCCGAAGGCCTTGACGCCTCCCTGGACGGCTTCCCGCACCTGGTCGTCGTCGGTGACGTCGAGTTCGAGCGGCAGGATGCGCTCTCCGTACCGGACGACAAGATCATCGAGTTGGGCGGGCTTGCGGGCCGTGGCGACGACCTGGTCGCCGGCCCGCAGCGCGGCTTCGACGAGGGCGCGGCCCAGGCCGCGGGAGCTTCCGGTGACGAACCAGACCTTGGACATGGCGTTGCTCATTTCTGTCACGGGTTTCTGCGGGGGGATGTGCGAGGGGGATGTGCGGGTGTCCGTTCGACTGCGTACGCGACACCGCGGGGGGGGCTCAGGGCGCCGGGATCTTGGCGATGTACCGCGCGATGAGGTCGTACATCTCGCGGGTACGGGCTGTTTCCTCGGTCAGCAGGTTGAAGGCGTGGTCGAGGCCCTCGAACTCGCGGTGTTCCAGCAGCGCGTTCGAGGCGCGCAGCTTGGCGGCGTAGCGGATGCCCTCGTCGCGCAGCAGGTCGAGTTCGCAGGTGATGATGAGGGCGGGGGCGATGCCGTCGAGGTGGTCGGCGTTGGTGCCGTACAGGGGGGATACGAGCGGGTCGGTACGGTCGGCCACCTTGGGCAGGTAGGCGCCCTGGAGGATCGGGACGAGGGCCGGCCGTACGACCGGCTTGGCGGCCTTGGCCCGCTTCTTGGGGTCCTCCAGGTCGAACGGGGCGTAGTTGAGGACCTGGAGGCCGATGCGGGGGCCGCCGTTCTCCCATGCCTGGCGGGCCGCCGCGGCGGCCAGGTTCCCGCCGGCGCTCTGGCCGCCGACGCCGAGCCGGCCGCCGTCCCAGCCGTGGTCGGTTCCGTGCGCGGCGACCCATCGCACGACCTCGTACGCCTGCTCGGCCGGGGCGGGGAAGGGGTGTTGCGGGGCGAGAAGGTAGTCGACGTTGACGACGACGGCGGGGGCGATGGCCGCGAGGTAGCGGCACATCGCGTCGTCCATGTCGTAGTGGCCTATGACGAAGCCGCCACCGTGGAAGTTGACGTGGACCGGGGGCGTGGCGTCCGGGTCCTGGGGTGGGTAGTAGACGGTGGCCTCGGCGTCACCCTGGGCGGTGGGGATGGTGAGGGTCCTGGTACGGCCGGGGATCTCCGGGAAGGTCACCGCGGCCGGCACCGCGGGGTGCGGAGCGGCTTGCACGACGCGCGCCAGCGGGCGGGCGACGAGGCGGGAGAACAGGGTCATGAGGTCCCCTCGATCGGTGAGGAAGATGAGGAAGATGCGGAGTCCGAGCCCTCGCGAGCACGGATCGAGGCCCGGCAAGTCCTTTCAGACCGCCGGTCTGTGACGCGCTTCCAACGTAAGGGACCGCCGGTCTGATGTCAAAAGACCGAGAGTCCGTAAACTGGGGTGCATGACGACCTTCCAGCGCGCACGCAGCGAGGACCAGCGCGAACTACGCCGGCAGACGATCCTCGACACCACCGCCGCCATGCTCGACGAGGTGTCCGTGAACACGGTCACCCTCAACGAGCTGAGCCGCCGCGTCGGACTGGCCAAGTCGAACGTGCTGCGCTACTTCGAGTCCCGCGAGGCGATCCTGCTGGAACTCCTCGACCGGGCCTGGAAGCAGTGGAACGCCGATCTGCCGGGCCTGCTGGACGCCGCTCTCGACGCCGCCGCACCCCCGGCCCGCCGGGGCGAGCAGCTCGCGGCCGCCCTCACCCGTACCCTCGCCGATCGGCGGATCCTGTGCGACCTGCTCAGCGCCCAGGCCGGCGTCCTGGAGCACAACGTCTCGCCTGAGGTCGCCGCCCGCTACAAGGGGGCCGCGCTCGCCAACGTCGGCGCCCTTGCCGCGCTGGCCCGCGTCCACCTGCCCGAACTGGGCGGGTACGCCGAGCAGTTGACCGGCCAGATGATCATGGCGATCGGGGCGGTGTGGACCCACGCCCGCCCCTCGGCCGCGATGCTCGCCGCCTATGAGGACCACCCGTCCCTGGCCGCGCACCGGATGGACTTCGCCCACTCCCTCCAGGAGAACCTGACGACCCTCGTCGCCGGGGCGCTCGCCCGCGCTGGAGCCTGACCTGACCGGCGCGTTCCTCCCGACCGTCCTCAGCCTGCCTCCTCGGCGGCCGCCAGCCCCAGACGGTGGGCAAGTGCCGCGGCCTCGCCGCGGCTGGACAATCCCAGCTTGTCCAGAATGTGGGAGACGTGCACGCTCGCCGTCTTCGGGGAGATGAAGAGCTCCTCCCCGATCCGGCGGTTGCTGTTCCCCTCGGCGAGGAGTCGCAGCACCTCGATCTCGCGCGCGGTCAGCCCGAACGATGCCGTCGCGTCGGCGTCCGGCGTGGCGGTGGAGGCGGCGCTGTTCTGGGCGGCGGCATCGTCCGGTTCGGCATCGGCCGTTCCGGCATCGAGGCTGATGCGCGAGCGCGACGCGAGGGCGAGGAGCTCGTCCATCAGGAGGCGGGCCCCGAGGAGCCTCGCCGCCCGGTAGGCCTCGGTGAGCTGTTCGGCCGCCGCGGCGCGGTCGGCTCGCGCGGTGAGGAGGGCGGCCGCCCACTGGGTCCTCGCGAGGGCCTGTTCGTAGGGCCGGTCCCGTCCGGCGAAGGCACCGGCTACCTCTGCCCAGTCCTCGGCGTTCGCCGTTCCCTCCGCTCGCCGCACCTGGGCCTTCAGCAGGAGGTGATACGCATGCCAGACCGGCGCCAAAGGCCGTACCAGCGCGGATTGCCGACGGATGGTGGCGAGGACGCTCTCGCGTTCGGGGTCCGCGTCGGGGCCGGACGCTCCTCGGGCTTTCGCCTCCACGTCGGCCATGGCGCACAGCAGCGGTAGGGCGTACTGCTCGGTCCCCGCGGGGAAGCCGACGGAGACGATACGGGCAAACTCCGCTCGTGCGTCGGCGAGTCGGCCCTCCAGCGCGGCGATGCGAATCGCCACCTCGGCCGGGGTGATGAGGAACTGGGGTTGAGGATCGTCCGTACCGAACAGCCCGCGGGCGAGGGCCAGTTGGCGCTTGGACTCCTTCACCTCGCCGCGCATCAGCGCGATCTGCGTCAGACGGAGGGCGACGAGGGCGCGCGCCTTGCGGGAGTTGGCGATTCTCGCCGCTTCTTCCGCGGCGCGTCGGGACGGCTCCCACTGCCCCAGGGAAGCCAGGGACTGCGAGAGGTTGCATCGCACCCACGCCTCGGTGTTGGTGAGACCTCGTGCGCGGCAGGTACGGATGCCCTCCTCCCCCGCGGCGACGGCCTCCGCCGAACGGCCGGCCGCTTCCAGTGTCGACGGCAGGGTGATGCTCACCCGGCCCAGCGCACTGACCGAGTCGAGTTCCTGGGCCGTCCGGCGCACTCGGTACAGATCCTCGATGCTCTCGTCGAACCCACCGGCCGAGGCGGTGAGCCAGGCGCGGATCACCCGTGCGTGCAGTTCGGTGTGTTCCGCTTTCGCCTGACGGGCGAACTCCACCGCGTGCTGGGCGTCGGCCAGGCTCTCCGGGCCCGGCTCGTGGCGCGCGCCCCAGGCGGCGACGGCCACCAGGACTTCGGCGTGAAAGACGGAGGGCGGCGAGCGGCGTACCAACTCGTGTGCCTGATCGAGCTCTTGCCGTCCGGTGCCCATTCCGAGTTCCTGGACCAGCTCCGAGCGCTGGATCCAGAACCACGCCGCTCGCTGGGTGTCGGCCCGGGCCTCCGCCGTGGATGTGCCTTGCTTCGCGATGCTGAGGGCCCGTTGCCGATCCCCGGACAGGCGCGTGGAGACCGCTGCGTCGGCCATCAGGTCGAGCTGGTCCGGGTAGTCGGGGTGGCCGGGGTGGTCGCGTGTCGGGAGGGCATCCGGAGGAACGATCTCCCGGAGTTCCATCGCGCGTTCCAGCAACTGGGACTGCTCGGCGTACGCGTATCGCCGGCGCGCTTCGACCGCCGCCTCCAACGTCACCACGAGAGCGTTCTTCGCGTCGCGGGCGACGTACCAGTAGGTGGCGAGACGCGCGGTCCGCTCCTCGGCCGGCACCAACGACGGGTCCGCCGAGACGGCCTCGGCGTAGAGCCGGTTCAACCGGGCACGCTCTCCCGGCAGTAGCTCCTGATCCGCGGCTTCCCGCACCAGCGAGTGGCGGAACCGATAGCCGTCACCGTCGCGGGTCGGCCACAGGATCTGTGCGTCCACCGCGACTCGGAGCGCCTCGATCAGATCGTATTCCGGCAGCGGTGACACCCTGCGGAGCAGGTCGTATTCGACATGGGCACCCCCTTCCGCAACGGTCCCGACAACTTTCTGTACGTTCTCCGGAAGCGACAGGATCCTTGCCAGCAGGAGACCGCGCAGTGAGTCGCTCAGATCAGCCCGGGAGTTGACGTCGAAGGCCCGTACGAGTTCTTCGACGAAGAAGGCGTTCCCGTCGGAACGCGCGAAGATCCGGTCGATTTCGGAAGGTTCCGGATCGGCGGAGATAATCTCCCTCACCTGCTCCCTCACCTCGTCCCGGGTGAATCTCGGCACATCAATGCGCACGACGCTGCGCAGCCGGTCCGATTCCGCGAGGAAGGGGCGCAGCGGGTGCCGCCGGTGCAGGTCGTCGGAACGGTAGGTCGCGACCAGCAGAAGGCGCCCCTGACGCAGGGTCCGGAAGAGGTAGGTCAGCATGGACCTGGTGGACGCGTCGGCCCAGTGCAGGTCCTCCAGCACGACGATGACCGTGCGCTCCGCGGCCAGCCGTTCCAGCAACTGCCCCATGAGGGCGAAGAGTCGGCCCTGCCCCTCGCCCGGATCGGTGATCAGGCTGCTTCTCCCCCACTCCGGCAGGATGCCGGACAGCTCTTCCTCGAATCCTTCGAGGAAGGGGGCCACTTCTTCGGTGGACCGGCTCAGCAACGACCGCAGGAGCGTGGTGAATGCCTGGAGCGGAAGTCCGCCCGCCTCGATCTCGATGCATTCACCGACGGCCACCCATGCCCCTTGAATGCGAGCCGTCTCGGCGAATTCCTCGACGAGCCGGGTCTTTCCCACGCCCGCCTCCCCGCTGATCAACACCTTCTGGGGGACGCCTTGGTCGCTGCGACGCAGTGCGGCCGCAAGGGCGGAGAGAGCGTCCCCTCGTCCTACGAACCTGGAACTGACGGGCGCGCTTGTCATGCCGTCCAGCATAACGGTCGTCCGAGTCTTTTCCCGGGGCATGCGGCCTCTTCCCCGCTCGCCGGAAATGGCCGTTACGCCAAGGGGGTTTTCTCTTTGTCGGCGCTGCCCCTATCCGCTGCTTTCGCTTTCCGTACGGTCTCCCGGACCGCGCCGTCGGCGTCGGTTAGGCGTTGTCGCGGCAGGAGCAGCAGGAAGGCCAGGGCGACGGCCGCGCCGAGGACGGCACACGCGCTCCACAGGAACGAGGATCCGCCATGGTCAAGGATCAGTCCGCCGACCAGGGGCGCGACGCAGGTGGCGGCCGAGGAGCCGAAGCCGAACACTCCCTGGTAGCGCCCGCGCGAGTGTTCCGGGGCGAGATCGGCGACGACCGCGGAGGACGCCGGGGTGTAGATCATCTCACCCAGCGTCCATACCGCCACCGTTGCCGCGTACAGGAGGGCCGCGCTCCCGGCGAGGCCCGTCAGGCCGAACCCGCCGCCGATCAGCGCCGCACTGAGAGCGAGCGAACGCCTCCTGCTGTGGCCTTTCACGAGGCGCGTCAGGGGCATCTGAAGGAGCACGATCAGCAGACCGTTGACTCCGATGACAAGTCCGTACGTGTGTGCTCCCAGGCCCTTGTCCGCCATGGAGACCGGAAGGGAGGTGGAGGCCTGGTAGAGGATGATCCACAGAACGAACGCGAGCACGGTGATTCCCATGAAGCGCGCGTCTCGGAGGACCTCGGCGAAGGGCGCCGCCGGCTTCGCCGCCCGGTTGACCGTCGGCGAGGGTTCGGGGGCGGCGGGCCGCGTCTCGGGCAGCTTGATCCACATGATGATCGCGCACGCCAGGGTGGTGACCGCGTCTCCGACGAACAGCCAGACGTAACCGCCCTGTGCGATGAAGCCCGCCGCCACCGCGGACAGTCCGAAGCCGAGGTTGATCGCCCAGTAGTTGACGGAGAACGCCCTCAACCGGTCGGCCGGCCCGACCAGATCCGTGATCATCGCGGATACGGCGGGACGCGAGACACTCGCCGCCGCTCCCACGGCGAACGCCAGCACGGTGATCGCGGCGACCTGGGTCACCAGGCCGAGGGCCGCGGTGGCTGCGGCGGTGGCGAGCTGCGCACCGGCCATCGTGGTGCGGCGGCCGACCCTGTCGGTCAGCTCGCCGCCCAGGAGGGCTCCCGCCGTCGCGCCGATGCCGTAGACCGACAGCACCAGGCCGGCCCCGCCGGCCGAGTATCCGCGCTCCACGGTCAGGTAGAGCGTCAGGAACGGAAAGACGAAGGTGCCCAGCCGATTGACGAGGGTGCTCGACCACAGCCACCAGAACCCCGGAGGAAAACCCCGCACACCACTGGCCATGACGTGTCGAACGCGAGACAAGACGAACTCCTCCCCGGAGGCAACGTGTGTCCTTGTGGTGCCAGGTTGCTTTCCGGGGCGGGGGAGGCGCATCGGGTGGATGGCTTACTTCCGGAGCCAGGACGTCTTACGCGGTCCGCGACTTCTAAGACGTCGCGGTCGCCGCTGACCTTCGGTGCGTCGATCCGTGCGGATTCCTCTTCCGTGAGGGTGAGGTGGGCGGCGCCTGCGTTCCCTTCCGGGCGGGTGGCGCACGACCGCCGCGGGGGTCGCCACGAGGGGGTCAGGTTCGGGAGCCGCGGGAGGCCCGCAGGGCCATGGAGTCGTAGGCGCGGTCGGAGAGCAGCCGGCGGAGTGTGATGATCGCCTTGGCGCCGTAGCCGACGGGGTAGCGCGTCTTGGGCTTCCTGGTGGTCGCCGCCTTGACGATGGCGTCGGCCACGACCCCGGCCGGGACGTAGAGCCGGCTTCCGGTCTCGGAGAGCCGCAGCCCTTCGGCGACCGCGCGGGCCTGGTGGGCGTAGGGGCCCTGGCCCGAGTTCTTCTCGACGTGCGCGGCGGCGATCTCGGGCCACTCGGTCCGGACGCCCCCCGGCTCCACGACGACGACGTCGATGCCGAACTGTCCGAGCTCGATGCGCAGGCAGTCGCTCATCACCTCCAGGGCGTGCTTGCTGCCGTTGTAGTAGGCGGTCAGGGAGCTGTAGATCTTCCCGCCGATCGAGCTGACGTTGACGATCCTGCCGGAGCGCTGCTCCCGCATGTGGGGGACCACGAGTTGGGTCAGGCGCATCGCGCCGAAGACGTTGACCTCGAACATGTGGCGCCCGTCGTCGACCGAGGTCTCCTCGACCGAGCCGAGCAGGCCGTAGCCCGCGCTGTTGACCAGCACGTCGATGCGCCCGGATTCGGCGAGGACGCGCTTGACGCCCGCGGTGATCGAGGCGTCGTCGGTGACGTCCATCTCGAACGTCCGGACTCCGTCCTTGTCGAGGTCGGCGAGCCGGTCCGCGCGCCGGGCCACGCCGTAGACGGTGTAGCCCTTCGCCTTGAGCTTGCGTGCCACCTCGGCGCCGATGCCGGAGGAGGCACCTGTGATCAGCGCTACCTGTGTAGTCATCCCTGTCGCTCCTTCGTGCCGGGTCGGGTGTCGGTCAGTTGCTGAAGACGCTGGTGTGTTCGAGGTACTCGTCGATGCCGTAGTGCCCGAACTCCCGGCCGATGCCGGACTGCTTGAGGCCGCCGAAGGGGGCCTCGGAGTCGGCGGGCATGACGTTCACGGCGACGCGTCCCGCCGTGATGCGCAGAGCGACGCGGTGGGCGTGCTCGGGCTCGCCGAGAACGTAGGCCTGGAGTCCGAAGTCGGTGCCGTTGGCGATACGTACGGCCTCCTCGTCGTCCCGGTAGGTGAGGACGCTGAGGACGGGGCCGAAGATCTCCTCCTGCGCGATCCGCATGTCCGGGGTGACGTCGAGAAGACGGTGGGCCTGGCGAAGGTGCCCGCGTCGAGCCCTTCGGGGCGGCCCTCGCCGCCGGTGAGGAGGGTCGCGCCCTCTTCGAGACCGAGGCGGATGTAGGACTGCACGCGGTCGAAGTGGGCCTGGGTCGCCATCGGGCCGACCATGCTCCCGGGGTCGTGCGGGGGTCCGACCTTGAAGGAACCGATCTTGTCGAGGATCAGCCCCTTGACCTCGCCGATCCGGCTTTCGGGGACGAGCAGGCGTGCTCCGGAGACACACGCCTGGCCGCTGTTGAACAGCCACACCGTCAGGGCGTACTGGACGGCGTCGTCGAAGTCCGCGTCGTCGAGGACGACGGTCGGGGCCTTGCCGCCGAGTTCGAGGGTCACGCGTTTCATCGTGTTGACGGCGCTGCGGGCAATGGCCTTGCCCACCGGGGTGGATCCGGTGAAGGAGATCTTGTCGACGTCCGGGTTGGTCGTCAGCTCGTTGCCGACGTCGTCGCCGAGCCCGTAGACGATGTTGATCACACCCGGGGGCAGTCCGGCGTCGTGGACGGCCCGGGCGAAGGCGTGGGACTGGAGGATGCTGTTCTCGCTCGGCTTCATCACCACCGTGCAGCCGGCGGCCAGGGCGGCGGCGGACTTCACCGCCATGAACCAGGCGCTGCCGTTCCACGGCGTGATCAGGGCGGCGACACCGACCGGTACCCGCCTCACCTGCGCGGTGTTGACCCGCTCGCTGAACACGGTGCGCCCGATCACGTCCTTGGCCTGGAGGTACCAGTCCCGGGACGCGTCGACGACGCCCGAGGTGAACGCGGAGATCGCCCCGTACTCGGCCGACATGGCCTCACCGAGCTCGTCGCGGTGCGCGTCGATCGCGTCGGCGAGGCGCTGGAGGTAGCCCTGACGTTCCGGCACGCTCGTCGCCGACCACTGCGCGAACGCCTCCCGCGCGGCGGCGATCGCGGCACGCGTGTCCTCGACGTCCGCCAGCAGGCCGTCACCGATCAGCTCGCCGGTGACCGGGCTGACGACGTCCCTCACGCGCTGCCCGTGCGAGGGCGTGAAGGTGCCGTTGATGTAGTGGGTCGTGATGTGTTCCATGACGCGCCCATCCCTTATCGCAAGTGGTTTGCGTTATCCAGGCTAGATCGCCCGACTGGATTACGCAAGCCGCTTGCGTCAAACTGGAGGGCATGGAGACACCGCGACAACGAGCGAGATCCGGGGAGGACAAGGCCCGGCGCCGTCATGACCTGCTGAACGCGGCCTACGAGATCGCCGCGCGTACGAGCGTGCGCGAGCTGATGCTGTCGCAGGTCACCGCGGCGGTCGGACTGGACCCGTCAGCGCTGCGGCGCTACTTCAGCTCCCGGGAGGAGCTGCTGCTCGAACTCGCGGAGACCAGGGGCCTCGCGTGGGCCGAGCGGCTGTGCGCCGAGCTGGGCGACGGACGGCGGCGCACCCGGGAGGAGTTGGCGCACAGCCTCACCTCGACGCTGGCGGCGGACCCGGTCCTGTGCGACCTCCTCACGCACGTCCCGCTCAGCCTCGAAGGCGGCGTCGACATCGAGCGCGCCCGGAGCTTCAAGACGAAGGCGTTCGAGGCCCACCACACGATGAGCCGGGCACTCGCGGACGCGTCGGACGAGCTGGGCGTGATGGAGGCCCGTACCGTACTGGCCGCGGCCACGGCGCTGGCGGGCAACCTCTGGCAACTGTCCCACCCCACGCCGACCCTGGCCGCCCTGTACGAGCAGGTCCCCGAATGGGGGCACGTCGCCCTCCACTTCGGACCGACGCTCGAATACATCCTGGGCGTCGTGCTGCTCGGGCTCACCGCTCCCGGCCACCCCGAACCACCGGACTGGAGCATGCTCGAGTCGACCTGAGTACCCCGTTCCGCTCTCTCTCGGGGGCCGCGGCGACGGTCCCGTACCCCTGACCCCTCGTGATCCGACCGGCGCGGCCGACGCGGGACCGGCCTCCGCCTCCTGAAGGGAAACAACCATGCGGGTGTTCGTCCACGGGGTCCCGGAGACCCCCGTCGTCTGGGATGCCCTGCGGGAGAGCCTGGGCGGCGACTCCGTGGCGCTCGCGCTGCCCGGGTTCGGCACCGCCCTGCCCGCGGGTTTCACCCCGACCAAGGACGCGTACGCCTCCTGGCTGGCGGACGAGCTGAAGAGCTTCCAGGAGCCCGTCGACCTCGTCGGGCACGACTGGGGCGCGCTGCTCACCCTGCGCGTCGCCACCGCCGGCGACGTACCGCTGAGGAGCTGGGCCTGTGACGGGGGAAGCGTGTTCCATCCGGACTTCACCTGGAACTACGCCTGGGCGACCACGCTGATCACCCCCGGCGCGGGCGAGGAGATGCTGCTGCGCAGGCGGCACTCCACCCCCCAGGAGGCGGGGGCTCTCCAGGTCGGCCAGGGAGTCCCCGAGAAGGCGGCCGCGCGGATGTTCGCCGGCCACGACGAGACCATGAGCCGCTGCATCCTCGGGCTCTACCGTTCGGCCGTACCCAACGTCTCCGCCGACTGGGGGGCCCAGGCGCACACCCCGACGCCGGCCCCCGGAATGATCCTCCTGCCCACCCGCGACCAGGTCGACGACGCGAGGCTCTCCCGCCAGGTGGCGGACCGGCTCGGCGCGCGCTTCGAGGTGCTCGACGGACTCACCCACTGGTGGATGTACGACCACACGGGAAGGACCACGTCCGCGCTCGAACGGTTCTGGAGCGCGGTCGGACAGGCCGGGTGAGGGGCATGCCTGCCCGGGTTCAGTAGGCGGGTTCGTTACGGATGACGATCAGCGAAGTGATCTTGCCGTCGGCGACCGTGAAGTAGTTGCTCATGATCAGATCACCCTTCAGGTTGGTCTTGTCGTACTCGCCGTCGTACCGGGCGCGCACGATCTGGTCGCCGTAGTGGTCCACGACCTCCGTCACCTCCAGGGTGACCTTGTCGCCGACGAGCTCCTTGGCGACCCAGCGGCGGATGGCGGCGGCCCCGCGGAACTCGCGGCGCGCGTCGTTGACGAAGGCGTCCTCGGTGAAGGTGGCCAAGATCGCGTCCTCGTCGAACGCGTTGACGGCGCGGACGTGCTCGGCCAGGACCGGGAGCAGCAGCGTGGTGTCGGACATGGGAAGGACCTCCCTGGTACGGGGTTCACGGCCGCCGTTCCGGCGGCCTGATCACCACCCTCGGCGCTCCCGCGACCGGAGAGTCAACACCCGATCCGCGGGTCGACCCTCCCGCAGGGGGAGGGTCGATACTGGAACCATGCGGCAGACTCTGACGGTCGGGGACTTCTCACGGGCGACCCACCTGAGCGTCAAGACGCTGCGCCACTACCACCAGGTCGGCCTGCTGGAACCCGACGAGATCGACCCGGACACCGGCTACCGCCACTACGGGCCCGAGCAGATCCCCACCGCGCAGGTCATCCGCCGGCTGCGGGACCTGGACCTGCCCCTCGCCGAGATCAAGGCCGTCCTGGCCGCCCCGGACGCGACCGCGCGCGGCGAAGTGATCGCCACCCACCTGGACCGCCTGGAAGTGAAGCTCGCCCACACCCGCTCCGCGATCGAATCCCTGCGCAACCTCCTGCAACGCCCGGCGGCGGCCTCCATCGAACACCGCACCGTGCCGCCCTGCCCGGCCATGGCCGTCACCGCGGCCGTGGACCGCGCGGACCTGCTGCCCTGGTGGCAGGGCGCGCTGGGGGAACTGCACGCCGCGGTCCTGGCCCAGGGCCTGGAGCCGACCGGTCCCCCGGGCGGCCTGTACGCGAGCGAGCTCTTCCAGGACGACCACGGCCGGGCCACGGTCTTCGTCCCGGTCGAGGGACCCGTACGCCCCATCGGCCGCGTCGAGCCGCTGCTCGTCCCGGCCGCCGAACTCGCGGTCATCACCCACCACGGCCCGCTGGACGACGCCGACCTCACGTACGGCGAACTCGGCGCCTACACCGTCCGGCACGAGATCAGCGTCGCCGGCCCCCTGCGCGAGTACTACGTGCGCGACGCCCGCAACAGCCCCGACCCCTCCGAATGGATCACCGAGATCGGCTGGCCCATCTTCCGCGCCGAACACGCTCCGCCCGGGTGACCGCGCGGCGGCTTCGACAACCCTGCGGGACTCCCTTCGGCAACCCCGCCGGACCCCTCACTCTCCCGGCGTGGCGGTGAGTCGTCGGTTGTGCGCGCGCAGGGTCAGGGAGGCTGCCTCCAGGCGGGGTACGGCGATGCCCGCGGCGTGGCCTCGGCGGATGAGGTCGCCGAGGACGTTCTCGACCTCGGTGGGACGGCCGGAGGCCAGCTCGCGGGAGAGGGACGAGGTCATGCCGGACCCCGTCGCCGTGACCAGTTGGTGGAGTGCGGCGTGGGCCGGTTCGCTCAGTCCGTGGCCGGACGCGGCGGCGACCGAGGCCGCTTCCTCAAGGGTCACGGTGGCGAACCGCTCCCCGTCGGTGAGGGCGGCGGCGTCCCCGATGGTGCCGCGGGCCAGGGAGGTGATCGCCCCGACGGTGGCGATCATGACCCACTTCTGCCACATCGCGCCGACGATGTCCGTGCTCACGGCGACACTGAAATCGGGGATGGTCAGGGTCTCGGCCACCTCCTCCACCCTGCTGCTCCGCCTGCCGTCGAGCTCACCGATCTCGATCTGCCCACCGGGCGCGTACTGGCGGATGTCCCCGTCGTCGTCGAGTTGCGTGACGATCCTGAGAGTGCCGCCGACCAGGGACTCGCCGAAGCGCCCCGTCAGTTTCTCAAGATGCGTCACGCCGTTGAGGAAGGGGATCAGTACGGTGGCCGACCCGACGACCGGCGCGATGTCGTCCATGACCGCCGACAGCGCGTCCGGCTTCACCGAGAGCAGCACCAGGCCGTACGGCTCTTCCGTCCCTTTCAGGGCGTCGGCCGTGATCGGGTTGACCGCGATCCCCTCCGCCTGGCCCCCGTCGACGATGCGCAGGCCGCGCTGCCGGAGGTGTTCGGCGCGGCCGGGGCGGACCAGGAAGTGCACCTCCCGTCCGGCCTGGACCAGCCGTCCTCCCACAAAGCCGCCGACAGCACCGGCACCGACGATCAAAGTCCTCATGACGCGCTCCTTCAGGTGTTGTGCGCGGCGGACGCCGCAGAGTGGACGAGTGCCGCTTCCGTGTTCGGTGTGGTGGTTCCGGCTGTGCCCTTCCGTCCCCGCTTGATGGCCCTCAGGCGGCGCAGGGAGGTGATGTGCAGGGTGAGCAGCAGGGGGACGGCGGCGGTGGTCCGGTTCTGACGGTGTGTCCCGTCATGCGGGCCGGTGTTCCTGTTCGGGGTGGCGCGGGGGCTGGGCGGGCAGGTAGACGCCCGCGAACAGCGCGCCCGCGACGGCCACGAAGGCCGCGACCAGGCAGCCGATGGTCAGGCCGTGGTCGAAGGCTCCGGTGGCGGCGTGGCGTACGGCTCCGCCCAGGGCGGCCTGGCCGTGGGCGGCGAGTTGGCCGGAGACGCCGAACGCGGCTCCGACGGACTGGTGGGCCAGGTCGCTCAGTTCGGGCGGCACCGACGCCGGGAGGGTGCTGGTGAGCCGGGCGTCGTACTGGGTGGCGTAGACACTGCCGATGATCGCGACGCCGAGGGTGCCGCCGAGGAGGCGGGTGGAGTCGTTGACCGCGGACCCGACGCCGGCCTGGTCCCCGGCGACCGCGCCCATGATCGACTCCGTCGCGGGGGCGGACGTGAGGCCCATGCCCAGGCCGAAGACGATCATCTGGCCGGCGATGATCCCGTAGCTGAGGGTCGGGGAGATGTCGCTGGCGACCCAGAAGTAGAAGAGCGCCTGGAGGGCCAGCCCCACCGTGACGATCACCTTGGTGCCGACGCGGACCGCCAGCCTCGTCCCGAGGGTCGACCCGATGGCGACGGAGACCGCGACGGGCAGCAGGTGGACGCCGGTGGACAGGGGGCTGTAGGAGCGGATGAACTGGAAGTACTGCGTGATCAGGAAGATGAATCCGAAGAGGGTGAAGAACGAGATCGTGACCGAGACGCTGGCGGCGGTGAAGCGCAGGTCCCGGAAGAGCCGTACGTCGAGCATGGGCTCCGCGGAGCGGCGCTCGCCCACGATGAACGCGATCAGCAGCACCAGGGAGCCGCCGAAGCCGGCCAGGGTGGCCGTGGACGTCCAGCCCCGGCTCGGGGCCTCGATGATGGTGTAGACGAGCAGCCCCATGAAGCCCGCGGACAGGATGAGGCCGAGGTAGTCCAGGCGGTGCGCGACACGGCTCTTCGACTTGGGTACGTAGAGGGCGACCAGGGCGATGACGGCCAGCGACACCGGGCCGAGCGTGTAGAAGATGCTCCCCCAGCTGTAGTGCTCCAGGAGGAAGCCGCCCACGATCGGCCCCAACGCGATGGCGACGCCCGCGGTCGCGCCCCACAGGCCGATCGACAGCGCCCGTTCCTTGCGGCTGGTGAAGACGCTGGTGAGCAGCGCGAGGGTCGCCGGGAACGTCATCGCGGCGCCCAGGCCCATCACCGCCCGGGCCGCGATCAGCTCCGCCGGTGTCGTCGCGTACCCGCCGACGAAGCTCGCCACCCCGAACACCAGGAGTCCGGCCATGAGCATGCCCTTGCGGCCGAAGCGGTCGGACAGGCTGCCCGAGGTCAGCAGCAGGGCCGCGAACACCAGGTTGTAGGCGTCCACGACCCATTGCAGCTGTGAGGTGGACGTGCCCAGCTCGCGCGTCAGGGTCGGCAGCGCCACGTTGACCAGCGTCGTGTCGAGGTTGATCACGAACGAGGCCAGGAGCAGGGCGACGAGGACGAGCGGTTTGGATGGCGTACGCGTCATGATTTAAAAGTACACCCGCGTGGTTGAGTTTTTCTACTCGACACTTTAAGTCGTGCAGTACGCTTTGTTCATGCGTAGTTATGGTCAGTACTGCTCGATAGCCCGCGGGCTGGACGTCATCGGGGACCGCTGGACGCTGCTGATCGTCCGGGAGCTGCTGCTGCAGGGCCCGTCCCGGTTCACGGAGCTGAAGCGGGGGCTGCCGGGCGTCGCGACGAACCTCCTGTCGACCCGCCTCAAGGAACTCGAAGCGGCGGGGCTGATCACGCGCGAGGACGCGCCGCCGCCCATCGCCACCGCCCTCTACCAGCTGAGCGAGAGCGGCCACGCGCTCCAGCCGGTCCTGAAGGAGATCGGGCTGTGGGGGCTGCGGTTCATGGTCGACGAACGGCCCGACGACGCGTTCCAGGCCCAGTGGCTGGCCTACGCCCCCGCCTGGTTCACCACCGACGCGGAGCCGGACGGCCCGCCCGCGGTGATCCAACTCGTCGCGGACGGCGAACTCGCCGTCATCGAGCTGCGGAACGGCCGCGTCCACACCCGGCTCGGCCGCGCCACCGACCCCGACCTCACCCTGGAAGGCCCACCCCGCTCGGTCCTGGGACTGCTCACCGGCAAGATCGATCTCGACCTCGCCACCCAACTGGGCCTGACCGCCACCGGCCGCCTCGACCTGCTCCCCCGCCTACGCCCGGTCGCCCAGCAACCGGCGTGACGGCTTTCCCACCCCGTTCCTCCTCGCGCCGTGCCCCCGTCACGGTCCGAGGAGGGCTTGGGCCAGTTCGCCGGGGTGGGTGAGCAGGGACTCGTGGGTGCCGGGGACCAGGACCGGGTCGACGCCGAGGCGGCGGGCGAAGTCCGCGCCGGCTCCTGGCCGTCCCAGTCCCCGGTCGTTCTCGCTCAGGATGTAGGCGAGCGGAACACCGAGGGTCGTGACGTCCGGCAGGTCGAGGGAGCCGACGCCGTACTGCGCGGGCTGGGGCTGGAGGAGTTCCCACAGAAGTCGCTGGACGGGTTCCGGTTCGTCCTGGATCAGGGTCTTCTGGACAATGTCGAGGGGCGGCAGCCAGGCCGCCGGGGTGGACCTGATCGCGGTGTCGCGGGCGGCGGCGGGACCGTTGCCCGCCAGTTCATCGCGTGCGCTCACGCCTCGCGCGGGCACCATGGCGTTGTAGTAGACGATCTTCGAGAGGCGCTCCTTCAGCCGGTGCGCCGCCCCCGTCATCGGGTATCCGCCCCAGCTGTGCGCCACGAGGGTCACGTCGCCGAGATCGCGGCGCTCGATTTCGGCGACCACGAAGTCGACGGCGTCCTCCAGGCGGAGCCCGGCCGGATCCCGGTCGCCGTCCAGGCCGGGCAGGGTCAGGGACACCGTCCGGTGTCCCGCCGCGCGCAGCCGCCCGGCCACGGGCGTCCACGCCCAGGCGCCGTGCCAGGCCCCGGGAATCAGTACGAAGGTCGTTGTCGGGCTGTGTGCCATGTCGCCGTCTCCCACGGGTTCGGCCGGATCTTGATGTTCGCAATGCGTACGAGTACGCTGCAATGCGTACACCCAGGTTAGGTCACTACCGTACGCGCGACAAGGAACGTCATGCCCGAGCCCGAACGACGCGACCATCTGCAGACCCTCGAACGGGGGCTGATGACGCTGCTCGCCTTCGCCGACCGTGAACCATGGCTGACGCTGGGGGATCTGTCGGCCGCGACCGGGCTCACCAAGCCGACCGTCCGGCGCGTGATGATGACGCTGGAGAGCATGGGCTTCGCCAGGAGCGACAACAACCGATACGCGCTCACCCCGCGGGTCCTGCGGCTCGGCTACGCCTACCTGTCGTCGATCGACCTGCCCCGGCTCGCCCAGCCCGTCATGGAGTCCCTGACCGACCGCCTCCAGTTCAGCGCGTCGCTCGGCGCGCTCGACGGAACGGACGTGGTCTACGTCAATCGGGTCCAGCCCCACCAGGCCACGGTCGTGAATCTCGCGATCGGCACGCGGATGCCCGCCCACGCGACCTCCATGGGCCACGTCCTGCTCGCCGGGCTCTCCCCGGACGCCCTGGCCCACTACCTCGCGGACGCCCACCTCGCGCCGATGACCCACCAGACCGTCACCTCGGCGGAAGAACTGACCGACCGTCTGGACGCTGTGCGCGCGCAGGGATGGGCGGCGGTCGACCAGCACGTCGAGGTGGGCCGGCGCGCCGCCGCCGCACCCGTCACCGACGCCTCCGGAAGAGTGGTCGCCGCACTGGCCCTCTCCTCCGGAACCTCGGGCGAATCCTTCGAGACCTTCGCGGGACGCGTCGTACCGGAAGTCCTGAGCAGCGCCGCCGAGATCTCCCGCCTCCTCGGCGCGGACCACTGAGCGGCCGCCAGGCCGACAGGAACCCTCTCCGGACTAGGTGAAGCGGGGGAGCCAGGTGGCCTGGTAGTCCGGGTGTCCGGCGTCGAGGGCGGCGAGGTGGCGTACGGCGAATCCGAGACCGACGGCCTGCCCGGAGGGGTAGTCGTAGCTGTTGCCGTCGACGTCGAGGTGGGCGAGGTCCGCGTACGCGTCGAGCATCACGCGGTCGGCGACGACGCGCCGGAGTACGGCGTCGGGGTCGTGGTCCGCGATGAACATGGCTATCGCGGGGGACCGTTCCCCGCGGCCCGCTTCGGCGACGATCCACTCGCGCCCGTCCGGTTCCTGGGCGCCGACGACCGTGAGGTCGGGGTCGGGCTCGTCCTGCGGCGAGGCGCGCGGGTGGGCGGCCACCCAGTGGCCGGCCGTCGGGTCGGCGGTGGTGGGCCGGGCGGCCCGCGCCACGGCCTCCCGCTCGTCGAGGCGGGCCCGTACGAAGGCCACGAGGTCGGCGTTGCTCATGCGCTCCGCTCCCCGCCGGTCCTGAGCAGCCGTCGCAGGTACGAGCGCCGCCAGCCCGTGAGGTGGGCGACCGTGGCCTGCGCGCCGCGCTCGTCGGTGCTCCGGAGTGCCGCGACGGCCTCGGCCCGGAGATCCGCGCGGGCCGCTTCGAGGGCCTCCTCCGCGTCCTTGCAGCGCTGAGCCGCGAGTTCGAGCTTGGCGGTGTCCATGTGTCCGGCCCTTCCACACTGCTGACAAGTCCCTGTACGACTACGGTGCGGTACGCCTACCCCGCCACGTGCCGTCCACCGCCGAGGGCCGTGTCTCCGGGCGCGGTCAGGGAGGTCTCAGGGCGCGGTCGGCTCTTGGACGCTGCCGGTGGCGGCCGTGTTCTCGCCGGGCTGCTCCCGGAGGACGTCCCCGCCCGTCGCCTTCGCCGCGTCGTAGCGCCAGAACGACCGGGCGAGCGGCGCCCCGATCGCGACAGCGACCACGCAGGCCACTCCGCCCAGGGTCCACGACATGCTCGCCGAGAAGGCGACGGCCATCGCGCCCGCCCGCAGGTCACCGAGCCGCGGCCCGCCCGCCACCACCACCGTGTACACCCCCTGCAACCTCCCGCGCATCGCGTCCGGGGCGTACGTCTGGAGCAGGGTCTGCCGCAGCACCGCGCTGATGAGGTCCGCCGCTCCCGCGACGGCGAGGAACACGACGACCAGCCACAACTGCGGGGCCACCCCGGACACCGCGACGGCGGCCCCCCAGGCGATCACCGCGCCCGCGAGCACCGCGCCCTGCCGGCGCACCCGGCCGATCCAGGCGCTGCCGAACCCGGCGACGACCGAGCCGATCGGGATCGCGGCGTACAGGAGGCCGACCGAGCCGTGGAACCGCTCCAGGGCGACCGCCGGGAAGAGCGAACGCGGCATCGCCATGACCATGGCGCAGAGGTCGACGAGGAAGCTCATCACGAGGACCGGCCGTCCGGCGATGAACTTCAGCCCGTCGCCGACCGACCTGAGGCCGATCCTGGTGATGACGCCGTCGGGCGGGATCGACGGCAGTCGCAGCGTCGAGTACAGCGCGGCCGTGAACAGCACCGCGTCCGCCCCGTAGGCGTACGCGAAGCCGTGGGGCAGCGTGACCAGGACGCCCGCGACGAGCGGTCCGAGGACTTCGCCGATGGTGCCGACGACGTAGTTGAGGGTGTTCGCCGCCGGGATGAGGCCGGGTTCGACGAGGCGCGGAATGATCGCGCCCCGCGCCGAGCTGGCGATCGCGAAGCCGGCCGACTGCGCCGCGACCAGGGCGAGGATGAGCCCGATGTGGCCGACGCCGAGGAGGGTCTGGGCGAGCAGGGCCAGGGTCACCGCCCACGTACCGAGCGAGGACCAGAGGTAGAGCGTCCTGCGGTCGACGGCGTCGGCCACGGCCCCGCCGTACAGGCCGAACACGATCAGGGGTACGAGCCCGGCGAGCCCGACCATGCCGACGTCCAGCGACGAGTGCGAAAGGTCGAAGACCTGCACCGGGACCGCGACCTGGGTGAGCATCGAGCCGATGAAGGACGTGCCCTGGCCTATGAACAAGCGCCGGAAGGCGGGCAGGGAGAGCGGCCGGGTGTCGATGGACTGGTCGGTCAGCAGCCGCCGCAGACCGCCGGCACGCTTGCCGTCGTCCTCACTCATCGGACCGCTCCACGGGTTCCGTGCGCCGGGCCGTGCCCAGGCCGTCCCCGCGTCCTGCGCCCCGCCGGCTGCCGCGCCCCGGACGTGGCTCTTGGTCCACCTCCCCCGGACACCCCGCGCCGCGCCTTTCCCCTGCCGTTTCGCACCGTTCCCCTTATGTGGTCCCTCACCGGAGGCGCCACCGCGCCGCAGGTGACCGTTCCGCGTATCCGCTCGTCAGGGCGTCCACCGATCCCCCCGATCCTCCACGCCGAGGATGAACCGCCGGCACCCGCCCCCGTACAAACCGGGCAGGCGGCCCGTCGGCGGGACGGACGCGCGGCCCGTCCTGCTTCACGGCAGCCGCGTCTCGCCGTCCACGTAGGCCCGGTCGAGCATCCGCTTCGTCAGGTGCTTCGCCCCGCGCAGGTCCGTCCCGGCCAGGGTCGTGAGGCTCAGATCCGCGCCGCGCAGGTCCGCACCGCGCAGGTCGGCGTCGCTCAGGTCCGCACCGCGCAGGCGCGTGTCGCTCAGGTCCGCGCCGCGCAGGTCCGTACTGGTCATGTCCGCGCCGGACAGGTTCGCACCGGGCAGGTCCGCGCCGGTCAGGAACGTGGTGCTCAGGTTCGCGTCACACAGGTCCGCGTAGGTCATCTGCGCCAGGGCCAGGTTCGCGTCACGCAGGTCCGCCCCGCTCAGGAACGCGCTGCCCAGGTCCGCGCCGCTCAGGTCCGCGCCGCCGAGAGCCGCCGGTGATGTCAGGCTGTCGGATCCCAGTGCGACGCTGTCGAGCTGGGCTTCGCGGAGGTTCGGGCGGAAGGTGGCGTCGTACTTCGGGTCACGGGAGGCGAGGACGGTGAGGGCGGCCTGGATGTCGGCCGAGACGTCCTGGCTCCTGGGCGCGGGTTTCGCCGCGTGGGTACGGACGTACGTGGCGAGGACGTTGGCGATGGTGGGGTGGTCGCGGCGGGAGTCCTGCATGATCCGCTCCAAGGCGTAGATGCCGCCCAGCCGTACGTCCACCTTGTCGCTGCCGAGGTTTCCGACCGCGGCGGTGTACCGATCGGTGATCTGCCCCTCCTTGGCCAGCGCCCGGTCGTCCCGGGCCTGATCGCCGGAGTACCAGAGCCCCGCCACCCCCACGACCGCGGCGATCACCACGGTGAGCAGTTCGAGCTTGCGCGCCCAGTCCAATCCCCCGTGCTGTTCCTCACCCGAGGGGGCGGTCGGCGGACGCCGGGCGGATCCCGCACCCGGGCGGACGGGGGTCCGGGCTACGGGACGGGTCCTACGGCGCAGGCGCGGGCTCGGGTGCAGGCGCGGGCTCGGGCTCGGGCGACGGGCAGGTGTCGGAGGCATACCTGCATTCGACCCCGAACACCCGTTCCACCGCAGCGACTTCGGCTCCGTTCGCGGATCCCTCACCGGACCGTTTCCCGGACCGCCCCGTCACCCCGCCGACGGGTGCCATTCGCGTCTGATCAGACCGAACACCCACGAGTCCGACACCTCACCGTTCACGACGCAGTCCTC
The DNA here is from genome assembly GCF_011694815.1 of Streptomyces liangshanensis. NCBI lineage: Bacteria > Bacillati > Actinomycetota > Actinomycetes > Kitasatosporales > Streptomycetaceae > Streptomyces > Streptomyces liangshanensis. Next base: position 1,363,220 of record NZ_CP050177.1, read on the forward strand.
CCGCAGGGTCCCCTCCCGTACGAACCCGACCTTCTCCAGCACCCGGGCGGACGCGTCGTTGCGCGTGTCGGCCTCGGCCTGGACCCGATTCAGGTCCAGGGTGTCGAAGGCCCAACCCAGCAGGGCGCGCGCGGCCTCCGTGGCGTAGCCGTGACCCCACATCGCCTCGTCGAGGCAGTAACCCAACGACGCGCTGCGGTAGTCGGGGTTCCATCCGGTCAGACCGCACCAGCCGACGAACGCACCGTCGGAAGCGCGGTCGACGGCCACCCGTACCCCGGTGCCTTCGTCCGCGGCCTTGCGGGTGCTCGCGAGGAAGCGGTCGGCGCGGGCCCGCTCGGTCCACGGCGGGGAGTCCCAGTAGCGCATCACACGGGTGTTGCCGTGCAGCGCGAACAGGGCGTCCGCGTCGGTGTCGCTGAAGGGCCGCAGCCGCAGGCGAGCGGTACGCAGAACGGGGGTGACCACACTCATGCGCACCATGATGCGTTCCCACGGGGCGGGCGGAACACCGATTATCCGGTCCCGTCGGGGTGCCGCCCGGGGCCACGGGCCTGCCGCCTCAGGCGGGGTGGCGCTCCCGGTACCGGGGCGTGAGCGGAAGCCCGGTGAACGCCTGCCGCGCCGCCGCGTCCAGCGTGTCGCGGTCGATGCCGGCCTTGGCCATGATGTCGAAGCCGCGGGTGAGGCTGATGACCAGGCCGCCGATCGTCATCGGGTCGGCCGACGGGTCGAGGTCGCCGCCTCGCTGGGCCGCCTCGGCGCACGCGGCGACCAGGCGCTGCTGGCCGCGGAGCGTGTCCCGGATGACGGGTGCGGCCTCCGCGTCCCGTGCGGCGACTTCGTGCGCGAACTGGCCGGCCATGCAGCCCTTGCGCTCGGCATCGTCCAGCACCGAGTGCGCGCTGCCGACCAGGAACGCGCGGAGTCGGTCGATGGCCGACTCGTCCGGGCCCGCCAGGGACCGTTCCAGCGTCGGCAGACCCTGTTCGGCGTAGGTCGTGAGCGTACGGAGGAACAGCGGGTGCTTGCCGCTGAACGACGCGTAGAGACTCCCGCGCCCGAGACCCGTCGCGGCCGAGAGGTCGTCGAGCGTGGTCCCCGCGTAACCCGTGAGCCGGAACTGCCGCATCGCCGCGTCGAGCACGGTCTGCTCATCAAAACTCCGTGGCCTGGCCATATGCGCACTGTACGACATGATGACGAAGCAGTACAGAACTCGGCGTCTCCTCGTCCCCGCATTCTTGACGTTCTAGTACAGAACACGTAGCTTCGGCGAAGGGCCGGCCCGACGCGGCCTCTTCCCTTTCCGTCCCAGAGCGCGTGGAGCCACCATGAAAGCCGTACAGATCGCCGCGTTCGGCAGCCCCGCCGACGTCCTCACCGTCACCGACCTGCCGGACCCGCCGCGGCCCGTCGGCGACGAGGTCGTCGTGGCGGTGGAGTACTCGCCGGTCAACATGCACGACCTCGCCTTCGTCGGCGGTCTCTTCTTCGAGCCGCCGCTGCCCGCGATCCCCGGCAACGAAGGCGTCGGCCGCGTGGTCGCGACCGGACCGGACGTGACCGGTGTCGCGACGGGCGACCGCGTGGTCCTGCCTCTCCTCAGCGGCGCCTGGCGCGAGCGGGTGACGGTCCCGGCCGCCGGGCTCACCGCACTGCCGGACGGTGACGTGCGGCAGTACGCGATGCTCGCCAGCAATCCCCCGACCGCCGGGCTGATCCTGGACGAGTTCGTCCCCCTCCGGCCGGGCGACTGGGTGGCGCAGAACGCGGCGAACGGCGGCGTCGGGCGCGCCCTGATCGCGTTCGCGCGCGCCCGGGGCGTACGCACCGTCAATCTCGTCCGGCGCCCCGAGGCGGTCGCGGAGCTGAAGGCCGCCGGCGCCGATGTCGTCGTGGTCGACGGGCCGGACGCCGCCGACGAGATCCGGTCGCTGATCGGCGACGCGCAGGTACGGCTCGCCGCGGCGGCGGTCGGCGGACCGGCCGCTTCGACGCTGCTGCGGGTCCTGGCGCCGGGCGCCACCGTGGTGGACTACGGGAGTTACGGCATCGCCGTCGATCCGCGGGACGCGGAGGTCACCGAGCGCGGGATCACCGTGACGAAGTTCTTCGTCGGCGCCTTCGACCGCGCGACCAAGCTCGTACCGCTCGTGGACGAAGCGGTACGCCTGGTCGAATCCGGCGCACTCACCCAGCCGGTCGCCGCCGTCTACCCGCTGGCCGAGGCACGCGAGGCGGCGGCGCACACACTCCGCGGCGGAAAGGTCCTCCTGCGCGTCGCCGAAGAACAAGGCGGGGCGAGCGGCAACGCAGGGAGCTGAAACCGTCAAGGAATCGTCAGGCTGAGCGGGGCCGCCGAATCAGATCGCCCACACACCAGGCTCGTCCGCGTCGGTGCCGACGGGGCGCCCGTTCGCGCGATCGCCACCACCGGCGACAACCAGGCTCGGGTGGCCGGGGGTTGCCCCCCCGGCCGCCCGGCGGTGGGGTCAGAGGATCGCGAGTCGGGCGACCAGGAGTTCCACCCTGCGCTCGGTGTCCTCCGGGGGGAGGCGGCGTGCTCGGGTCAGGGTGGCCAGTCCGTGCAGGGCCGCCCAGAAGACCTCGGTGAACAGCTCCGGGTGGACGCCGTCCCCGGCGACCTCGCCGAGGCTCTCCAGCAGGGCGGCGAAGGCGTCCCGCAGGGGGCGCGGGGTCTCCTCGTCCGCGAAGGCCAGGCCGCCGTCGAGCCGGAAGAGGGCGTCGTAGACCGCCGGGTTGCGTGCGGCGAAGTCGAGGTAGGCGCGGGCGAGGGCGGTGACGCGGGCACGGGGGCCGTCCGCGGCGGCGGTCGCGGCCCGCAGGGCCACCGCCATCTCGGTGGCGCCTTCGAGGGCGACGGCGCCGATGATCTCGCGCTTGCCGCGGAAGTGGCTGTAGAGGACGGGCTGGCTGTACTCGATGCGCTCGGCGAGCTTGCGGGTGGTGACCGCGTCCCAGCCCTGCCGCTCGGCGATCTCTCGCGCCGTCGCCACGATGAGGCGTTCGCGGTCCGCCCGCTCACGCTGCTTGCGTTCCTGTACCGACATACCTCGATCCTAGCACCGCTAGACAATCGAGCGACAGAAGGTCTAGCGTTGCCTCATCGGCTAGCAGCACTAGATTCCTGGAGGGGTCGTCATGCTCAACGCACTTGAGGTGTTCACCACCGTGGTGGTCGGCCTGATGGTGGGGGTGGAACTCTCCGTCGCGTTGGTCATCAACCGGATCCTCGACGCGCTCCCCGGCGACAGCGGCCAACTGGGCCGCGCCCACGGGGGCCGGATGCTCGGCGCCGTGATGCCGGTCTGGTACATCGGCTCGCTCGTCCTGGCGGCAGCCTGGGCCGTCGCGGGCCGGCACGACCCGGGCGCCGCCCTCGTCGTCACCGCCGGCGGGCTGCTGATCCTCAGCGTGATCATGTCGGTCCTGCTCCTCGTCCCGATCAACAACCGGGGCAAGACGTGGACCCCCGAGAACCGGCCCGCGGACTGGAAGGAGCAGATGAACCGCTGGGACCGCTACCACTACGCCCGCGTCGCGGTCATCGTCGCCGCCTTTGCCCTCCTGGTGACCGCGCTCACCTGACCCGCAGGTCGCGGCTCACCCGCACAAGCGTTACGGGTGGAAGCGCCAGCGCCCCTCGGACACGACGTCCACCGCGCCGTTCCTGACGCGTACGGCCGTGTCGTCGTCGAGGAAGTAGACCGGGAAGTCCGCCCGCGCGACGATGCGATCGGCCCACGCGTCGTCCCGCTCGGGGAAGTCCGGCGAGTAGAGGTGCGGCTTGAGGTACCAGTCGAAGAGGCCGAACGGCGGCTCCACATCGGTCGCGCCGAGTACGTGGAGGTCGGCGGCGTCCCCGATGACGTCGGCGGAGTGCCCGGTGAGGTTCCGGCTGAAGATCATCGACCCGGCGCTCCACCCCACGTAGACCCGGCTCTCCAACGCCTCCAGGATCCCGCCGGCCAGGCCGTTGCCGGTGACGCTGCGCGCGAGGTGGTAGTGGTTGCCGCCCGAGACGTAGACGACGTCGGCGTGGAGCAGCCGGTCGAGCACCGTCCGCCGGGGCAGGCCGTTGAGTTCCAGTACGTCGAACTCACGCCAGCCGAGGCCGCGCACCCGGTTCATGTCCGCGACGAGCCACCCGTGGTCCCCCGGCTCGGCGACCGACGCCGTGGGAACGTACACGACGTTCGCCGCCCCGAACGGCTTGCCCACCATGTCCCGCAGCGCGTCCCGCAGTGTCTCGTTGCGCAGGCCGCCGGCCGTCAGCAGAAGCTCCATCGGGCGAGCCAACCACGACCGGCGGGCGCGTGCAATGAACCGTCGTCCGGGGCGTAGGAACGCCGGTTGGCCCGGCGCTCAGTCCTCGGAGCGGCGGGGCGAAGTCCGTGCGGCGGGGGGACGGGCGGCCTCAGTCCGCGAGCCCCGCCGCCGCGGCCGTGTCCGCGTAGAGCTGTGCGGTGGTGATGCGGCCGCCGGCCACCCCGAAGAGCCACAGGTTCTGGATGACGTGGGGCGTGCCCGTCGACTTGGGGACCGCGGTGTTGGTGAGCTGGACGACCAGGTGTCCGTCGGCCTCGATGATCCGGTCGACGTGGACGGTGAAGGACTCCCACACGGCGTCGCCGCCGGGCAGGCCCGAGAACAGGTTCTCGAAGGGCTGGATGCCGGTGAACTCACCGCCGTAGGGCAGCGAGCGCGGGACCCGCAGGACGAGGTCGTCGCGGAGCATGGGACGGACGAGGTCCCGGTCGTGGCGCTCGAACAGTTCGGTGAGGGCGTACCGCAGCTCCCCCGTGGTGTACGCCGCCGCGCGGGCCGGGGCCCTGTCGGCGGCGTTCAACGCCTCGGCCGCCAGCACGTCGGTGCCGATGACGCCGCCGGCGAAGGAGAAGCTGTCCGGGCCGGCGAGCGACATCATCACGAAGACGTCCTCGGGCCGGACGCCCGCGCCCTCGCCCAGCAGGCGGACCAGGGTCCGGTAGAAGCGGCGCTTGGCCGGCTCGCCGCGTTCGAGTCCGTCGATGACGCGGACGACGAGCCAGTCGTCGGAGCGCGGCCCTCCCCGGAAGGCGCGGTCGAAGACCATCTCCCCCGGGTCGTGCTGGTGGATGAGCTGAAAGTTGTCGTCGGGCTTCATGCTCAGCTCGGCGACCAGGGCGTCATGGACCGCACGCGAGACGGCCCGGAGATACTCGGGTTTCTTGCCGCGGGCGAGTGAGATGTCGACGAAGGGCATGAGTCACTCCTCTCCGGGACCGGCCCGGTCCTGGGGCCGGTCCCGCCGGGTCCTGGGGGCCTACCGTGTGCGCGGTGCTTGAGCCCAGCCTGAGGCTGATGCCCGGGCCGCGCCTGTTGGTCGCGCCGCCGCGCTTCGCTACTATGTAGACCAGCATATCCATCGGAGAAGGAGTCGCCACGTGAGGCAGCGATCGGATGCCAGGCAGAAGATGGTGCAGGCGGCCAAGCAGCTCATCCGGGAGCGCGGTTACCACGCCACGGCGTTCTCCGACGTTCTCAAGCTCAGCGCCGCCCCGCGCGGGTCGGTGTACTTCCACTTCCCCGGCGGCAAGACGCAGCTGGTGATCGAGGCGGCCGAGGCGCACGCGTACGAACAGGTCGGGATCATCGACAGCGCCGCCGAGGGGGCGGACTCCGCCACGGCGCTGGTGGAGCGGTATGTCGACATGGGCCGCGACGGCATGGTGGCCAGCGGCTACGCGCGCGGCTGCGGCATCGCCCCGCTGGTGACCGAGGGCGCGGAGGGCGAGGCGGCGGAGATCGGCGAGACGGGCCGGCGCGCGTTCTCGGAGATGACCGACCGGCTGGCCTTCCACTTCGTGGCCTTCGGGGTCGAGCGGACCGCGGCGCGCGCGCTGGCCACCGCGGTCCTCGCCGGGGTGGAGGGCGCGATGATCACCTCCCGCGCGCTGCACAGCCCCGGCCCCTTCGACTCGGTACGGGACGGGCTGGTCAGCCACGCGGTCGCCGTCTCCCCGAAGGGCTCCGTCCGCAGGCACGGCTGACCCCGGCGGCAGCGGGCCGCGGGACGAGGGCACCCCGAGCGGGGCAGGCCGGGCGGGGCAGGCCGGGCGGGGCGGGGCAGCGGGACGGGGGCGCGTTGACGCGTCGGAACGAGCTATGTATGTTGACATACATAGCCAGCCCCCAGCGAGAACCGCTCACGCGCCCCACGAGGCGGCGGCCAGGGCAGAGACCCGGCGCCCCCGGCGCACATCCCCAGCGAAGGCACGTCCATGACCGTCCCATCCGTCGCACCGTCACGTCACCGTCATCCGGGCGTCCTGCTCGCCGTTCTCTCCACGGCCACGTTCATGACCACGCTGGACGTGTTCATCGTGAACGTGGGCCTGCGCCCCATCGGCGCGGCGCTGCACGAGAGTTCGCTCGCGAACCTGAGCTGGATCCTCAACGCCTACGCGATCGTCTTCGCGGCACTGCTCGTGCCCGCGGGCCGGCTGGCCGACCGCTACGGCGTGAAGGGCACGTTCCTGTCCGGACTCGCGGTCTTCGGCCTGGGCAGCGTGGGCGCGGCCCTGTGCGGCGACGTCTGGCTCCTGGTGGCACTGCGGTGCGTCCAGGCGGTCGGCGCGGCCGCGATCGTACCGACCAGCCTCGCCCTGATCCTCAACGGCATGCCGAAGGAACGCATCCCCCGGTCGATCCAGATCTGGGCGATCAGCGGCTCGCTCGGCGCGTCGGCGGGACCGACCCTCGGCGGCCTCCTCGTCGAGGCGTCGTGGCGCTGGATCTTCATCGTCAACGCGCCGATCGCGCTGGGGGCCCTCCTGATCGCGGTACGGACGGCCCCGGACCCCCGGCACAACACCGAGACCCGCATACCCGACCTGCTCGGCGGCGCGCTCCTGATCACCGGGATCGGCGCGCTGACCCTCGCGCTGGTCCAGGGACCCACCTGGGGCTGGGGCAGCGGACGGACCCTCGGCGCGCTCGTGGCCGCGGTCCTGGCGCTCGGCGCCACCGTGCTGCGTTCCGCCCGCGCGAGTGCCCCGGTCATCGACCTCACCCTGTTCCGGAACCGCACCTTCACCTGGGCCAACGTCGGCGTGTTCCTGCTCTCGCTGGCCTTCGGGCTGCAACTGCTCGGCCTGGTGTTCTGGATGCAGGAGGGCTGGGGCTGGTCGGCGATCCGCACCGGTCTGGCCATCTCCCCCGGACCGGTCATGGTCTCGGTGACCTCGCTCGGCCTGCGCCGCTACACCGCGAAGCTCCCGGCCGGCCTGGTCGCCGCCGCGGGTGGCGTCCTGCTGGGCCTCGGAGCCGTACTGATCGGATCGTCGCTGGGCGCGAGCCCGGACTACTACGAGGTGCTGCCGGGCTGGATCCTGTGCGGCGCCGGTACGGGGCTGTGGACCCCGACCCTCATCGGCGCGGCGAGCAGCGGCCTGGCCCCCCACCAGACCTCGACCGGCAGCGCGGTCGTCCAGATGAACCGGCAGATCGGCCTGACCCTCGGCGTGGCACTTCTGGTGGTCGTCGTCGGCTCCTCGCAGATCGACCTCGCCGCACTCCCCCAATTCCTCCACGCCTGGTGGTGGTCGGCGGCCCTGTCCCTGCTCGGCGCCCTCACCTGCCTGTTCCTGCTGCGAAGCGGCTCCGCGGGACCGGCCCGCACCACCGCCCCGGCGGCGAAGCCACCTGTCCCCGCCGAGCGCTGAGCCGCCCCCGCAACCCCCTGCCTCACCTGCCTCACCTGCCTCACCTGCCGAGAACCCTCCCCCAAGGAGCATGTGATGCGCCGTATCGAATTCGACCGTACCGGCGGGCCGGACGTGCTGACCCTCGTCGAGCGGGACACCCCCGCGCCCGGCCCCGGCGAACTGCTCGTCCGGATCACCGCCGCCGGCGTCAACTACTTCGACGTCAACCAGCGTGAGGGCGCGTTCCCCGTCGAGCTGCCCCACGCCGTCGGCGGGGAGGGGACCGGAACGGTCACCGCCGTCGGCGAGGGCGTCCACCAGCACGCCCCGGGCGACCGGGTCGCGTGGCTCGGGCTGAGCGGCAGCTACGCCGACCAGGCGATCGTCCCGGCGGCCTCCGCCGTCGCGGTGCCCGACGCGATCACCGGCGAGACCGCCGTCGCGATCATGCTCCAAGGCGTCACCGCCCACTACCTCGCCACCTCCACGTGGCCGGTACGGCCCGGGCAGACCGCGCTCGTGCACGCCGCCGCGGGCGGGGTCGGGCAACTGCTCACGCAGATCGTCAAGCTGCGCGGCGGGCGGGTCGTCGCGACCGTGTCCACCGAGGAGAAGGCCGCGATCGCCCGCGCCAACGGCGCGGACCACGTCATCGACTACTCCACCACGGACTTCGCCGACGCCACCCTCGAACTCCTCGGCGGGAGAGGCGTGGACGTCGTGTACGACGGCGTCGGCAGGAGCACCTTCGCGGGCGGGCTGAGAGTGCTGCGTACCCGGGGCATGCTCGTCGTGTACGGGCTGTCCAGCGGACCGGTGCCCCCGTTCGACCTGCACGAGCTGAACGCCAACGGCTCGCTGTCCGTCACCGGCCCCAACCCGGGGGACTACCTGCGGAGCCCCGAGGAGTTCGGCGGCCGCGTCAAGGACCTGTTCACCTGGGTGGGCGCCGGCGACCTCACCGTGAACATCGGGGCGCGCTACCCGCTGGCCGAGGCCGCCCGCGCCCACGACGACCTGGAGAACCGCCGCACCACGGGCAAGCTGCTCCTGATCCCGTGACCCCGCCGGCCCCCCGCACGTCCGCCGCCCACCTGAAAGGGAGTTCCGGGATGTCATCGCCCGCTCTTGTCCTCGTCCACGGCTCTTTCCACCGCGAGGAGATGTGGGGTGCCCTGATCGGGGAGCTGCCCGGCATCGACGTCCGCACGATCCAACTCCCGTCCAGCGCACCGGTTCCCGTCGACGAGCTGGGGGACATGTACAAGGACGCGGAAGCCGTCAGGCGACTCGTCCTGGACATCGGCGGCCCCGTTGTCGTCTGCGCGCACTCCTACGGCGGCGTCCCGGTCAGTGAAGGGCTCGCGGAAATCGGCGCGGTGGAGCACCTCGTCTACCTGAACTCCTTCGTCCTGGACGTCGGCGAGTCCATGCTCGGCAACCGCGGCGGAAGCTACCCGCCCCACTGGGGAGTGCACGAGGACGAGCAGTACATCGAGATGCTCGGCGCCGAGAAGGTCTTCTACAACGACCTGCCCGAACGGGAGGCGAAAGCGGCGGCGGCCGGTCTGGGGCCCCAGTCGCTGGTCTCGATGCGGCAGCCCCTCACCCGGGCGGCCTGGCACACCACCCCGAGCACCTACGTGATCGGCGAGAGGGACGCGGGCCTCCCCGCGCCGATGCGCGAGAAGTTCGGCGCGCGCCTCGGGAACGTACGGCGGATGGACACCTCTCACTCCCCGTTCTACTCCCGGCCGGCCGAAACGGCGGCACTCCTGCGGGAGGTTCTCACGGGCCGGCCGACCCGGTGAGCGGGATCCGGGGGAACAGCGAGCCGGCCCCCATGAACGCCCTCGTGCTGGGCGGGGGCGGCCCCGCGGGAGCCTCCTGGACGTCGGCCTTCCTGCACGGGCTGGCATCCGGCGGGCTCCCGCCCGACGCCTTCGGCACGGTGATGGGCACGTCGGCGGGGGCCGCGGCGGGCGCCTGGCTGACGATGCGTCCGGAAGGCCTTCCCGGCGTCGCGGAAAGGATGCGGGAGCGTGCCGCTTCCCGTGCGGGCGCTCCCGGGGGCGGCCAGGTCGACACGGACCTCGTACGACGGGCTCTCGACCGGTCCGCCCGGGGCGGGGAATCGGCGCTGGACATCGCGCGGGCCGCCGTGGCCGCGCTGTCACCGATATCGGCGGACGCGGCACGGTCCACCTGGGCGGCGGCTCTGCCCGAGGGCGCCTGGCCCGGGCGGCTGCGGGTGACGGCGGTGGACGCCCGTACCGGACGGGCGTCCGTGTGGTCGGCCCGGGACGACATTCCGCTGGCCGTCGCCGTCGCCGCCTCCACCGCGGCCCCGGGGGTGTCACCGCCGGTGGAGATCGCCGGGTCGGTCTGGGTCGACGGGGGCGTCCGGTCCAACACCAACGCCGACCTGCTCCTGGAGATCGGCGACCACGACGGGGAGGGGCGGGCCGTCCCCGCCGAGAAGCCGGGCCGGGTGCTCGTCCTGGCACCCCGGCCCACCGCCGGTCTGGCGCGGGAGACGGACCTCCTGGTCGCGCACGGGTACCGCGTGCGTGTGGTCGGGGCCTCGCCCCTCCACATGTCCCCCGCCGATCTCCTCGATCCCCGCGTCACCGACACCGCGGCGGCCACCGGCTCGGTGCAGGCCCACGACCTGGCCGGGGAGCTGGCGGAGTGGTGGTACGGCTGATGGCGCCCCCGGCCCGTCGGCTTACGTGTCAACTGGGCGGGCGTGCTTGGGGCGTTGGGGGGTAGGCGGGGTCCACGGCACGAACAGCCCGCCGCGGACGGCGCGGATCACACCGCGCCCCCGCCTCCGAGAGGATTCACATGGCGAAGAACAAGGCTCAGACCGGGGACAAGGCAGCGACGGCGGCCGGGAAGTCACTGGCGGGCAAGAAGGCAGGCAAGGCCGGGAAGACGGCGGCGGCCAGCGCGGTGTCCCAGGCGCCGAAGAGCAAGGGGGAGACCGGCAAGAAGGCCGCCTCGGCCGCCGGCAAGACCCTGAACAGCAAGAAGGCCACCAAGGCGGAGAAGACGGCGGCCGCGAGCACCCTGGCGCAGGCCCCCGCGCGGAGCGGCGGGAAGAAGTAGCCCGGGCCCCCGCTCCCCCCGGCCGCGCACTCGTCCCCGGCCGCCCGCTCACCATCGAGTGGGCTGAGGCGACCGGTCTAATGTGAGTGTTACGGTGGAGGTATGTCAGCCGCCAAGACCGAGACGCGCCGAAGGATCCTGGACACCGCCCGGCGGATCGTCGTCGCCAAGGGATACGCCGCCGTCGGCATCAACGAGGTGCTCGCCGCGGCCGGTGTCCCGAAGGGGTCGTTCTACCACCACTTCGGCTCCAAGGACGCCTTCGGCGAGGCGATGATGGACAGCTACTTCGGCGACTACTTCGCCACCATGGACCGCATCACCGCCGACACCACGAAGACGGCCGCCGAGCACCTCATGGAGTACTGGCGGTACTTCTACGACACCCAGGCCGCCGACCACTGCCAGGGCGGCTGCCTGGTCGTCAAGCTCGGCGCGGAGATCTCCGACCTGTCGGAGGCCATGCGCCTCACGACCAAGGCCGGCACGGCGGAGATCGTCGACCGGATCGAGGCCATGATCACCCGCGGCGTCACGGACGGGTCCGTGTCCGTCGACGACCTTCCCCGCGCCACCGCCGAGACCCTCTACGACCTGTGGATCGGGGCGAGCATGATCGCGAAGATCCACGGCTCCCCCGGCCAGCTCGATCGCGCCATGACCGTCACCCGCCGGATCCTGCACGTCTGACGCGTCACCTCTCCCCCGCGCGGGGGACACCACTCACCCGGCGAGGGGATCCGTACGGGAGGGCCGGCGACTTGACTGGCCGCATGCGGACAACTCACCTACTCCCCCGCCGACTTGCCCTGCGTGAGGCCCTCGTCGTCCTCGCCCTGCTGGCCGTCCCGCCGCTCGCCGGACCCCTGCCCGGCACCGTGACCCCGGCCGCCGCGGCCACCGCGGCGACCTCCGAGCAACCGCCCGCGGGAGACATCCGTACCCGCGTCGAGGCCGTCCCCGGCATGCGGGTGATCGCGGAGCGGCCCGCGGCGCCCGGCTACCGCTTCTTCGAGCTGGCCTACCGGCAGCCCGTGGACCACCGGCACCCCGCGAACGGGACGTTCGACCAGCGGCTGACGCTCCTGCACCGGTCGGCCGACTCGCCCATGGTGCTCTACACCGGCGGATACGACCTGATCACGAGCCCGGACTTCCGCGCCGAGCCCACGCTGCTGGTGGACGGCAACCAGATCGTCACCGAGCAGCGGTTCTTCGGCGAATCCCGGCCCGACCCGGCCGACTGGTCGAAGCTGGACATCCGGCAGGCCGCGAGCGACCACCACCGCCTGATCCAGGCGCTCAAGCCGCTCTACGACGGCCGGTGGATCTCGGCGGGGGTCAGCAAGGGCGGCATGGCCTCGGTCTACCACCGCCGCTTCTACCCCCACGATGTGGACGGCACGGTGGTCTACTCGGCTCCCCACAACGTCGACGACCGGGACGACAGCGCGTACGACACGTTCCTCGCGCGGGTGGGCACACCGGCCTGCCGCGCCGCGCTGGAGACCGTACAGCGTGAACTGCTCCTGCGGCGGGACGGGATGGTCGCCCGGTACGAGGAGTGGGCGGCCGCCCAGGGGCGTGACTTCACCGTCATCGGCGGTGCCGACAAGGCGTTCGAGCTCGCCGTGCTGCGCGCCGTACCGATGTACTGGCAGTACGGCGCACCGGACTGCGCCGGCGTACCGGCCCCCACGGCCTCCACCGAGGACCTCTACGCCTGGCTGGACCGGACGTCCGGCCTCGCGAACTACACGGACGAGACGCTCGTGCCCCTCACGCCGTACTTCTACCAACTGGGCACCCAGCTCGGCTATCCGCAGTACCGCACCCCGCATCTGGCCGGCCTGCTCCGCCACCCCGGCGTCCAGGACGTGCGGACCTACGTGTCGCGCGACATCCCCCTGCGCTTCCAGCCGCACGCGATGGCGGACATCGACCGGTGGGTGCGGACGGAGGGACGCGGGCTCCTCTTCGTGTACGGGGAGATCGACGCCGCGACCGCCGAGCGGTTCCGCCTCGGCCCGGGCAGCCGGGACGCGCGGGTCCTCGTCGCGCCGGGCACCAACCACCGCGCGCGCATCGCGTCCCTGGCCCCGGAGGACGCGACGCGCGCCACGGCGACGGTCCTGCGGTGGGCCGGGCGGTGAGCGGACCGCCCCGCGAGGCGCCCGGTCGTGCCGGCGAGGCGCGCGGCGCCGTCACGCCAGGCGCGGGAGCGCCTCGCGGGTGACCTGCCCCAGGAGCGGCCGCCCCGCCGCCCACCGCTCGACCTCCTCCACCGCGTACTGCCCGAGCCGGCGGACCTCGGTGCCCTGCGCTCCCGCGACGTGCGGGGTGACCAGGACGTTGGGCAGGGAGAGCAGGGGGTGGCCGGGGGGCAGCGGCTCGGGGTCGGTGACGTCGAGGTACGCCTCCAGCCGGCCGGCGCGGCACTCGCGCGTCAGGGCCTCCGTGTCGACGAGGGCGCCCCGCGCGGTGTTGATCAGCGCGCCTCCGTCGGGGATGAGGGCGAGCAGGCCGGCGTCGAGCAGGCCCGCCGTCTCCGGCAGGAGCGGCGCGTGGACGCTCACCACCCCGGACCGGCGGCACAGGTCCGCCAGGCCGACCCGTTCCGCGCCGAGCCGCCGCGCCTCGTCGTCGGTCACGTAGGGGTCGCTGAGCAGGATCCGGTAGCGCGCGTCGGACCTGGCCAGTTCGGCGATCACCCGGCGGCCGATGCGGGAGGCGCCGACGATGCCCACCGTGTGCCCGTCGGCGCCCGAACGGCTGCTGAAGGCAGGCCACTTGTCCCGGTAGCCGGCCGCCATGGTGAGCGTGCGCCGGGCGGCGAGCGTGACGAGCGCGACCGTATGCGCCACCATGGGGCCCGCGTTGGCGTCGGCCGCCGAGGACACGACGATGCCGCGCTCCCACACCGCGTCGCTCACCAGCGACTTGACGCTCCCGGCCGCGTGCGCGACGGCACGCAGCCGGGGGGCCCGTTCCAGGACTCCCGCCGTGAGCCGGGGACAGCCCCAGCCGCTGACCAGGACCTCCGCGTCGGCGAGCGCCGCCGCGAACACCTCGTCCAGGTCCGGGCCGGCCGGATCCGGGGCGAGGCGGACCACGGCGGACAGCCGCGCCCGCAGGTCCGGCGGGAGGACGGACCCGGCGACGGCCGGGTCCATGACGCACACGGCGGTGGGACGGTGGCCGCGTCCCGCTCGGACGGTCATGGCAGGGGACCTCTTTCGGTGGGTACGGCGTGGTCAGGCGCGGGGCAGCCGGAGAGTCACCATCTGGAAGGGCCGCAGGGCGAGTTCGACGCCGTCCGCGGTCCGTACCGGTGGCTCGGCGGCCGCGAGGGGACGCTCCAGCAGATCCGTGAGGACGGCCCGCCCGGCGTCCGCGCCGTCGACGCGCACGGTGGCGCGGGCCCGGGCGCCGTGCGCCTCGTACAGGCGGACCACCAGGTCACCGCTCCCGTCGTCGGCCAGCTTCGTCGCGCTCACCACGACGGCGTCCTGGTCGACGGACACCAGCGGCGCGACCTCGGCGGCGGTGCCGGTGACGCGCCGTACCGGCAGGTTGGCGTGGTGGCCCTCGCGGACCGCGTCGCCGATCGTCGCACCCGGCACCAGCGCGTGCCGGAAGCGGTGGACGCCCTGGTCGGTCTCCGGATCGGGGAAGCGGGGCGCCCGCAGCAACGAGGCCCGTACGGTGGTCGTCGTACCGCCGTCGCCCCCGGTCCGTACCTCCCGCGTCACGTCGTGCCCGTACGTCGCGTCGTTGACCAGCGCGACACCCCAGCCCGGTTCGCCGACGTGGACGAAGCGGTGGTTGCACGCCTCGAAGCGGGCCCATTCCCAGCTCGTGTTCTGGTGCGTGGGCCGGTACACATGGCCGAACTGCGTCTCCGAGGCGTACCGGTCGGCCTTCACGTCCAGCGGGAAGGCGAGCTTCAGGAAGCGCTCGGTCTCGTGCCAGTCCACCTCCGTGACGAGGTCGAGCCGCTTGGTGTCGACGGGGACGGACAGCAGTTGGGTGACCCGCGAGGCGCCGAAGGCCCGCTCGACCCGGACCGCCGCGCCCTCGGCGCGGAGGACCGTCACGTCGGTCAGGTCGGTGCCGACGTTCCGGTAGAAGGCGTCGACGTCCCAGGCGTCCCACTGGTTGGGCAGGTCGGGGTGCAGTTGCAGCAGGTTGGCGGCCTGTCCCGGGGCCAGGGCCTCCCGTCCGGCGGCGTGGTCGTACACGGAGATCACCAGGCCGCGTGCGTCGACCACGACCCGGAGCAGGCCGTTGTCCAGCACGTAACCGCCCTCGTCGCGCGGTACCGGCACCACCGTGTCGCCCAGGGCCGGCCGCGCCGCGGCGCCGCCCGCCGCCACGCCATCGCGTGCGTGCGGCGCCGGGTTGAACACCAGCTCCGTACCGCCCGAGGCGTCGCCCGCGAGGGCGCGCTGCGCCTCCCCGATGATGCCGTCCAGTTCCCCGGCCAGGCGGGCGTACGTCTCGCGGGCCTCGCGGTGCACCCAGGCGATGGACGAGCCGGGCAGGATGTCGTGGAACTGGTGGAGCAGCACCGTCTTCCAGATGCGGTCCAGCGCTTCGTACGGGTACGGCGCGCCGGTGCGGACGGTCGCGGTGGCGGCCCACAACTCCGCCTCCGTCAGGAGGGATTCGCTGCGGCGGTTGCCGCGCTTGGTCTGCGCCTGGCTGGTGAGGGTCGCCCGGTGCAGTTCGAGGTACAGCTCGCCGACCCATACGGGCGGCTCGGGGTATTCGGCCTGTGCCTGGTCGAAGAAGGCGGCGGGGCTCTCCCACGCGACGGTCGCCGAACCCTCCAGGTCGCGCAGCCGGGCCGCCTTGGCGACCATCTCGCGGGTGGTGCCGCCCCCGCCGTCGCCGAAGCCGACCGGCGCGAGGGAGCGGGAAGCGACGCCCTTCTCCTTGAAGTTCCTTGCCGCGTGGGCGATCTGAGCCCCCGTCACCTCGCAGTTGTAGGTGTCGACGGGCGGGAAGTGGGTGAAGACGCGCGAGCCGTCGATGCCCTCCCACCGGAAGGTGTGGTGCGGGAAGGAGTTCGTCCGGCTCCAGGAGATCTTCTGGGTGAGCAGCCGGGTGGCGCCCGCCGCCCGGATGATCTGTGGCAGTCCGGCCGCGAAGCCGAAGGTGTCGGGGAGCCAGACCTCGCTGTCCTCGACGCCGAACTCCTCCAGGAAGAAACGCTTGCCGTGGACGAACTGACGGGCCATCGCCTCCGAGCCCGGCATGTTGGTGTCGGACTCCACCCACATGCCGCCGACGGGCACGAACCTGCCGTCCGCGACCGCCTTCTTGACCCGGGCGTACACCTCGGGCCGGTGCTCCTTGATCCACGCGTACTGCTGGGCCTGCGACATGGCGAAGACGAAATCGGGGTCGGCGTCCAGCAGCGCGGTCATGTTCGAGGCGGTCCTGGCGACCTTGCGGACGGTCTCGCGCAGCGGCCACAGCCACGCCGAGTCGATGTGGGCGTGGCCGACGGCGCTGACGCGGTGGGCGGCGGGGACGGCGGGCGCGGCGAGCACGCCGGCCAGTTCGTCCCGGGCGGCCGCGGCGGTGCCGTTCACGTCCTGGAGGTCCACGGCGTCGAGCGCGCGGCCGATCGCGCGCAGGATCTCCCAGCGGCGCGCCCCGTCCACGGGCAGCTCCGCCATCAACTCCCCGAGGACCTCCAGGTCGAGGACGAGGTCCCACACCGTCTCGTCCAGGACGGCGAGCCGCATCTCCCCCAGCACGTACTGGGGCGCGTCACCCGCCGTCGCCGGGTCACCCAGAAGGGTTGGTTGGAAGGGCACGCCGGACGCTTCGAGATCGGGGTTCGAGGAGGCTTCGACGTACCAGTGGACCTGTTCCCCGCCGGTCACCGGGGAGCCGACGGGCACGTACGCGTTGCGCGGGTGGAGTCCCTTGACCGGGGTGCCGTCGGGCCGGTACACGAGGCCCTCGCACTGGAATCCCGGGGTGCGGGGGGTGAATCCGAGGTCGAGCACGGCCTCGACGGTACGTCCCGCCCAGGCGGCCGGGACCGTGCCGGTGACCTTGAACCAGCTGGTGCCCCAGGGCGCGCCCCAGGGGGTGCCGGGGGCGATGGGGCGGGTCGGGGCGGCCAGTCCCTCGGCGACGGGGACGGGTTCGCCCGGGGCGGTCCAGACCTCCACGGTCAGAGGCGTGGAGACGGGGTGGACGGCGGGCCGGAGACGTTCCCTGAGGACACGTTCGAGACGGGCCTCGACCAGCTTCCGGTCGTCGTGCATGAAGGGGGGCTCCTCTGGCTGCGGGACGCGGGACGCGTCGGGGGCCGGCAGTGGCTCGGGACGGGCGGCGCGGTCGGTCCTACGGCGTGGCGGGGCCTCGGTGCAGGCGCAGGGTGCGGATCTGGAAGGGGCGCATCCGGAAGGCGGCGGAGTGGGCGTTCCCGGACGGCGGCAGGTCGCGTTCCGGGTTCTCCAGGAGGTCGCAGTCGCTGACCCGGGCCACCGGGAAGCCCGCCGTGAGGGTCGCGGAGACCGCGCCGCCGCACGCCTCGTACAGCCGCACCACGACGTCCCCGCCGCGGTCGTCGGCCAGCTTCACCGACTCCACGACCACGTCGGGGGTGTCCACGGTGACCAGGGGGGCGGTGGTGGCACGGGTGGGCCGCAGCGGCAGGTTCAGGGCGTACCCGCCCGCGACGGCCTCCTCGATCCCGGCTCCGACCAGCAGCGCGTAGGTGAAGGAGTGGCGGCCGCGGTCCGCCTGGGGGTCGGGGCTGTGCGGGGAGCGCAGCAGGGACAGGCGCAGGGTCGTGGTGGTGCCGCCGTCCTCGCGGGTGTCGCGGCGGATGTCGTGCCCGTACGTGGAGTCGTTGAGCACGGCGGCTCCCCAGTGCCGTTCGCCGACGTGGACCCAGCGGTGGGCCCACAGTTCGAAGCGTGCCGCGTCCCAGCTGGTGTTCTCGTGGGTGGGCCGCTGCACGTGCCCGAACTGGATCTCGGCGCTCTCGCGTTCCGCGTGCACGTCGAGCGGCCAGGCCGCCTTGAGGACGGTGTCGCGCTCCTGCCAGTCGATGTCGGTGCGCACGGTGAGCTGTCCGCTCCCCGCCGTCAGCTCCAGGTGCTGGACCAGGACGGAGGCGCCGAACCGGCGTTCCACCCGGACGGAGGCCAGCAGCGGGCCGTCCTCCTCCAGGGTCACGGCGTGGGCCTCGCGCAGGTCGTGCACGGTGTCGCGGTAGTACGGGTCGATGTTCCAGGCGGACCAGACGTTGGGGTCGTCGGGGTGCAGCTGGAGCAGGTTGCCCACGGTTCCGGGCGCGAGGGCCTCGCGGGCGGCGCCGTGGTCGTACGCCGACGTCACGAGGCCCTGGCTGTTGATCCGTACTGTGAGCCGGCCGTTGGCCAGGTGGAATCCGCCGTCCTCGGCGCGGGCCGTGACGGGGGTCTCGGGCGCGTCGAGTGTGCCGCCGGTGCCGAGGGCCGGGACCTCGGCGAGCACGGCCAGCCGCCCGTCGGAGAGCGGCTGGCCGCCGGGCACCCCGGGCCGGGTGGGGTCGGCCGGGAGGAAGGCCACTTCGCGGCGGTCGTACGGGCCCGCGTTGAGGAAGGAGCCGGCGCCCGGGAAGGAGCCGTCGGGGCCGTCGCCGAGGTGGCCGGCGGCCTCGGCGATGATCTCCTCCAGCTCCGCGTGCAGTTCGCCGTACACCCGCTCGGCCTGTTGGTGCACCCACGCGATGGAGGTGCCGGGCAGGATGTCGTGGAACTGGTGGAGCAGCACCCGCCGCCAGAGCGACTCCAGCCGCTCGTACGGGTACGGGGCGCCGGCCCGGACCGCCGCCGTCGCGGCCCACAACTCGGCCTCGCGCAGCAGGGATTCGGCCCGCCGGTTGCCGCGCTTGGTGCGGGCCTGGCTGGTGTAGGTGCCCCGGTGGTTCTCCAGGTACAACTCCCCCCGCCACACGGGCGGGCGGGGGTACTCGGCGCGGGCCGCCTCGAAGAACGCGTTCGGGTCGCCGACCTCCACGCGGGGGGAGCCTTCGAGGTCGCGGAGCCTGCGGGCCTTCTCCAGCATCGAGCGGGTGGGACCGCCGCCGCCGTCCCCGAAGCCGAAGGGCGCGAGCGAGCGGGTGGCCGGCCCCTTCTCGGCGAAGTTCCGCTCGGCGTGGGCGAGTTCACGCCCGGTGAGCTCGGCGTTGTAGGTGTCGACGGGCGGGAAGTGGGTGAAGATCCGGCTGCCGTCGATGCCCTCCCAGTCGAAGGTGTGGTGCGGCAGGCGGTTCGTCTCGTTCCAGGACAGCTTCTGGGTGAGGAACCACTTCGCCCCGGCGAGCCGGGCGAGTTGGGGGTACGCGGCGGTGTACCCGAAGGAGTCGGGCAGCCAGACCCCCTCCTGCGCGACGCCGAACTCCTCGGCGAAGAACCGCCGCCCGTACACCAGTTGGCGGGCGAGGGCCTCGCCGCCCGGCAGGTTGCCGTCCGCCTCGACCCACATGCCGCCGACCGGCACCCAGGTCCCCGCGGTGACCGCCTTCTTGATGCGCTCGAAGACCTCGGGGTGCTGCTCCTTGACCCACGCGTACTGCTGCGCGGACGAGCAGGCGAAGACCAGCTCCGGGTACTCCGCGGCGAGGGTCGTCATGTTGGTGAAGGTCCTGGCGGCCTTGCGCATGGTCTCCCGGACGGGCCACAGCCACGCGGAGTCGATGTGCGCGTGGCCGACGGCCGTGACCGCGTGCGCGGACGCGTGGGCGGGGCGGGACAGAACGTCGGCGAGCACGTCCCGGCTCGCGCGCGCCGTACCGCTGACGTCGTGGGCGTCCAGCGCGTCGCAGGCCCGGCGCAGGGCGAAGAGGATCTCGTGGCGGCGCGCGGACCCCTCGGGCAGCTCGTGCATCAACTCGTCGAGCACCTCGACGTCGTGCAGCAGGCCCCAGACCTGCTCGTCGCGCACGGCGATCTCGGCCCGGTCGAGGCGGTACTGGTGCGCGTCGCCCGCCGTCTCCAGGGACCCGAAGTGGGTGCCCCGGGCCTGGCTGCCGGAGATGTTGGGGTTGGCGGCCAGCTCGACCATCAGGTCGACGCTCTCGCCGCCGGCCGCGTCGGTGGTGAGCAGGGCGCTGCGGCTGTAGGGGTGGAGTCCCTGCACGGGGACGCCGCCGATGTGGACGAGCCCCTCGGCCTGTCCGCCGGGGCCGCGGGTCAGGTCGAACCCGAGGTCGAAGACGGCTTCGACGCGGCTGCCCGCCCACGCGGCGGGGATCTCGGCGTGCGCCTTGAGCCAGGTGGTGCCCCAGGGCCGGCCCCAGGTCTCGCCGAGGGCCATCGGCCCGTACGAGGCGCGTGCGGCCTCGGCGTACGGCACCGGCTCGCCGTCGACGTGCCAGGCCCGGAGGTCCAGGGGGCGGGCCGCGCTGTACAGGGCGGGCCTGATGACGCGCTCCAGCAGTTTGCGGACGCGTGCCTCGGTGATCCGTCGGTCGTCGTGCACAGTGCGGGATCCCTTTCGTGGTGGTTCTCGGGGAGTCGTGAAGGGAAGTCGTGAAGGGGAGTCGTGAAGGGGACGGGTGGCCGGATCCTGGCCGGGGTCAGGAGTGCAGCCCGGCCCATACCTGTTCGAACTCGCCGCGCATCTTGTCGCCGATCGACGTGCGCCACGCTTTCACGGCGCTCCGCACGTCGTCCCAGTCCGCGTCGGACCGCATGTAGCCCTTCAGCGGGCCCTGGATGATGTCCTCCTTGGCCTGGCTGCCGTAGGTGACGTTGGTCTCCGAGTACAGGCCGTACGAAGCGTCGGGCGCGAGGACCTTCACGGCACGCTGCTGCCACGCGTACTGGCGCCGTACGGGCCCCGCGTCCTGCGGGTAGTAGAGGCTCTGGGCGGCGTCCGTGGTGCTGCTGGTGGGGAGCACCACGTTCGTGGCGCCCACCGGGGTCATGATCGGGTCCGGTCCCTTGTACGCGAAGTCGTGGCCTTCCACGCCGTACTTGCGCAGCAGGTAGTGGTCGGTGCCGAAGGGCGAGGCGAGCAGGTTGAACGCGCGGAGCAGTTGCTCGATGCGTTCCTTGGGGGCCTTCTTGAGGGAGAGCATCGCGAAGTTGGACGGGCCGGCCCAGTGGGTTCCCTCGCCGCCGTCGAACCCGGGGGCGATCATCGCGTCGATGTCGAACTTCGGGTCGGTGGCGCCGTACTGGAGGAGGTATTGGTTCCAGGCGAGGTTGCCGTCGTAGTTCATGGCGATCTGGCCGTTGCCGAACCAGTCCTTGAACTTGCCGACGGTGGTGAAGCCGTCCGGGTGGATCGTCTGCGCCTTGACCAGTTGGCGCATGGCGTCGAGGGCCTGGCGGAGGATGTCGGTCTCCTCCAGCCACCAGGTGAACTTCCCGTCCGTCTCCCGCCAGGTGTTCGCCCCGTGCAGCATCTCCAGGACGAAGTACAGGGTGACGAGCGGGTCCCCGTTGGCGTACTTCGCGTGCCGGGGGTCGGAGAGGTCCTTGCTGAGCTGGAGGAACTCCTTGAACGACCGCGGGCGCGGGTCGAGGTCCTTCTCCTTGAAGAGGTCGGCCCGGTAGAACATGGCGGATCCGCTGTTGGCGCGGGGCATCGGCAGGCCGTACAGGCCGCCGGCGACGATCATGGGGCCCCAGGACGCGGTGGGGATGTTCGCCAGGTAGGGGTAGCGCCGCACGCCACCGCCGGAGAGGTACGGCGAGAGGTCCTCGAAGAGCGCGTTGAGCATGCCGGGCTGCCGGGGCGCCGTGGGCAGCACGAGCATCGCGTCGGGGAGGTCGCCGCCGGCCACGGTCAGGGAGAACTTCACCGGGTAGTTCGCCACCGGCACGATCTCGTAGTTCAGGTCGGTGCCGAGGGTCTCGTTGAGCTTCCGCCACATCGGGTTCTTGGACGCGGGCGGCGGTACGGGGTTGAACGTCAGGGTCATGACGTCGATGGGCGGTCCCTCGGCGGGCGGCCCGTCGGGCGCGGCCGCGACCGGGTGCTTCGGATAGTGGTAGTAGCCGTTGAGCACCCCCGACTCGGTGCCGGGGAGGTCAGGTCGCAACCCCCGGTAGGGGACGAAGTCCGGCGGTTTCACGGCGGCGTTGGCCGCGGGGGGCGGCGGGGCCGCGGCGTCCCCGCAGGCCGCGAGGGCGGGCAGGGCGGCGGTGGCGAGTCCCGCGAGGAGGACGTTTCGGCGGGTGGGGTGCGCACCCATGGGGGTCCCTTCTTCCGTGCGGTCCGTGCGGTCGGTGCGGGGTGTGGCGGCCCCGGGGACGGCGGCCGGCGGGGCGCCGTGGACGTCGTCCGGGCGGCTCATCCCTTGACCGCGCCGATCATCACTCCCTTGGTCAGGTGCTTCTGGAGGAACGGGTAGACGGCGATGATCGGGACGATGGACAGGACGAGGATCGCCGCCTGCAACGCGACGGTGGGCGGCAGCGCGGCGGCGGGGTCGGCCGTCTGTCCCTGCCCGATGGCGGCGTTGTTGACCACGTAGGTCTGGAGGACGAGTTGGAGCGGCCACTTGACCGACTGGTTGATGTAGATGAGGGCGTTGAAGAAGGCGTTCCAGTACGAGACGGCGTAGAAGAGGCCGATCACCGCGACCGACGCCTTCGACAGCGGCAGGACGATCCGGGTGAGGATGCGCCATTCGCTCGCGCCGTCGATGCGGGCCGCGTCGATCAGCTCGCCGGGCAGGCCGGTGAAGAACGAGCGCAGGACGATCACGTTGAAGGCGTTCACGGCCGTGGGCAGGATCAGCGACCAATAGCTGTTGATGAGGCCGAGCTGCTTGACGACCAGGTAGCTCGGGATGAGACCGGGCACGAACAGCAGCGAGAAGACGAGGAGCAGCAGGATCGGTTTGTGGCCGAAGGTGCCGGGCCGGCTCAGTCCGTACGCGAGCGAGATGGACGCGGACAGGCTGACCAGGGTGCCGACGAGCGTGACACCGATGCTGACGAGCATCGCGCGGGACACCAGCCCGCCGCCCAGCAGGGCGCGGTAGGAGTCGAGTGTGGGGTGGTCGGGCCACAGCACGAAACCGCCGGTGCGGTTGATCTGGGCCGTGTCGGCGAGGGACGTGGAGAGCACGGTCAGGAAGGGGATCGCCACCACTGCCACACACGCCAGCAGGACGACGAACTTCACCGACCGCCACCAGGGGGAGCCCCCGGACTGGCCGGGAATGGCGCTGTAGGAGCGGGTGGACCCGCGCCGCGCGGTGGAGAGTGTGCTCATTTGCGGTAGATCCCTTCCTCGCCGAGGAGATGGGCGATCTTGTTCGCCCCCAGGACCAGCGCCACCCCGACCAGGCCCTTGACCAGGCCGACGGCCGCGCTGACGCCCCACTGCCCCGCCACGAGACCGTTGTTGTAGACGTAGGTGTCCAGCACTTCCGTGGTGTTCTTGTCGAGACCCGTCTGCTGGAGGACGATCTGCTCGAAACCGACACTCAGGGCGTCGCCGAGCCGGAGGATCAGCAGCAGCACCACAAGTCCGCGCAGGGCCGGGAGCGTCACGTGCCAGGTCTGCCGCAGCCTGCCGGCGCCGTCGACGGCGGAGGCCTCGTACAGGTCGGTGTCGATCCGGGTGAGCGCCGCGAGGAACAGGATGGTCGCCCACCCGGTGTCCTTCCAGATGACCTGCGAGGTCAGCAGTTCCTTGAACAGGTCGGGGTTGCCGATGATGTTCCAGGTGCCCCATTCGTGTGCCTGGAGGAAGACGTTCAGCAGCCCGCCGTTGCCGAGCATCTGCTGGAAGATGGCCACAACGACGACCCAGGACAGGAAGTGCGGCAGGTACAGCACGTTCTGCACGATCCGCTTGATCCGTTCGCTGACCAGGCTGTTCAGCAGCAGTGCCAGCAGGATCGGCAGCGGGAAGACGAACACCACCTGGATCAGGGTCAGTTCCAGTGTGTTGACCAGGGCGTGCAGGAACGCCGGGTCACCGTCGAAGAGGATCTTGAAGTTGTCGAACCCGCTCCACCGGCTGTGCATGATGCCGGTGAAGGGCTGGTAGTCCTGGAACGCGATGACGTTGCCGAGCAGCGGCACGTACTGGAAGAGCAACAGCACGACGGTGCCGGGGACCGCGAACCAGAACAGCGCCTTGTCGCGGTGTCGGGGGGACGCGGGCCGAGCGCTCTCGCGTGGCCTCTCCCGCGGGTCCGGCCGGAGCGCCGGCCGGTCAACTGCAGTCATGTCGTCTGGTCCCTTTCCCCGGGATTCGGCCGGCCCCGTCCGCATCCGGACCGGCGGGGGCCATGTAAATCCCTTGGATTGCTCGACGTCAATGCTTCTGAGCTGTGAAAACCCGCTACCGGAGTGTTGCAGGGCGATTTCGTGAGGTGTAGAGATAGGGCAGTGCCCGGCGCGTTCCTCCAGGTCGCAGCCCCCTTGGGGGACGGCGCGGCGGCACTTGTCCCCGCAGGTCGACATGAACCGAATGGCCACTAACTACTTTTACAGACAAGGTTCCTGAGGATCATGCACAAGCCAGGTGAATTGTCATTGACGGACCGGGATCTCGCGGAACTCAACGCCTGGGCGAAGGACCGGAGCGACCGCGCTCTCCGGCTCAGAATCGTGCGGGACGCGGCAGCGGGGCTGTCCGTCTCGCAGAGCGCGCGTGAACTCAGGATCTCGCGCCCGACGGTGACCGCCTGGCGGCAGCGGTACGCGGCGAACGGCCTGGCCGGACTCGAACACCGGCCGCGCAGCGGGCGTCCCGCCCGTATCGACGAGGCGGACGTCGTCGCCGCGACGCTGGCCGGTCCGCCGACGCCCCAACGCGTGTGGTCGGCGCGGGCGTTGGCCGATCATCTGGGGCTCTCGCACACCGCGCTCGGCAAGGTGTGGCAGCGGTGGCAGGTCCGGCCCGGCGCCGCCGACACCCCTCTCCTGCTCCCGGTCGATCCCCCGCTGCCCTGCCATCACCCGGAACTCCTCGCCGCGGGCTCGTCGGCGGACGGCGCGGCCTACGTGGTGATCGCCGAGGCCGCCGCCGGCCAACAGCCGCGGGTGGGCGCCGCGACGGCCGAGGAACGGCAGATGCGGTACGCGGCGCTGACGGCGATGATGCGGGGCACGCAGCCGGACGACCCGGACGCCGCCGGCCCCCGGAGCAAGGGCGCGCCGGCGCGCCGGCCGGCCGACGGCGGGACGCGGCGGCCGGCGCCGCAGGCGGCCGCGCCGGCCCTCCCGCCGTCGCTCGCCGCCCGGTGGTCCGCGCGCCGCCTGCACGTCATCACCTGGGGCGACTGCGTTGGACCCCAGGGGCTGCCGCACACCGCGAGGCGGCACACCGCGCCCGCCGCCATGGGCTGGGCCTCGACCGTCTGCCTGATGGCGCAGCTCGAACTGCGCCACCAGCCGCGCCCGGCGCGCGTGGCGCTGGACTCGCTGGCCGACGCGGCGCGGGAGTTGCCCAAGTCGCCGCCGGGCACGCCGTTCCGGTGGCTGCGCCAGGGCCGGCAGGAGGCGGCCGCCCGCCGCCGTACGGTGCACCGCGCCTTCGACCAGCCCGCGTTGGGCTCGTTCAACGAGAAGCTGGTGATCGAGTCCGTCCGGGTCAGGGGCTCCCTCAGCCGGGTCGAGATCGCGGAACGCACCGGGCTGACCCCGCAGGCGGTCTCACGGATCACCCGCAACCTGCTGACGACCGGGTTCCTGGTGGAGGAGGAGCGCCGCTCGACGGGCAAGGGCAAGCCGCGCGTTCCGCTGAAGCTGTCCGAGGACGCCGCGTGCGCCATCGGCATCCACGTGGACCCGGAGAAGATCACCCACGTGTTGGTCGACCTGTGCGGCAACGTACGGGACACCCACACGCTCGACGTCACCGCGCGGAGCGATCCGCAGACGTGCATGGACTGGATGACCCGGACGACCACCCGGACCATCGAAGCGGCGGGCCCGCTCGGGGCGAAGATCCTGGGCGTCGGGGTGGCGGCGCCGGGCCCGCTCGACGTGCACGAGGGGGTCCTCCTCGACCCGCCGCTGTGGGCGGGGTGGGGCGAGGTCCCGTTGCGCGCCGAACTGAACCGGATACTGCGGCTTCCCGTGCTGCTGGAGAAGGACGCGACGGCGGCCGCGATCGGCGAGCGGTGGCTCGGCGCCGGGGAGAGCGGCAGCGACTTCGTCTACCTCTACCTCGGCGCGGGGGCGGGCAGCGGGGCGTTCCTCAACGGGGACGTGTACCGCGGCACGTCGGGCAACGCCGGTGAGTTCGGTGAGCTGACGGCGTACGCGCTCGGCCGGGTGGCGCCCGGCGGCGGCCCCGAGATGGTGCCCGAATGCGCCCCGATGTCCGCCGTCGTAGCCCGGGCCGGGGACGCGGGGCTCACCGTGCCGGGCGGTGAGGTCACGTACGACGCGGTGTGCGGCGCGGCAGCGCACGGGGACGCCCGCGCGGTCGGCGCGATCCGTGAGGTGGCGCGGGTGGTGGCGCGGGGCGCGGTCGCCATGACGGACCTGTACGACACCGAGCTGATGATCGTCGGCGGCCCGGCGGTGCCGCCCGAGGTCGCCGAGCTGTACCTGGCGGAGATCTCGGCGGCGGTGAACCGCTTCCCGATGGCCCGCCGGGTCCGCAGCGTGCGGGTCACGTACTCGACGCTGAGCGCCTCGGCGGCCGCGGTCGGAGCCGCGGCCGGTGTCTTCCACATGGCGTTCGCGCCACGCCTGCGCACCCACAGCGGCGCCGCCGCCTGAGTCGCACCGGCCGCCGGCCCGCACATCTTCCCCGCGTCACCCACCCCCCTTCCGACCCCCTTCCGAGAGGACCGACCCGATGACATCGCCGCACCCCGATCCCGCGGCACCCGGCGCCGAGGGTCCGGTCGGCCCCGGCGACGGGTCCGGATACCCGCGGCTGACCGAGCTGTTCCCGGCCTCGCTGGTGAGGGCCCGGATGCCGCGGATCGGCGAGTGGAGCCCCGTACCCCCGCCGGCGGACGGACGATGGCGGGCGGTCGGCGCCGGCACGCGGACCCGGGTCGTGGCGGCGGCCTCCGCGTCGCTCGGGCTCCCCTGGCCCGGGCTGCCCGCGTCCCTGTTCGCCCGGTTCGCCCGCGACGGTGACCGCTCCGGCTACCAGGCGGCGGCGTTCGCACGACGGGCCCGCCTCGCCCGGGCGGTCCTCGCGACGGCCCTGACGGCCGGGGCCCCGGCGGCCGCGGCGGGGGACGCGGACGCGTTCGCCGACGAGGTGATGGACGGCGTGTGGGCCCTGTGCGAGGAGACGACCTGGGCCTGGCCCGCCCACGAGTTCCGGGTCCTCGGCCCGCCGCGCGGCCTGCTGGCCGACCCCGGCCGTCCCACCCTGGACCTCGGCGCCTCGGGTACGGCGGTGCTGCTCGCCCTCACCGACACGCTGGTGGGCGACGCGCTGGACCGGCGCGATCCGCTGGTACGGCGCCGGCTGCGCCGCGAGGTGTCCGCCCGGGTCCTGGGGCCCTATCTGGAGCGGGACGAGTGGGGGTGGTACGACGGTTCGACGGCCAAGCTCAACAACTGGAACCCGTGGATCCACTCGGAACTGCTGCTGGCCACCGCCCTGACCGAGGAGTCCGACGAGCGCCGCGCCGCCCTCGTGTGCCGCATTCTCCAGGGGTTGGAGAACTACCTGCGGGCCCATCCCCGGGACGGCGGCTGCGACGAGGGCCCGCACTACTGGTGGCGGGCGGGCGCCAGCCTCTTCGAATGCCTGGAGACCCTCACCTCGCTGCTCGGCACGGACGCGGGCGTCTTCGCGCATCCGCTGGTCCGCGCCCTGGCCCGGTACCCCGTGTCCACCTGGATCGGCGACGGCTGGGCCGTCAACTTCGCCGACGGACCGGCCCGGCCGCGCGAGACCGCCCCCGCGCTGCTCCATCGCTTCGGCCGCCGGACCGGTCAGCCGGAGGTGAGCGCCCACGCCCGGGCCCTGCGCGGGTCCGACGGGGGACTCCCGCTCGACGAGGAGCCGTTCGACCTCCGCCGCGCCCTGGACGACCTGCTCGACCCCGAGTGGCACGCGGCGCCGCCGGCCGCCTTCCCGCTGCCCGGGCACACCTGGCTGCCCGACACGCAGGTGCTGGTCGCCCGCGCGGAACCGGGCACCACGCGGGGACTGCTCGTCGCGGCCAAGGGCGGTCACAACGACGAGAGCCACAACCACAACGACGTCGGTTCGTTCCTCGTCGCCCTCGACGCGCGGCCGCTGGTCATCGACGCCGGGGTGGGCACGTACCGCAGGGAGACGTTCAACGAGGACCGTTACGGGATCTGGTCGATGACCAGCGCGTACCACAACGTGCCCGTCGTCAACGGCTTCGGCCAGCCGCCGGGGGCGCGGTTCCGCGCGGAGGCCGTGGCCGCCCGCCACCGCGCGGACCTGGACGAGCTGACCTGTGACCTGGCGGCGGCCTACCCGCCGGAGGCCGGACTGGAGACCTGGTCGAGGACCGTCCGGCTCGTCCGCGGCGCCGACGCGCGGGCCGAGGTCACCGACGCCTGGCGGTTCCGTACGGCTCCCGCGTCCCTGGCCCTGCACCTCCTGGTCAGCGGTACGGTCACGATGGGGCCGGACGGCACGGCGGACGTCGTCCCGGCGGACGGGCGCGGTCTGCGACTCAGCTGGGACCACGCCGCGTTCGGCGCCCGGGCGGAACCGGTCCCGCTCGACGACCCGGCGTTCACCCGGGTGTGGGGACCCGTGATCCACCGGCTGGTCCTCACGGCCCGCCGTCCGGCGGGCGAGGGCGGCCACACCCTGGAGGCACGGCCGTCGGCGCCCTGACGGGGATCGCATGTAAAAGTAATTACGATCCATCTCGCGGCGGGGAACAAACCGTCAGGTGACAGGCCATGGAAGCGTGTCGCCCCCGACATGGCCAGTTCACCCGCCCGAAACAGGGAGAGGGCCGGAAGGTAACAAGGTTTCCACGCGGGAGTTCACCCAGGTCCAGCCCGCCGAAGGTATTGACGTAACACAATCCACTGAATTTCCTTGCACTCAACCGCCCCTGAGACAGGGCGGCGACCCGGACGCGCAGGACCTTGCCGCGCCACCCCCACGGGCCGCTCGCCGAACCGGCCCGGTTCTCTCCCCCCACCCCCCACTTGGGATCCCCGACTCCCTCCCCCAAAGGAGTTCCCCATGCAACAGCCGACCAGGCGCAGCGTGATCGTCACCGGCGCGCTCGCCACCGCCGCGGTCGCCCTCGGCCGCTTCCCCGCCTCGGCGGCCGTCCCCGGCCAGTCCAACGGCGGAGTGCGCGTCATGCCGCTCGGCGACTCGATCACCGACGGCTTCACCCCCTACCCGGGGGGCTATCGCGTGAGACTGTGGCAGCTCCTGGCCGCCGGCGGGTACACCGTCGACTTCGTCGGAACGCAGACCAACGGCCCCACGGCGCTGGGCGACCGTGACCACGAGGGGCACTCCGGCTGGCGCATCGACCAACTGGACACGAACATCAACACCTGGCTGGGCCAGACCGACCCGCGCACCGTCCTGCTCCTCATCGGGACGAACGACCTCAACCAGAACTACGACATCGCGAACGCGCCCCGGCGCCTCTCCGCGCTGATCGACAAGATCCGCGCGGCGAAACCGCGGAGCGAACTGTTCGTGGCGACCATCCCGCCGCAGTCGAACGCCACCCTCGAAGGCCGGGTCAGGGCGTACAACGCCGCGATTCCGTCCGTGGTGGCCCAGAAGGGCTCTCGCGTCCATCTGGTTAAGATGTATGACGCACTGACCACTTCGGACCTCGCGGACGGCATTCACCCCACGAAAGCCGGCTACGAGAAGATGGCCTCGGTGTGGTTCAACGCACTGCGCTCGGTGCCGTCCTCGCTCGCGCCTCTCGCGGCGACGCGGACCGCGGCGCGCTGACCGCCCGGCCCGGCCCGGCGGCCACGCCCCGCCGTACCTCGACGCGCGCCGCCGACGCGCGGTCGGCCGCCTTTCGCACGTACCCCCACGACACCATTCACAGAGGATCAGCATGAGCGAACGAGACCATTCCCGGCGTACCTTCCTGCGCGGGGCCGGCGCCGCCGGCATAGGCGCCGCCGCGTGGGCCGGCGCCGGGAGCCTGTCCGCCGCGCACGCGGGAACCCCCGGCGCGGAAGCCGCCGCGGCGCCGCGGCCGAACGCCGCCGCCGCGACCATCGGTGTCAAGGGCAAGGTGTACGCCGGCTACCAGGGCTGGTTCGGCGCGGCCGGTGACGGCTCCCCCCAGAACGCGTGGATCCACTGGGCCGGTAAGACACCGTCCCCGGGGAACCAGACGTTCGAGCTGTACCCCGACATCTCGGTCTACCCGGCGTCCGGCCTCTACCAGACCGGCTACGCGAACCTCGGCAACGGCCAGCCGGCCAAGCTGTTCAGCTCGTACTCGACGGCCGTGGTCGACCAGCACTTCAAGTGGATGCAGCAGTACGGCATCGACGGCGCGGCCCTCCAGCGCTTCGGCGGCGAGGTCGCCGACACCACACGCCCCAACTTCAGGCAGCGCAACGACATCCAGTCGAAGGCGCGGGACGCGGCCCAGAAGTACGGGCGCGGCTTCTACATCGAGTACGACATCAGCGGCCTCACCGACGCCAACCTCGTCTCCACGCTCCAGAACGACTGGACGAACACCATCACCGGGTCGCTCGGGCTGACCAACTCGCCCGCCTACGCGCGCGAGGGCGGCAAGCCCGTGGTCGAGCTGTGGGGCCTCGGGGTGAGCAACCGGGCCGGCACGGCGCAGAGTTGCCTGGCGCTCGTCAACTGGTTCAAGAGCAAGGGCTGTTACGTGATCGGCGGGGTGCCGCGCGGCTGGCGCACCGACAGCAACGCCAAGCCGGGCTTCGCCCCCGTCTACGCGGCGCTCAACATGGTCTCGCCGTGGAACGTCGGCAACTCCGTGGTCGACCAGAAGCTGTTCGACGACGACGTGGCCAAGCTGAAGGCGAGCGGGCAGGACTACCAGCCGGTCATCTTCCCGGGCTTCGCCTGGTCCAACTGGAAGGCCGGGTCGCCCAGGAACGAGATCCCGCGCAAGGCGGGCACCTTCATGTGGCAGCAGGCCGTGGCGGTCGCCCGGAGCGGCACGAAGTCGGCCTTCATCGCGATGTTCGACGAGTACGACGAGGCCACCGCCATCGCGCCGGCCGCGACGGACAAGTCGCAGATCCCCACGAACCAGTACTTCCTGACGCTCGACGCCGACGGGACGAAGGTCTCGTCCAACTACTACATGCGGCTCGCCGGGGCGGCGACCAAGATGATCAACGGCTCGGCCCCCGTCAGCACCACGATCCCGATCCCGCCCGTCGGGTGATCTGAGGGCCCACCCGGCGGAGGGGACGGCGAGGGAAGCGGGTGGTGGACGGAGACGTCCGCCACCCGTCGCCGCTTTCCCCGTCCCACAGGTGTGAAGGGCCGATCCGGGGGCAGACGAGCGACGTCAGCAGGGCGGCGATGGGAGAACAGATGACCCCCGGCAAGGCGACGCAGCGCGTACCGAGACCGTCGTACGGACAGCTCCTGGAGAAGATCCGGTACGACGGCGTCTACCCCACCCGCCGGCGCGCCGAGGAAGCGCTGCTGGCCGTGCTCCCCGTCCTCGCCCCGCAACTGACCGACCAGGGCCGCGCCCTGCTCGCCGACCGCCTCCCGGACGAGGTCTCCGCACTCCTCACCGCCGAGGCGTCGTCCCCCTCCCGACTGCTCACGAACCGGGACTTCGTCGAGCACGTCGCGGCCCGGACCGGCACCGACTACGCCGTCGCGAACTGGGACACCGAGGCCGTGCTCAGCAACCTCGCCTCGCTCGCCGGCCCCGCACTCCTCCCCCGCCTCCTGGCCCAACTCCCGGCCGGCTACGCCGCCTTGTTCGGCCACGCCCCGCACGCCCGGGCGGCCTGAACCCGGACGGCACCACTCACGGCCCCGCTCACGGCACCGCCGGGAGCGACGCGGCGGTGACCGCGCCGAGCATGATGTGTCCGGTCGCCCGCACCGCCGCGTCGCGGCCCAGCCGCCCGGCGGTGACCTCGCGCGACAGGGCCTCCGCGGCACCGACCACGCCGAGCATCAGCGCCGTACCCCCCGCCTCGGGGAGTCGTACGAACCGCTCCACGGCCCGCAGGTAGAGCGCGGCGTAGCGCTCACGGCCCTCCCGCAGCAACTCCTCGGCGCCGGCGAGCGAGTGCAGCGCGGCCGTCACCGCGCCGAACTCCTTGCCGATGTGCAGGACGCAGTCCACGTACGCCTCCGAGAGGCCGCGGACGGTCTCCTCCAACGAGTTCGCGTGCGCGTCCAGCGCCGCCCTCGTCATCTCCGTCTGCTGCTCGTCGACCCGCCGGTAGAGGGCGATCAGCAGGCCCGTCCGCGTCTCGAAGTGGTCGTAGGCGACGGGCTTCGACACCCCGGCGTCCTCGGCGAGCCTGGCCAGGGTCAGCACGTCGGCCCCCTCGGCGCGGACGATCGCCAGCGCGGTGTCGAGCAACTGCGCCCGGCGCCGTTCGCGCGACAGCCGACGTGACACCACCACGGGCCTCCCTCCTTCTCGCGGGGATCCCTCCCCCGCGGACCCATGACCAGGAGCCTAGTGGCTTGACACGTAACCTACTAGCAGTAACTTACTAAGTGTAGGTTCCATGCGCGACCCACCCACACCTCCCGGGAGTCCTCTGATGTTTCGCATACTTGTCGCCGGCGGCTACGGACTGGTCGGAGCGCGGATCGTGAGCACCCTCCGTACCGCGGGCCACGCGGTCGAGATCGTCGTCGGGGGCCGCCACCCCGAGGAGGGCGCCGCCCTGGCGCGTGAGTGGGACGCGCGCGTGGTGGCGCTCGACACCGACCACCCGGAGGACGGGCTCACCGAGGCGGGACCGGTCGACCTGGTCGTCGCCGCGGTGCAGGACCCGGACGACCGGCTGCTGCGGGCGGCCCTCCTGTCCGGCGCCGGGCACCTGGGCATCGTCCGCAAGGCGGACACCGTCGGCCGTACGGCGATCACGGCGGCCGCCCTCGCCCGGCGCCCGGCCCTGATCATGGGGCACTGGCAGGCGGGGGCCGCGACGTTCGCCGCGCTGGCCGGGGCGCGGGACTTCCACCGGGTGGAGCGGGTGGAGCTGGCCGCCCTGTTCGACGCGGCCGATCCGGCGGGCCCGATGGCCACGGCGGACAGCGGGGCCTTCTTCGGCCGGACGCTCCTGCGCCGTGACGGGCGCTGGCGCGAGGTCGAGGAGAAGCGCGAGATCCGCCAGGTGGAGCGCGAGGGCGCCCCGGGCTTCGCCGCGCAGCCGATGGGCGTGCTGGACGTCCCGGCCGTGGCGGCCGTCACGGGCGCGCCGGACGTCCGCTTCGACATCGGTCTCGGCGCGTCCGCCGGCACGCTGGCCGGCGGACCGGCGTCCCACGAGATCTTCGCCGACCTCCGGGGCGTGGACGACCGGGGCAGGCCGGTGGCCCGGCGCACGGTCGTCAGCGACCCGCTCGGGCAGGCCCACCTGACCGCCGTCGGAGCCGTCATCGGCGTCGAGCGGATCCTCGGCCTGGACGGCGCCCCGCCGATGGCGGCCGGGGTGGCCTTCCCGGAGTCGGTGATCGACCCGGCCCGCGCGCTCGACCGCCTGCGCGCCTTCGGCGTGGACGTCACCACCGCCCCCCTGGCGCCGCTCGCGGCCTGAACCGCGCGACGACCCGCCGGACAGGCCCTAGGCGTTGCGTGAGCGGTGCGGGTGGGCCGGGTAGACGCCGAGTACGCGTACTTCGGAGGAGAAGAAGCGCAGTTCGTCGAGGGCGTGGGCGACCCGGGTCTCTTCGGGGTTGCCCTCGATCTCGATGTAGAAGCGGCTGGGCTGCATGCCCGCCCCGAGCTGGTAGCTCTCGATCTTGGTGAGGTTGACGGCGTTGCTGGCGAAGCCGCCGAGCGCCTTGTAGAGGGCGCTGGGGATGTTGCGTACGAGGAAGAAGAGGCTGGTCACCGTGGGGACGCCGGGCTCCGGCGGGCGGGCGGGGTCGCGTGAGAGGACGATGAAGCGCGTGGTGTTGTCCGGGTCGTCGGCGACGTCCGCTGTGAGGACGCGCAGTCCGTACTGCTGGGCCGCGGCGGGTGGGGCCAGTGCCGCGTGCCCGGGGTCGCCCAGTTCCGCGACCTCGCGGGCGGCGCCCGCGGTGTCGTCGCTGACCAGGGTCCGCCAGCCGCCCTCCCGCAGGATCTTGCGGCACTGGCTCAGGGCGTGGACGTGGCTGCGGACGGTCTCGACCTGTTCCAGGGTCCCGTCGGGTACGCCCATGAGGTCGAAGCGGATGGCGAGGAAGTACTCGCCGATGATGGACAGGCCGGCGTCCGGCAGGAGGTGGTGCACGTCGGCGACCCGGCCGGCGGCCGAGTTGTCCACCGGGATGACCGCGAGGTCGGCGGTCCCCAGGAGCACGGCGTCGAGCGCCTGGTCGAAGCCGGTGCAGGGCAGTCCCGGGCTTCCGGGATACAGGTGGGCCACTGCCGTGGCCGAGTTGGACCCCGGTTCGCCCTGGTAAGCGATGACTGTCATAGGTGGTGCGGTGTCCTAGTCAGAAGTGGTGCCGGCTGCGGGGAGCAGGCTGGTCGTGAACCGGGCGTGCTGGAGCACCGGCGCACTGCCGGCCATGATCCGCTCAAGGGGATGAACGGCCCGGGAACGCGGTAGCGCGTACTCGTACGCCGCCGCGTACACGTCGCGCACGAGATGATGCGATTCTTCCACCTGCCCGACGATGCCGTGGCTCGCGACCCCCTCGCCCGGGTGGGCGGCGAGGGTCAGGTCCCGTCGTACGCTCTCCCGCCGCCGCTCCAGCAGGGCGCCCAGCCCCGCGGTCGGCGCGCCGGACGGTTCGGCGTCCGGGTCCAGGTCCGCGACGCGTTCGAGCACGTGCCGGGCGACCCCCATGGCCATCCCGGTGACCGCGACCCACAGGAACGCCGCCTCGTCCGCCCGCAGGTCCCGGCCCGCGGTACCGGCCGTCAGCCCGGCCGGTATGTAGAGGTCGCGCAGCCGTATCAGGCTCGCGTCGCCGTCGATGCCGCCGGTCCGCTCCAGGGCGCCGACCTCCACGACGTACAGCGCGTGCCCCTCCGCCGGCCGGCCGTCCGCCGGGGCGGAGTCCGCCGGACCGGACCGCAGGGCCAGCCACCGCGCCCGCCGGTACGCCGACGGCAGCCGCCACGCCCCGGAGAGCAGCCGGCCGCCCTCGGCGGGCCGGGCGGTCGGGCGCGCGCCGCCCGGGCCCGCGGCGGGGTCGGCCGCAACCAGGGGCGCGGCCCAGTTGTGGGTCCGGCAGAAGGAGTCCCAGGCGCCGGTCGGGTCGGCGTGGCCCAGACGCTCGTACACGTCGAACACCCGGGGCAGCCCGGCCTCGGGTCCCGCCGACCGGTCGTCGGACACCTGCGTCGATCTCCGCACGCTCCGCTGTGGCGGATACGCCATCGGCACTCCCTGCTGGTCGGAACTCGAAGCGCTCACCCCGCGAACGGCGCGCGGGCCGCGACCGCCCGCGGGGGCGCGGCGGGAAGGTCGGCGCTCCCGACCCTCCGATAAGTACACGTATCGGAGCGCACCATGACTCCAGTGTCCTTCGTCACAAAGGCCCCACCCGCACCCAAGGGCGCGGCGGGCGGGAAGCCGGGGGTGGCGTCGCCCGCAGGCCCACGTTAGAGTCAGCTGACTATTTGCACAAATAGTCAGCTGACATCGGAAGGGGTTCGCGGTGCCCAGATCTCGCACCTACACCTGGGAGGACCCCGGGACGACGGCGTCGGCCGTCGGCGGCACCGCCGGCCTGGAGTTCATGCGGGACGTGCTCGCCGGGCGGCTGCCGGCGCCGCCGTTCGCCGCCACCCTGGGCACCGTCCTGGAAGAGGTGGGACCGGGCCACGCCGTCTTCACCCTGGTCCCCGGCGAGGAGCACTACAACCCGCTGGGGACCGTGCACGGCGGCGTGTTCGCCACGCTCCTGGACTCCGCCGCGGGATGCGCGGTGCACACCCTGCTGCCCGCGGGCATGGCCTACACGTCGCTCGACCTCACGGTGAAGTTCCTGCGCCCGGTGACCGCCGCGAGCGGGCGGATCCGGGCCGTGGGCAGCGTCCTCAGCAGCGGGCGGCGGACCGCGCTCGCGGAGGCGCGGATGTACGACGCCGAGGACCGGCTCCTGGCCCACGCGACCAGCAGCTGCATGATCTTCCCCGCACCCGCGTCCACACCCGCGTCCGCACCCGCACCCGCGTCCACATCCGGGTGAGGAAGGAACGTCGACGGTGAGCATCCTGGACATGCTGGGACAGCGGTGGACGCTGCGGATCGTGCGGGAGGTGTCCCTCGGTGAGCACCGCTTCAGCCGGATCGCGGACGGTACGGGAGTGTCGAGGAACATCCTCGCGGACCGACTGCGCCAGCTCACCCACGCCGGGATCGTCGAGTGCCGGCCGTACAGCGAGCATCCTCCGCGCCACGAGTACCACCTCACGCCCGCGGGCCTCGAACTGGCCCGGATGATCGTGGAGTTGTGCACCTGGGACCACCGGTGGAACGGGGCGCCGGGTCCCGAAGGCGCCCCTTCGGGCTGACCGGCGCCCCTCTCGATCCCGCTCGGCCCCTCTCGATCCCGCTCGGCCCCTCTCGATCCCGCTCGGCCCCTCTCGATCCCGCTCGGCCCCTCTCGATCCCGCTCGGTCCCGCTCAGTCCCGCGCCGGGGGCACGAGGACCAGGCTCGCGTTGTGGCCGCCGAAGCCGAAGCTGTTGGAGAGGACGGGGCCGGGGGTCCAGCTCGTGGGCGAGCGCGGCACGTCGATGTCCAGGGCGGGGTCCTGGACGGTGAGGCCGAGGGTCGGCGGAAGGGTCCGGTGGCCGATCGTCAGGGCGACGGCCACGGCCTCGACCGCCCCGGCGGCGCCGAAGGAGTGGCCGGTGGCGCCCTTGATGCTGGTGACCGGCGGGCGCGCCGTACCGAACACCCGGCGGACCGCAAGGGCCTCGGCATGGTCGTTCAGCGTGGTCGAGGTGCCGTGGGCGTTGATGTGCGCGATGTCGTCGGGCCGCAGGCCGGCGTCCTCGATCGCGAGCCGCATGCACCGTTCCGCGCCGGAGCCGTCGGGCGCCGGGGCGGTGACGTGGTGCGCGTCGGCGGTGGAGGCGGCGCCCTCGATGGTCATCCAGACCCGCGCGCCGCGGGCGAGCGCGGCCTCCAGGGGCTCCAGCACCACGACACCGGCGGCCTCGGAGGCGGCGAGGCCGTCCCGTTCGGTGTCGAAGGGGCGCGAGACGCCGGTGGGGCTCAGCGCCCGCATGTTCGCGAAGCCCGCGACGCACGTCGGCGTGAGGCTGGAGTCGCTGCCGCCGGCGACGACGAGATCGGCGGTGCCCGCGGCGATCATCCGCGCGCCGGCCGCGATGGCGTCGGCGCCCGCCGCGCACGCGGTGGTGACCGTCGTGGCCGGCCCGCGGAGCCCGTAGCGGATGCTCAGCGCGGCCGCGGCCGCGTTCGGCATCGTCATCGGGACGACGTGCGGGGACACCTGGCGCTCCCCGCGCTCCCGCAGCACGTCGGCCTGCGCCTCCAGCGTGGCCACGCCTCCGATGCCCGTCCCCAGGGACACGGCGGCGCGTTCCGCGTCGACGCCGGTCAACAGCCGTGCGGCCGGGGCCGGTTCGCCGGCTCCGCGCGGCACGAGCAGCCCGGCGTCCTCCAGCGCCTCGTCGGCCGCGGCGACCGCCATGGACGCCGAGATGTCGGAGTTGCGCGCCTGCTTGTGCGGCATCCAGCGGCGGGGGTCGAATCCGTCGAGCCTGCGCACCCGCGCCGCTCCCGCCGGGCGGGAGAGCCCCGCCCAGAACGCGTCCACGCCGATGCCCACGGGCGAGACGACACCGATGCCTGTCACGGCGACGCGGCGGTTCATGAGCGGTTTCATCCGAGAACATCCTTACAGTTCGTCCCGTTCGGGAGCCTCGGCGCGACCGGTCACACCCTCGGGCGCCGTGGCGCCGGCCCGGCACCGGACCTGCGCGACACCCCCTGACTACCCTTTGACAAAGTCAGCCTAGCGCACTGACTATGAGGCACCATAGTCAGGTGAGCGGTACCGACAGCGAGGTAGCACCATGAGCGGAACGACAACACGGACGTTCACGATCGAGCACGTCACCGTCGTCTCGAACCGGTCGTTCGACGACACGCGTGAGGCGTTCGAACGGATCCTGGGCCGGTTCGACGAGGGCATCTTCACCCGTCTCGGCTCGGGGGACGTCGCGGGTGCGCTGGAGGCGATGGAGGCGCTCGCCCCGCTGGTCATCGCGGGCGAGCGCAACCACGGCATCCTGCTGAGGACCGTCGGCCTCGACCGGCGCGCGATCCAGTACGACTGCGGCAACGCCCTGATGGCCACCCGCATGACACGCCATCAGCTCTCCGCGTCCATGTACGCCCCGATCCGCGTGCTCCTGCGCGAGACCGACGGCGAGGTCGCCTTCGAGTACGACCGCCCCAGCACCACCTTCGGGCAGTTCGGCGACCCCGAGGTCGACAAGGTGACGCACCACCTCGACACGCTCTTCGAGGAGACGCTCCGCGAGGCGACCTCCTGAGGGGACGCCGGCGGCTCAGACGTCGTAGTGCGGCTCAGAGGCCCTGGTGCGGCTCAGACGTCGTAGTCCGTCAGCTCGAAGCGCTCCAGCGACCCGGTGGTCACCCGGTCGACCACCCCGCCGAGCAGCCGCGAGTACGCGACCCTGACGAGGAGGTCACGCGCCCGGATCCGG
This sequence comes from Streptomyces liangshanensis, assembly GCF_011694815.1. Classification (NCBI taxonomy): domain Bacteria; kingdom Bacillati; phylum Actinomycetota; class Actinomycetes; order Kitasatosporales; family Streptomycetaceae; genus Streptomyces; species Streptomyces liangshanensis. The sequence goes on from NZ_CP050177.1 coordinate 1,401,838, forward strand.
CGCGGCACCAGGAAGGGGCCGATGCGACGGGCCTGCGCGTGCCCCTCGGCCACGTACGGCCGCATGATCCGCTCGTACGAGGCGAAGGCGGTCGCCGGGTTGTCGGCGGCCCCGATCTCGCCTGCCAGGACGTACGCGCCCAGCAGCCCGAGTGCCGTACCCAGGCCGCCGACGCCCGCGGACCACGCCGCGTCGCCGAGCAGGACCGTACGCCCGGAGGACCAGCGGCCCAGCTCGATCAGCGCCAGCGGGCTGTGGAAGAAGTCGGGGGCCCCGGCGAGCCGGTCGAGGAACACGGCGGACTCCCAGCCCATTCCGGCGCAGTGCTCCGCCACGAAGGCCTTGAGCCGCTCCGGGTCCCGCGCGTCCCGGCCCACCGGCCCGGCCGCGAAGCCGAAGCTCGCCCACACCGTCGACTCGTCCGCCGGCTGGGTGACGAGGAGGCCGCGCCCCGGCTCGTTGTACAGGACTCCCGTACGCCGCAGGCCGAGGTGGTTGGGCGCCGTCATCCCGGCGATGTGGTAGCCGAGATGGCGGGTGAAGCGCTCCTCCTCGCCGAAGGTGATCTCCCGCACCCCGGAGTGCGTGCCGTCGGCGCCCACCACGAGGTCGAACGTGCGCGGAGCCCCCTTCGCGAAGGTGGCCCCGACTCCCCCGGTCCCCTCGGTGAGCGACGTGATGCGGTCGCCGAACACGTACTCCACGGTGTCCCGGCCCGCCTCGTACAGGATCCGGGTGAGATCGCCGCGCAGGATCTCGATCTCGCCGCTCAGGAAGGCGGACGGCAGCGTGGCGCGACGGCGGCCCGCCGCGTCCACGAAGGCGATGTCGCCCATCCCGGTCCGCCGCTCGGACACGGCGTCGAGGATGCCCATGCGCCGCAGCAGTTCGGTCTGGCTCCCCCGGAAGTCGACGGCGGCCCCGGCCTCGCGGAGCCGCGGGGCCACTTCCACGACGGTCACCGTCGCGCCGCGGCGGGCGAGCCAGTACGCGAGGGCGGGGCCGGCGACACCCGCGCCGGAGACGAGGACGCGGGGAGCCTTCACGTGTCTTCCGTTCGGGTAGGTCGGGTCGTTCGGGTGCGTCGGGCCGTACCGGCTCAGGGGGCGAGGACCAGGAGCGCGGTGCTCAGGCGGAGCCGGAATCCGAGGGACTCGTAGAGGCCGACGGCCTTCGTGTTCTCCGCGAGCACGTGCAGGAACGGGGTCTCGCCGCGCTCCTGGATCCCGGCGGCGACGGCGAGCAACAGGCGCGTCCCCAGCCCCTTCCCGCGCCACCGCGGGTCGGTGCAGACCGCGCTGATCTCCCGCCAGCCGACTATGTGCATGCGCTCCCCGGCCATGGCCACCAGTCGGCCCTCGTGGCGGACCCCGAGGTACGTGCCCATCTCGATCGTCCGGGGAAGGAAGGGTCCCGGCTTGGTGGCCTCCGCCAGGGCGAGCATCTCCGGGACGTCGTCCAGGCCGAGCCGTACCGCCTCCTCGTCGGGGGCGGCGGCGATCCCCTCCCCGGTGAACTGGAGCAGCGGGATGCGCCTCACCAACTCCCAGCCCTCCGGCGGCTCGACACCGGGATCGCCGACCGTCAGCGTCGCCCCCGGCCCGGCGAGCGCCGCGGCGTCGGCCCAGTCGGCCGCGTCGGGACGCTCCGGCAGGGCCACGAAGGGCGACATGTCGGCCGGGTAGCGCAGCGCGTTCCCCCGCCGCAGCGCGAACGGGGCCTGGGGCCCGGTCAGGGCCGAACGGATCGCGTGGTCCAGGGGATGTGACGGCATGGTGTGCGCGCCTCCGTCGGCGACAGGGCCGATGGGAATCAGCCTCCGGGGTTCACTCAGCGAACCGAATGCTACGCCAACCCCCGCCCGGCGCCGCAAGCATCCACCCACCTGACTTTCGAAGAAGAGAGTCAGACTGCTACGTTCCTGACTATGCCTACAAAAAGTCAGCAGCCCGCCGGCGGCCCGGGGTCCGGGGCCACCGCCGCCCGCCCCGCCGTTCCCGCGGGCCAGAACATCCCCCGCAGGTGGCTCGGCCTGATGGTGGTGTGCCTCGGCGTGATGATGGCGTTCGTCAACGTCACCGGCACCATCTCGGCCCTCACCCGCATCCAGGACGACCTGCACATCTCGGCCGCCACCCTCGTCTGGCTGACCAGCGCGTACAGCCTGGCCGTGGTCAGCCTGGTCATGTCCGCGGGCACCCTGAGCGACCTGATAGGACGCCGGCTGACGTTCATCCTGGGCTCCGTGGTCTTCACCCTCGGCAGCCTGATGGCCTTCGTGGCCGACAGCCCCGGCACCCTCATCGCCGCCCAGGCCGTCATGGGGCTGGGCGGGGCGGCCGTCCTGCCGTCCAGCCTCACCATCGTGACCACGACGTTCACCGATCCGCACGAGCGCACCACCGCGATCAGCGCCTGGGCGGCCTGCTCGGGCCTCGGCCTCGCGGCCGGGCCGCTGATCGCCGGTGTGCTCCTGGAGCACTTCTCGTGGCACTCCGTCTACCTCACCAATCTCCTGATCGGCGCGGCGGCGGCCGCGCTGGCCCCGTTCTTCGTGCACGAGAGCAAGCACCCGTCGCGCCGCCTCGACCTGGCCGGCGTCGTCCTCGGTACGGTGACCCTCGCCTCGGCGACGTACGCGATCATCCAGGGCGGCGCGAGCGGCTACACCGAGCCGCGGATCGTCGTCGCCTACGTGGTCTTCGCGCTCTCCGGGGCGCTGCTGGTCCGCGTGGAACTGCGGCACCACGACCCGATGCTCGACCTGCGCCTCTTCCGCAACGCCTCGTTCAGCGCGGTGATGGGGGTGGCCGCCGCGGCCATGTTCGGCTTCGTCGGGGTCGCCCTGCTCACCGTGCTCTCCATGCAGCGCGTCCAGCACCTCAGCACGCTCGGTGTCGGGGTGCGGATGCTGGTCCTCTTCGGCACCTTCGTCGCCGTCAGCGCCGTCGCCCCGCGCCTGGTGCGCAGGTTCGGGTTCACGGTGGTGCTCACCTCGGGCCTCGTGGCCATGGGCGCGGGAGCGCTCGCCCTCCTCGCGGTGGGCCCCTTCGACGGGTACGAGGCCGTGTGGCCCGGCCTGCTCGTCACGGGCGTCGGCGGCGGTCTGCTGGTCGCCCCGTCGTCCGCGGCCGCCGTCAGCAGTGTTCCCCCGCTCCAGGCCGGCATGGCCGCCTCGGCCATCAACATGGCCCGCCAGCTCGGGAACGTCCTCGGCCCCAGCGTGCTGGGCACGATCGTCACGACCCACTTCCCCGACAACCTCCACGAGCGGCTCACCGGCGCCGGCGTCCCCGCCGCCGACGCCCGGCGGATCGCGGAGGGCGCGGCGCACGGCAGCAGCGGGTCCGGGCTCCCCGCGTCCCTGGTCCACACGGTCGCCGACGCGGTGCCGCGCGCCTTCACGGACGCGGTGCACCGGGGGCTGCTCGTCGCCGGCGTCGTCGTCCTGCTCGTCGCGATCCCGTCCGCGCTCTTCGTCCGGCACCGGCTGCCGGCCGCGTCCGCTCCCGTACCCACACCCGGCCAGGACACCGCTTCCGGCGGTCCTTCCGGCAGCGAGTCCGGGGCCGGAGCCGCTGGCGGGCCGACGGCCGGGGCCAGGTGACTTTTGTCGCCCATAGTCAGTGGGTACGCTGGTCCCATGGATGACCTGTCGAAGTCCCCTGACGCACAGGCGCTCGCCAACTGCCCGGTCTCCCGGACCCTCGAAGTGGTCGGCACGCGCTCCACCCTGCTCCTCATGCGCGAGGCGTTCTTCGGGACCCGCCGGTTCCAGGACTTCACCCGGCGGGTGGGCATCGGCGAGGCCGCCACGGCGGCCCGGCTGAAGGAAATGACGGCGTACGGGCTCCTGGAGAAGATCCCCTACCAGGAGCCCGGCCAGCGCAAGCGGTACGAGTACCGGCTGACCGCGAAGGGCCAGGACCTCTTCGCCGCCATCACGTCGCTGCGCGACTGGGGCGAGACCTGGACGCCCGACGACGGGCACGGGCCCACCCCCTGGCGCTTCACGCACCAGGACTGCGGGGCGGAGGTCCACACGGTGACGCGCTGCTCGGCCGGCCACGACGTGCACGCCGGGGACTGCACCGCGGTCCGGGAACCCGAACGCGCTCTCGGCGGCCGGGTTTCCTGACCACGACCGGCCGCACCGTCGCGCGGCCTATCGTGGGCCGATGCGCGCACACCACATCGACCGCCCGGCCGATCTCGACGAGGTCCGTGAGTCCTACGACCGCGTGGCCGACAACTACGCCCACATGGTGCTGACCACGGGGATCGGCGACATCCGTACGCATCCCTGGCTCAAGGCGTCGATCGACGCCTTCGCCGACTCCGTGCGCGGGCTCGGTCCCGTCCTGGACGTCGGCTGCGGCCCCGGGACGGTGACCGGCTACCTCGCCGAACGCGGACTCGACGTCTCCGGGGTCGACCTCTCGCCCCGCATGATCGAGAACGCGCGCCGCCTGTACCCGGAGTGCCGCTTCGAGGTCTCCTCCACCACGGACCTCGACCTGGCCGAGGAGTCCCTCGGCGGGGTGCTCGGCTGGTGGTCGCTGTTCAACCTGCCGCGCGAGGTGCTGCCGCAGGTGCTCGCCATGTTCGCGCGCGCCCTGAAACCGGGCGGCCACCTCATCACCGCGACCCACGTCGGTGACGAGGACTTCCGGCGCACCGAGGCGTACGGCGGGGTGTCCGTCCGCTGGACGACCTACAAGTGGCGCCCGGAGCAGCTCGTGCGGTTGATCGAAGAGGCCGGTCTGCACCCGGTCGCGGAGCTGCGCCTGCCCGCGGACGAGCACACGGGGCCGGGTGTGGTCGTCATGGCCAGGCGCCCCGGCTGACCTCGGTCGCCCGCCGCCCGCCGCCCGCCGCCCGCTGCCCCTCACCCGTCACGGCGCGGCGGGCGGCAGTCCCGTGTCGTACTTCCGGAGCAGGCCCAGCATGCGCTCGTCGATCCGCTCCGGCCCCCACGGCTGGACCTGGACGCCGGGCAGCGGCGGGTCGCCCCCTTCGACGAAGAGGCCTTCCGCGCCGCCCGGGGTGAAGACGAAGAGCAGCTTGGCGGGCTGGATCCCGGCGTTGGTGAAGCGGTGGACGGTGCCGCGCGGGAGGTGCACGACGTCGCCGGTACGGGCGGTGAAGACGCGGTCCCCGTCGAGGAACTCCAGCTCGCCGGAGATGAGGTAGAAGGTCTCGTCGGTGGCGGCGTGGACGTGGGGCGCGGGACCGCCGCCCGGGGGCACGGTCGCCTCGATCACGCCGATCACGCCGCCGGTCTGCTCGGCGGTGAGCCGGACGCCGTAGATGTCGCCGTTGAACCAGGTGGTGGTGCCGCCCCCGGCCGGTACGTGCACCCCGCCCGTGGGCGAGCCCGTGTCGTCGGGACGGTCCTGGATGGTGAAGCTCATGGCGTGCACTCCTCGGTGACGGCCGCCGTCGGCACTTCCGCGTGGCGGGCGGCGCTCTCTGCGTACGGGGGCGGCGTTCCCACGCCGCGCACCGACCACGCTAGGAACGCGGGCCGCGCGGCGCAGTGGACCCGCGTGCCCTCTCCGGTGGACACGGGTGCCACGGGCGACGGAGGCGGGTGCCATGGACGGGGGGAGTGAGGTGCCACGGGAGGGGACAGGTGCCGGGCGCGGGGACGGGTGCTAGCGTCGGGAGGGCCAGTGCTTGAACTCTCAACCGACCGGACGGCCGGTATCGGACAGGGGGCCACGGGATGACACCGGCCACGTACCCGCCACCGGCACCGGACTCCGCGCCGGACGGCCGCACCTCTCTCGTGGACGTCTCGGTGCCCGGCCGCGCGCCCGACGCGTTCGACCTGCTGCGGCGCGGCTGGGACGACCAGGTGGGTACGACGATCCCGATACCGCCCTCCCGCCCGGTCGGCGGCGGCGACTACCGGATACGGATCCGCCACTCCGAGGTCGCCGACGCGGTGGTCGAGGACATCTACAGCGAGGCCATCGTCGGCGGCACCGGCGGCCGGTTCAACCACCTCAACGGACGCGTGGTGCTGCACGTCGTCCACGGCGGCACCTGGGACTTCACCCGCGCGGGGGGAAGGGGCGGCACGGTGGTGGCCCCGGCCGGCCGCTTCGTGGCGCGCTACAACGACCCTCCGTGGGAGTTCGGGATCGGCCCGCGCACCACGTCCCAGGTGCTGATCCTGCCCGCCGCCGAACTGCGGCCCCACCTCGGCGACGGCCACGTCGACGGCCCCACCGACGCGCCCGCGCTCCGGCTGCTCCTCGCCTACCTGGACACCCTGGACTCCGTCCTCGACTCCCTCTCCCCCGGTGGCGTGCGCGCGGCGCGCGGCGCGTTGCTGGAGCTGGCCAAGGGGGTGCTCACCGAGGGCGTCGACGGCGACGAGCCGCGCTTCGCCCACGCGCTGGTCCGCGCCGCGCGGCAACTGGCCGACGAGCGCCTGGCCGACCCGGGCCTCGCCCCGCGGGTCCTGGCGGCGGAGCTGAACATCTCCGTACGCACCCTGCACCGCGTCTTCGCCGGCGACGGCGAGTCGGTGATGGCTTACGTACGGCGGCGGCGCCTGGAGCGGGCCCTCGGCGACCTGGCGTCGTCGCCCTCCCGGTTGAGCGTCAGCGAGGCGGCGGCCCGCTGGTCGTTCTCCGACGGCAGCCACCTGATCCGCGCGTGCCGACGCGCGTACGGGCTGCCGCCGGCGGCGTACGCCCAGGAACTGCGCACCGGACAGGCGCCGCGAGCCGGGGACGGGGACAGGCCCTAGGGCGACGGCCCGTTCCCGGCGCGCCGACGGGGCGTCAGGACGGCTGCTGGGCGAAGTCCTTCGTACGGATCGTGAAGAACGCGACCACACCGGAGGCGAGGGCGATGATCCCGCCGACGAGCAGGAGCTCGTTGAGGCCCGACGTGAAGGCCGCGGCGGCGAGGTTCTCGACCGGGCCCCGGACGGCGGGCGGCAGGGTGTCGACCGTCTGGCTGACCGTGCCGGACTGGACGGCGGTCGAGAGCCGGGAGCCGATCTCGCCGGCGCCGGGAATGCCGGCAATGTGGTCGGTCACGTACGACTTGATCTTGCTGGAGAACAGGGTGCCGAGCAGCGCGATGCCGGTGGCGATGCCGATCTGGCGGAACGTCGAGTTGATGCCCGAGGCCATGCCCGCGTTCGCGGGCTGCACCACGCCGACGGCGGTCGACGCCAGCGGCGGGTTGACCAGGCCGAGGCCCGCGCCGGACATGAGCATGCCGGGGATCAGGTGCGTCCACCCGCTCGACGCGTCGAGCCCGCGCATCCACAGCAGCCCGCCGCCGATCAGCAGCAGCCCGGGCCCGATCAGGTACTTCACCGGCATCCGGGAGGAGAGCCGGCCCGACACCGTGGACATCACCAGGATGCCGACGGAGATCAGCAGCAGCCGCACGCCCGCGCCCAGGGCGCTGAACCCGAGGATGTCCTGGAGGTAGAGCACGAGGTAGAGCAGCATCGACAGCAGCGAGGCGCTGAGGCCGAAGGCCGCGACCAGACCGCCGGTGAAGGTCGGCTTCCGGAAGAGCGACAGGTCGAACATCGCCTCGGAGACACGCAGCTCGACCACCACGAACGCGGTCATGAGCACGACCGACGCCGCGAGGCACGCGATGACCGCCGGGTCGGAGAACGACTCGTGGCTGGACTGGATCAGCGCGTACACCAGGCTCGACAGGGCCGCGGTGAACAGGACGAAGCCCGGCCAGTCGGGGTGGCGGGCCGCCGGGTTCCGGGAGTCGGCGACCTTGAGCACGGTGATCACGACGGCGATCACCCCGATCGGCAGGTTGACGTAGAAGATCCACTCCCAGGACAGGCCGGTGGTCAGGAGCCCGCCGAGCAGCGGTCCGATGGCGACCGCCAGGCCGGTGATGGTGCCCCAGATCCCGAAGGCGACCCCGCGGTCCTTGCCGCGGAACGCGTCCGCGAGGAGGGCGAGCGAGACCGAGAACATGATGGAGCCGCCGATGCCCTGGAGCCCCCGGGACAGTTGCAGCATCAGCGAGCCGTTCGCGAGGCCGCACAGCAGCGACGCGAGGCTGAAGATCGTCAGGCCGATCACGTACAGCTTCTTGCGCCCGTACAGGTCGGCGAGGCTGCCCGCGGTCAGGAGCAGGGCGGCGAGCGTCAGCGAGTAGGCGTCGACGACCCACTGGAGGTCGGAGAAGCTGGCGTGCAGCGAGCGCTGGATGTCGGGCAGCGCCACGTTCACGATGGTGATGTCGAGCAGCAGCATGAACGTGCCGAGGCAGACGGCGGTCAGCGTCCACCACTTGTTCTGCGCGGGCGGGGCGTGCCCGGCCCGCGGCCGGTGGATCGGGCCGTGGCCGGAGGGGCCGGCCCGGTGGGCGGGGTGGGATCCGCCCGGTTCGGGCGCCTCGGGTTCGGCATCAGGCATGCTCACTCCTCGTCCATGGCCTGAGGGGCGTACCGGTCCCACCGACTATCTCCCCCCGGCGGCCACGGGCCGTCTTCACCGCGCGGGCCACCCGGGCGAACCTGTCCCCGGGCGCGCGGCGGCGGCGCGCGGCCCGTGTCGGGTCCGGCGCGCCGCGCGGGGGTGCGAGGAGGTCAGGGCGTGGTCGTGGAGACCACGTAGACACGGGGGAAGGCCGGGTCCGAGAGGTCGACGACGACGTCCTGGCTGGGTCTGGGGTCCTTCTGGTCGTGGCTCACGCCCGCCCAGGCGTGGCCGGGGATGTCGAAGTCCCAGCCCACCGTGCGCTGGTCTCGGGCGGAGATGGGGATGGAGCCGTCCTTGAGGGAGGAGCGGGAGACGCCCATCTCGCCCAGGAAGGTGTCGAGCCGCCCCGAGGTGACGTCGAACTGGACGTAGAGCCGGCTGGACTTCCAGTTGCTGGTCTCGTAGTAGCGCAGGCCGGTGGCGCCGCCGGGCACGGGGACCTCGTAGATGCGGCGCTTCATCTTGGAGGGGCGCAGCGGCTGGAGTCCGGTGGCGGAGGACTCCGCCTCCTTGTCCCGGCCGCTGCGGCGGCTCTGCTCGGCCGAGACCACCAGGTAGCCGGCGGGGATGCCGACGAGCAGCACGATGACGATGGCCGTCAGCCAGCGGCGGCGGTTGCGGTGGCGGCGGTCCTCCGGGGGCTTGCCGTCGTCACCGGGCCGTACGGGCTGCGGCTGCGGCACGTGCGCGGGGAGGCTGCTCATGAGGGCGGTTCCTCGGTCGGGGCCGTACGGCTGGTACGGATGGCCTGGGCGTACCGCTCGTAGCGTTCGTAGCGCTCGACGCGGCGGCGGGTGGCCCTGCGGAAGCGGCGCGCCACGAGTCTGGCGAGGTCGGCGGCGCCGACCATGCCGGCCTCCGGGCCCAGCTCGGCCTTGACGATGTGTGCCTCGGGGCGGTAGCCGCGGCCGGTGAGGTGGCGGCGGAAGGCGTCCCTGGCGGGGCCGATGAGCAGGTCGTCGGCGGCGCTGACGCCGCCGCCGATGACGAAGCAGGACGGGTCGAGGGCGGCGGCGAGGTTGGCGATGCCGACGCCGAGCCACTGGCCGATGTCCTGGAACAGCTCGATGCACATGGCGTCGCCCTCGCGGGCGAGTTCGGTGATGAGCGGGCCGGTGATCTCGTGGACGTTGCCCTTGACCCGGTCGATGATGTTGTACGCGACCGGGGAGTCGGCGACGGCCAGTTCCCTGGCCTCGCGGACGAGCGCGTTGCCGGAGCTGTACTGCTCCCAGCAGCCGCGGTTGCCGCAGGGGCAGCGGTGGCCGCCGGGCACGACCTGCATGTGGCCGAACTCGCCGGCGACGCCGTACTTGCCGCGCTTGACGCGGCCGTCCTCCAGGATCGCGCCGCCGATGCCGGTGCCGAGCGTGATCATGACGAGGTGGTCCTCGCCGCGTCCGGCGCCGAAGCGCCACTCGGCCCAGGCGGCGGTGTTGGCGTCGTTGTCGACCATCACGGGGACGGCGAGGCGTCCGGCGATCGAGTCGCGCAGGGGCTCGTCGCGCCAGGCGAGGTGCGGGGCGAAGAGGACGCGGGAGCGGTCGGCGTCGACCCAGCCGGCCGCGCCGATGCCGACGGCGTGCACGTCGTGGCGGTCGGAGAGGTCGAGGACCAGCTCCACGATGGTGTCCTCGACGACGCGGGGGCTCTTGGACTTGTCCGGGGTCTCGGTCCGGATCTTCTCCAGGATGTTGCCGTCCGGGTCGACGACCCCGGCCATCACCTTCGTACCGCCGATGTCGATGCCGACGGTCGGCACGCGGGGCGCCGTGAGGACGGAGCGGCGTTCCCTGGTGCCGACGGTCCTGAGGACCGTGCCGCGGGCGGACCCGCGGTGCGCGAAGTCGCGGTACGTGCTCATCGGCCCGGCTCCCTGGTGTCCGTCGGCTCAGGCCTGCCGTACCGAGTGCGTCCTCGGCTGATCGCTCGCACGAGTCGTGTTGTCCCTGCGGGGTCGGGGCCGGGCCCTGGCGGGCGGCGGCGGCGGACGGTGCCCGCCAAGGCCGATTCTGCCATCCGCCCTGCCCGGGGTCGCCACGGACCGGGTTTCGCGGGGTGGTACGGGCCCGGCGCGGCCCGGTCGCACGGCCGGGGCGCGGGGCCCGTACGCCTCCCGCGTCGCTCCCGTACGGCGTCGGGCGCGGCCCCGCGCTCAGTCCGCGGCCGGTCCCGGGGCGGCCGGGCGGGACAGCTCGTGGGTGAGTTCCTCCAGCTCGGAGCCCCCGGCCATCTGGCGCGTCAGCTCGTCCAGGGTGATCGAGTCCTTGGTGTGGCTGCCCGCCATGACCCCGCGCTTGAGCAGCGTGAAGCGGTCGCCGACCAGGAAGGCGTGGTGCGGGTTGTGGGTGATGAGGACCACGCCGAGGCCGGCGTCGCGCGCGGCGGCCACGTACTTCAGCACCACGCCGGACTGCTTGACCCCGAGCGCGGCGGTCGGCTCGTCCAGGACGAGGACCTTCGCGCCGAAGTGGACGGCCCGGGCGATGGCCACGCACTGGCGCTCGCCGCCCGACAGCGTGCCGATGGGCTGGTCGACGTCGCGCAGGTCGATGCCCATGCGCAGCAGCTCGGCGCGGGTGGTGGCGCGCATGAGGTCCACGTCGAGCCGCTTGAACGGGCCGCGCCCGCGGGTCGGCTCGGAGCCGAGGAAGAAGTTGCGCCACACCGGCATCAGCGGGACGACGGCGAGGTCCTGGTAGACCGTGGCGATGCCCCGGTCCAGGGCCTCGCGCGGGGACGACAGCGTGGTCCTCTCCCCGTCGATGAGGAAGTCGCCCGAGTCGTGCCGGTGCAGCCCCGAGATGATCTTGATCAGGGTGGACTTGCCCGCGCCGTTGTCGCCGAGGACGCAGCTGATGGAGCCGGCGTGGACCTCCAGCGAGACCCCTTCGAGCGCGCGGACGTTGCCGTAGTACTTGCTGACGTCGTCCAGTTCGACCAGGGCCGTCATCGTGTCGCCTCCGCACGCTTGCGCACCCAGGCGTTGAGCAGGGTGGCGAGAAGGAGCATCGCTCCGAGGAAGAACTTGAACCAGTCGGGGTTCCACTCCGCGTACACGATGCCCTTGCTGGTCATGCCGAAGATGAACGCGCCGACGGCGGAGCCGACGGCGGAGCCGTACCCGCCGGTGATCAGGCAGCCGCCGATCACGGCCGCGATGATGTAGGTCAGTTCGTTGCCGACGCCCTCGCCGGACTGCACGACGTCGAACGAGAACAGCAGGTGCTGGCCGGAGATCCAGGCGCAGAACGCCACGCCCATGTAGAGGCCGATCCGGGTCTTCGCGACGGGCACGCCGACGGCCCGCGCGGCGTCGGCGTTGCCGCCGACCGCGAAGATCCAGTTGCCGAAGCGGGTGCGCAGCAGGATCCAGGTGGCGACGGCGACGAGGGCGATCCACCAGAGGATGGTGACCTTGAACTCGGTATTGCCGACGGTCAGCTGGGAGGCGAAGAGCTTCTTCGCGGAGGAGAAGCCCTCCATGTCGCCGATGGCCTTGGTGGAGACCGTGCTGCTGATGAGCTTCGTCAGGCCGAGGTTGAGGCCGGTGAGCATCAGGAACGTGCCCAGCGTGATGATGAAGCTGGGCAGTTTGGTACGGGTGAGCATGAAGCCGTTGAAGGCGCCGAGGGCGAGGGTGACGAGCAGCGAGACGAACACGCCGACCCAGACGTTCGCCGTCATCTGGTAGCTGAACATCGAGGTGACCAGGGCGGAGCTGGTGACCATGACCCCGGCGGAGAGGTCGAACTCGCCGCCGATCATGAGGAGCGCCACCGGGACGGCCATGATCCCGATCGTGGAGGCCGCGTAGAGGACCGTGCCGAAGCTGGTCATCCGCAGGAACGAGTCCGCGACGACCGCGAAGAAGAGGAAGACGGCGAGGGCTCCGACGACGGCGCCCAGTTCGGGGCGGCCGAGGAGCTTGCGCCAGGGGGAGGTTCCGAGGAGCCGTTCGTCGGCGGGGCCCGGTCCGCCGGGTCCGCCGGGCCGGTCGTTCACGGGGGGTGCGCTGGTGGTCATCGCGTACCCCGTTTGGTGTAGCCCGCCAGTGCCCCGGCGTCCCGCTGGGTGATGATCTGCGGTCCGGTGAGGACGGGACGGCCGCCGCCGAGCACGTCGGCGTTGTAGCGGTAGAGCCAGAGCAGGTCCACGGCCTCGTACCCCTGGAGGTAGGGCTGCTGGTCGACGGCGAAGCCGAGGGTGCCGGCCTGGAGCGAGGCGGCGACGGCGGCGTTGAGGTCGAAGGTGTCGATCTCGGCCTTGCTGTCCGCGGACTTCTTCGCCTGGGCGGCGGCGTCCGCGAAGGGCGCCCCGAGGGTGACGACGGCGTCGATGGACGGGTCGGCCTGGAGCTTCGCCTCGATGGAGGCCTGGACGTCGGGCATGTTCGTGCCGTCGACGTACAGGTTGGTCATCGATCCGTCGAAGGTCTTCTTCGCCCCGGCGCAGCGCTGTTCGTGGCCGACGTTGCCCTGTTCGTGGATGACGCAGAGCGCCTTCTTCTTGCCGCGCTTGTCGAGTTCGTCGCCGACGGCCTCGCCCGCGATCGACTCGTCCTGGCCGATGTGGGCCAGCGCGCCGAAGGCCTTGGACTGCTCGGCGCCGGAGTTGACCGTGATCACGGGGATGCCGGCCTTGCGGGCCTTGGCGAGGACGTCCTTCATCGCGTCGGGCTTGGCGAGCGTGACGATCAGCCCGTCGACCTTCTTGTCGATGTACGACTGGACCTGCTGGGCCTGCTCCTGGCCCTGGTCGCTGTGCGCGTACAGGAACTTGATGTTGTCCTTCTCGGCCGCCTGCTTCGCGCCCCGCTGGACGATGTCCCAGAAGGTGTCGCCGTCCCCGGAGTGGGTGACCATGGCGACGGTCCAGTTCGGGGTGGACACGGCGGCCCGGCCCGCGGCCTGTCCCTCCGCGGAGGCCCGCGCCGCCCGCTGTTCGGCCCGCAGGCCGCCTGTGCTGCTGCAACCCGCGAGCGCCGAGGCCCCGAGTACCGCAGCCAGCACCGCGCCCACGGCGCGTACCCCTGTACCGACCTTTGCCACGACGCCGCACCCTTTCCTGACCTGTCCCTGCCGGTTCCGGCGCCCAAGTATCGGTCATGGGGCGCCGGCGGGTAACCGTCGGGTACGGAACCGGTGAAATCCAGGGGTGTGCCGGGGGCGGGCCCGGGGCGGACCCGGGGCCGACCCGGGTGCGGGCTCAGGGGCGTACGAGCAGCTGGAACTCGAAGGCGTAGCGCGACGCGCGGTAGATGTGGGAGCCGAACTCGACGGCCCGGCCGGTGTCGTCGAACGTGGTCCGCTCCATGGTGAGCAGCGGAGCCCCGGCCGGTTCGGTGAGCTGTCCCGCCTCCTCCGGGGTGGCGGCCCGCGCGCCGACGGACTGGCGGGCACTGTGCAGGGTGATGCCGCCGGAGCGCATCATCCGGTAGAGGCCGGTGGCCTCCAGGCGCGGGGTGTCGCACTCGAACATGCCGGGGGGCAGGTGGTTGCGGAGGTACGCCATGGGCTCGTCGTGCGCGTACCGCAGGCGCTCGATCAGCCGGACCTCGGCGCCCTCCGTCACGCCGAGCGCCGCCGCGATCCGGGCCGTGGCCGGTTCCAGGGTGTTGGCGAGGACGCGGGTGGCGGGGCGCTGGCCGGCCGCCTCCAGGTCGTCGAAGAGGCTGCTCAGCTCCAGCGGGCGCTTGACCTGGCTGTGGACGACCTGGGTGCCGACCCCCCGGCGGCGCACCAGCAGGCCCTTGTCGACGAGGGACTGGATGGCCTGGCGGACGGTGGGGCGGGACAGCCCGAGGCGGCCCGCCAGTTCGATCTCGTTGCCGAGGAGGCTGCCCGGAGCGAGCCTGCCCTGCTCGATGGCGCCCTCCAGCTGCTGGGACAGTTGGAAGTACAGCGGGACCGGGCTGGTGCGGTCCACGCTGAGCTGGAGCGGCAGGGTGGGCTCCGTCTCCTGCCCGGGCTGGGACGATCTCGGCTGATGGGGCACGTCGCCGAGCGTAGCCGCCGGGAATGTCGGCGGGAAGTGGTGAAGTTCGATTGTCAGGACAAATGCTTGACACGGTGAGGAGCGTGCCGCCACCTTGGGGCCATGCGCATCGGACTCATCGGCACAGGCCGCATCGGAACGTTCCACGCGGAAGTGCTCAGCCGCCATCGTGAGGTCGGGGCCCTGGTGGTCACCGACACCGACGCCGCACGGGCGTCCTTCGTCGCGGACCGGACAGGCTCCACCGCCGCTCCCTCCGTGGACGAGATCTTCGCCTGGGGCGTGGACGCCGTGGTGATCGCCTCGGCCACCTCGGCACACGCCGACCTGATCAGCAGGGCGGCGCGGGCCGGGCTGCCGGCGTTCTGCGAGAAGCCGATAGCACTCGACCTGCCGGGCACGCTGGGCGCGCTGGCGGACGTCGAGAAGGCGGGCACGGTGCTCCAGCTGGGCTTCATGCGCCGCTTCGACGCGGGGTACACCGCGGCGCGGGAGCTGGTGCGGTCGGGGAAGCTCGGCCGGCTGCACACCGTACGGGCGATCACCTCGGACCCGGCGCCGCCGCCCGCGGGCTACCTGCCGCTGTCCGGCGGGCTCTACCGCGACTGCCTGGTGCACGACTTCGACATCATGCGCTGGGTCACGGGGCGCGAGGTGGTGGAGGTGTACGCGACCGGGTCGGACGCCGGGCCCGCGATGTTCCGCGAGGCGGGCGACGTCGACACGGCCGCGGTGGTGCTCACGCTGGACGACGGGACGCTGGCCACCGCCACCGCCACCCGCTTCAACGGCGCGGGGTACGACGTGCGGATGGAGCTGGCCGGCGAGCTGGACCAGTTCGCCGTCGGCCTGGACGACCGTACGCCGATCACGTCGACCGAGCCGAAGGGGCCGCCGCGCTGCGACAACCCGTGGCCCGGGTTCCTGGAGCGGTTCGCCCCCGCGTACGAGGCGGAGCTCGACGCCTTCATCCAGGTCGTCAACGGGGACCTGGAGAATCCGTGCGACGGCCTCCAGGCGCTGCAGGCGCTGCGGATCGCGGAGGCGTGCGAGCGCTCGCGCCGCGAGCACCGGCCGGTCGCGCTGGCGGAGATCCCGGGCGCCTGAGGGCGCGCGGGGCGCCCCGGGGCCGGTGCGTCGGTACGGCCCGGCGGGGCGCGCGTTCTCAGCTCACCAGCGCACGGGGAGCCCGCGGGTGCCGCGGATCAGCCGTCCCGGCAGCCAGTCGTACGGCCCCGCCCCGGGGTCGAGTGCCAGGTCCGGGCAGCGTTCCAGCAGGGAGCGCACGGCGATCCGGCCCTCCAGCCGGGCGAGCGGGGCTCCCAGGCAGAAGTGGATGCCGTGGCCGAAGGCGAGGTGGCCGCCGCCCCGGCCCGGCGTCCTGGACCTGCGGATGTCGAACGCGTCCGGGGCGGTGAAGCGGGCCGGGTCGCGGTCGGCCGCGGCCAGGGCGATCAGGACCATGTCGCCGGGCGGGACCACCACGTCCCCGTACGCGACCGGTTCCCGGGCGAACCGCCTGGTGCTGGTCTCCACCGGGCCGTCGTAGCGGAGCATCTCCTCGATCGCCCCGTCGAGGAGCGAGAAGTCGGCGCGTAGCGCGGCGAGTTGGCCGGGGTGGTCGAGCAGGGCCCGTACCCCGTTGGAGATGAGGTTGACGGTCGTCTCGTGCCCGGCGATCAGCAGGACGAAGGCCATGGCCCGCAACTCGGCGGTGGAGAGCCGGTCGTCGTCCTCGGCGTTGGTGCGCAGGAGCGCGGAGAGCAGGTCGTCGCCGGGGTGCGCGGCCCGCTTGTCCTCGATGAGGTGGTCGAGGTACTTGCCCAGTTCCTCGACCGGTTCGAGTACGTCCTCCGGCCGGCGGGGCGCGACGATGTCGTTGGTCCAGGCGCGGAACGTGTCGCGGTCCTCGTACGGCACACCGAGCAGTTCGCAGATGACGGTGATGGGCAGCGGGAAGGCCAACGCGTCGACCAGGTCGGCCCGTCCGGTGTCCGGCAGCGCGTCGAGCAGGTCGTCGGTGATCCGCTGGACGCGCGGGCGCAGGCTCTCGACGCGGCGGGCGGTGAACTCCCTGGCGATCAGCTTCCGCAACCGGGTGTGGTCGGGCGGGTCGACGGTCAGCATGTTGGGGCCCAGCAGTTCGTCGGGCAGCCCGCCGACGGCGTTGGACTTGGAGAGCCGGGGGTCGGCGAGCGCGGCGCGGCCCTCCTCGTACCCGACGACGAGCCAGAACCGCTGGCCCGTTTCGTCCCGTACCTCGTGAACGGGCCCCGCCTCGCGGAGCTTCGCGTAGAACGGGTAGGGATCGCTGATGAAGTCCGGTCCGTAGTCGTCCAGTTCGATGACAGCCATCACGTCACCGTACGTCACCGCCCGGGCCGCCTCCGTCGCCGGTGGCCGGATCCGCGTCGTGCACCAACAGCGCGATCTGCACCCGGTTGTTGAGCCCCAGCTTGGCCAGGACGCGCGACACGTGCGCCTTCACCGTCGGCACGCTCATGTAGAGGTCGGCGGCGATCTCCGCGTTGGACCTGCCCCGGCCGACGGCGTACGCGACCTCCCGCTCCCGCTCGGCGAGGGAGGCGAGCCGGCCGGCCGCGCCACGCCGCCGGGTGTCCGGGGAGGTGCCCGCCACGTGGGTCATCAACTGGCGCGTAACCGCCGGTGACAGGACCGGGTCGCCCGCCGCGACGCGCCGTACGGCGGCCACGATCCGGTCGGGCGGGGTGTCCTTGAGGACAAACCCGGCGGCGCCCGCGCGCAGCGCCCGCAGCACCTGTTCGTCGGCGTGGAAGGTGGTCAGGACGAGCACCTCGGGGGCGCCGGGGCGGGAGCGCAGCGCCTCGGTGGCGGTCAGCCCGTCCATGGCGGGCATGCGGATGTCCATCAGGACCACGTCGGGGGCGCACCGCTCGACGAGCGGGGCGACCTGGGTGCCGTCGGCGGCCTCCCCCACGATCTCGATGTCCTCGGCGCCGCCGAGCATGAAGGTCAGTCCCGCGCGGACGAGGGGGTCGTCGTCGACGATGAGCAGGCGGATGGTCATGCGGCCCACGGTAGCCAGGCGCGGAGGGCGAAACCGCCGTCTCCCGTGGGTCCGTGGTCGAAGCGGCCGCCGGCCAGGGCGGCCCGTTCGGTCAGCCCGATGAGCCCCTGGCCCGAGCCGGGGACGCGCGGGACCTCCCCGGAGGGCGCCGCGTTGCGCACCTCCACGGTGAGCCCGTCGCCCGGGCCGCCGCTCACCGCGACGGTGGCCTCGGTGCCCGGCGCGTGCTTGCGGGCGTTGGTGAGGCCCTCCTGCGCGATGCGGTAGGCGGTACGGCCGGTGGCGGCGGGTACGGCGGACACGTCGGCGACCCCGCTGTCGAGCGTGACCTTCATGCCGGCCGCGCGGGACTCGGCGACCAGCTCGTCCAGGGTGACGAGGGTGGGCTGCGGGCGGTCGCCGTCGTCGCCGGGGGCCCGGAGCACGCCGATGATCATCCGGAGGTCCTGCAACGCCTCGTGGGCGCTGTCCCTGATCACCCCGGCGGCCCTGGCGACCTCGGGCGCGGGCGCGTCCGGCCGGAATTCGAGGGCGCCGGCGTGGACGCTGAGCAGGGAGAGCCGGTGGGCGAGCACGTCGTGCATCTCGCGGGCGATGGACTCGCGGGCGAGGCGCTGCGCCTGTTCGGCGCGCAGGTCGGCCTCGGCCTCGGCGCGTACGGCGCGTTCGCGCAGCGCGGCGACGAGTTGGCGCCTGGCGCGTACGAGCAGGCCCCAGCCGACCGCCAGCAGGACCAGGAGGACCGTGGCGATCAGGGACGTGAGGAAGGACGTCGTGGGGTCGGGCCGGACGACGGACTGCACGGTCCCGGTCACGAGCGACAGCAGGGCGACGACGGCGACGGGGCGGAACGGGCGGTGCACGGCCACGCCGAACAGGCTCGCCAGCGCGGCGCCGCTGGCGACGGGCTCGACGGTGCTGAGCAGGGCGAGGGTGACCGCGAGGCCCACCGGCCAGCGGCGCCGGGTCCACAGGGCGCAGCAGGCGAGGGCGCCGAGCATCACGTCGAGGAAGACGACGCCGTCGGCGTTGCCCGCCACCTGGCTCGCGTCGGTGGCGAGCATGCCGAAGCCGGCGGCGGCGAGGAAGACCAGGGTGTCGACGACCCAGTCCCGGACGGTGCGGGGTGTGCCCCGGCGGACCGTTTCCGGGTCGGCCGTCTCGGAGTCGGCCGTCTCGGAGTCGACCATCTCCGCGGGGAGCAGCCAGGGGTAGTCCGTGCGCGTCATACCGACCAATCTAGGGAGGCCGGAGGGGGTGCGGGGCCTGGTCGGGCGCGCCCGCTACCAAAGTCACGCCCGCGCCTACTTCGGGCGCGCGCGCCGGGCCTTTTTGTCCTCAATCGCCGGACGGGCTTGATTGTGCCCCCTGCGGGCCGGGTGCACTGGCGCGGGTCGTCGCCGGGGGTCGGGTCCGAACAACCCGGCCCGCCCCGGCCTTTCAAGCCCGTCCGGCGATTGAGGACATCTTTGACCCGCACGGTCATCGAGCCCGAGCATCATCCAGCCCGTCCGGCGCTTGAGGACATCGGTGAGCCGCGCCCGCGCTACGGGTCGACGCGCAAGCCAAGCCCGTCCGGCGATTGAGGACGTCTAGGGGGTCAGGTTGTGGTGGTGGGTTTTCAGGTGGGTGGTGGCCTCCTCGGTGAGGGAGCCGTAGAGGCGTAGTCGGGAGATGCCGCCGTCGGGGAAGATGTCCACGCGCGCGTGGGTCGCCACGACGGTCGCGTCCAGGACGAAGCGGTGGTTCGTGTCCGGCTGGAGGCGCGTCCGCGGCAGGACCTCGGTCCAGGCGTCCGGCTCGGCCGACTCCGCGTCCCGTACCGACAGCGCGGCCCACCCGGCCGCATTCCCCTTCAGGTACGCCGTGTCGATCTCGACCGCCCGGACCCCACCCCTCCCCACCAGCCGGTAGCGGATCCAGTCGTGGCCCAGGTCCCGGCGCCGCCGCGTCTCCCAGCCGTCGTCCATCTGCCGGGAGCGCCCGGGGTGCACGGTGTGCTCGGGCGGGGAGTAGAAGCGGTCGGAGGCGTCCTCGACGACACCGCCGTTCTCCAGCGCGACGAGGTCGACCGTACCGAGCGCGGCCAGCCACGCCGGGTCGGGCGCGACCTCGCCGTACACGCGCAACCGGGCGACCCCGCCGTCGGGGTGCTGGTTGAGGCGCAGGTGGGTGAAGCGCTGTCCGGCGTCGACCACGAAGCCGTTCGCGGCGTGCCCGCCGACGGGGGTGCGGGGTACGAGCGTGGTCCACTTCACCGTGTCGGCGAGGAGGTCCTCGGGCGACGGGGAGCCGGGCAGCGAGGTCGCCTCGACGGAGACCGCCTGGGGGTGGTTGCCGCGGAAGTGGGCGGTGTCGACCACGACGCCGTGGACGACGCCGGGCGCGCCGAGCCGGATCAGCGCCCAGTCGTGGTCGTCCTCGGCGGGGTGCGGCCGGCCGGCGTCGGTACCGCGCCGGCGCCGGGTCTCCCAGCCGTCCATGATCTTGCCCTTGTGCCCGAACCGCTCGGGGTCGAAGACGGCCGGCCCGGGCACGAGCAGGTTCTCGCGCTCGGCGAAGAACTCGTCGTTGGCGGCGACGACCCCGGCGCCCAGCCGCCGGTCGGCGAGGTCGACCAGGTGCGTGAAGGGGAAGGGCGCGGCGCGGTAGTCGGCGTAGGGGTCGCCGCCGCCGTACGGGCGGGCGGCGCCGGTGAAGGAGGGCGGGGGTGCCGGGGGCGGAGGTGCCTGGGTCACGGTCGGTCGTTCCTCTCGATCAGTCGGCCGGCGGGCTCGGTGAGGGTGCCCTCGTGGGCGATACGGGTGCCTCGCAGCCAGGTCGACCGCACGACGCCGTGCAGGGTCCTGCCCGCGTACGCCGTGACCGGGTTGCGGTGCTGGAGGGCGGCGGGGTCGACGGTGAAGGTCGCGTCGGGCGCGAGGACCACGAGGTCGGCGTCGCGGCCCGCCTCGACGGCGCCCTTCCCGGCGAGCCCGGCGAGCGCGGCGGGCCCGGTGGACATCCAGCGGGCGACGTCCGCGAGGGTGTGGCCGCGGCGGCGGGCCTCGGTCCAGACGGCCGGGAGCCCGAGCTGGAGCGAGGAGATGCCGCCCCACGCGGTGGCGAAGTCGGGGGTCTTGAGGTCGGTGGTGCAGGGCGAGTGGTCGGAGACGACGCAGTCGATGGTGCCGTCGGCGAGCCCCTGCCAGAGCGCGTCCTGGTTCGCCGCCTCCCTGATGGGCGGGCAGCACTTGAACTCCGTGGCCCCGTCCGGGACTTCCTCGGCCGTGAGGGTGAGGAAGTGCGGGCAGGTCTCGGCGGTGATGCGGACGCCCTCGCGCTGGGCGGCCGCGATCAGCGGCAGGGCGTCCGACGACGACAGGTGCAGGACGTGCACCCGCGCGTCGAGCCGTTTCGCCTCCGCGATCAGCAGGCCGACCGCCGCGTTCTCGGCGGCGCGCGGGCGGGAGGCGAGGAAGCCCGCGTAGTCGCCGCCGCCCCGCTGAGGCGCGGCGGCCAGGGCGTGCGGGTCCTCGGCGTGCACGATCAGCAGGCCGCCGAAGCCGGTGATCTCGGTGAGCGCGCGGCGCAGCTGTTCGCGGTCCAGTTCGGGGAACTCGTCCACGCCGGACGGCGACAGGAAGCACTTGAAGCCGAAGACCCCGGCGTCGTACAGCGGCCGCAGGTCCTTGACGTTGCCGGGGATCGCGCCGCCCCAGAAGCCGGTGTCGACGTGCGTCCGCGGCCGCGCCACGTCCTGTTTGACGCGCAGGTGCGCGGCCGTGGTGGTGGGCGGCAGGGAGTTGAGCGGCATGTCGAGCAGGGTGGTGATCCCGCCGGCCGCGGCGGCGCGGGTCGCGGTGCGGAAGCCTTCCCAGGCGGTACGGCCCGGGTCGTTCACGTGGACGTGGGTGTCGACCAGGCCGGGCAGGACCACGTCGTCCCCGGCGTCCTCCAGCCGCGCGCCGGGCGGCACGCCGGTGTCGTACGGGAGGACGGCCGCGATCCTGCCGTCGGCGGCGGTCACGGCGACCGAGGCGGGGCGGATGCCCTCCGGGGTGACGACGCGCGTCGAGCGCAGGACCAGGCTCACTTCGGACATCGGTGCCCCTCGTTTCCCCACCGCGCGTTCCCGCCGCTGGAATTCAACGAACTGTTGAAGGAGTCTTCCCCTCGCGCCGGGCCCCGTCAAGACCGGCCCGCCGGGGCGCGGGCCCTCGCGCCGGGTTGGGCCTTTTCCGTGAAGCGGAATCCACTTTCCGTCAGACAGAAGGTATCGTTGCTGTCATACAGCACGAAAAGATCACCCCGGGCCCGGCCCGGTAGGCTGCGTGCCTGCCCACCCGCCCGCCCCGAAAGGACCGTGCCGTGCCGTCGTCCAGCGCCAGCACCACCGACGCCGCAAAAACCCCCGCCAGCGGCGGCGTCCAGTCCCTGGAGCGCGCCTTCGACCTGCTCGAACGGATGGCGGACGCGGGCGGCGAGGTCGGGCTGAGCGAGCTGTCGGCCAGCAGCGGGCTGCCGCTGCCCACCATCCACCGCCTCATGCGCACGCTGGTGGCCTGCGGTTACGTACGCCAGCAGTCGAACCGGCGGTACGCGCTCGGCCCCCGCCTGATCCGCCTCGGCGAGTCGTCGGCGCGGCTGCTCGGCACCTGGGCGCGGCCCTACCTGGCCCGGCTGGTCGAGGAGACCGGCGAGACCGCGAACATGGCGCTGCTGGACGGCGACGAGATCGTGTATGTCGCGCAGGTCCCGTCCAAGCACTCCATGCGGATGTTCACGGAGGTGGGCCGGCGGGTCCTGCCGCACTCGACCGGGGTGGGCAAGGCGCTGCTCGCGCACACCCCGCCGGAGGAGGTGCGCGCCCTGCTCGCGAGGACGGGCATGCCCGCGGCCACCGAGAAGACGATCACGACGGCCGAGGGCTTCCTCGCCGCGCTGGAGACGGTACGGGGCGCCGGGTACGCCGTCGACGACAACGAGCAGGAGATGGGGGTCCGCTGCGTCGCGGTCTCCGTCCCCGACTCCCCGACGGCGGCGGCCATTTCGATCTCGGGCCCGGCGGGCCGGGTGACGGAGGCGGTCACCGAGCGGATCGTCCCGGTGCTCCAGGAGGTCGCCCGGGACCTGTCCGTGGCGCTGGCGAGCACGACACCGCAGCAGGGCTGACGGAGTCCGGCGGGTCCGGGTCCGGGTTCGCTCAGCGGGGGCGGGGCTCGTACCCGAAGAGGTCCACGGCCGCCCGTACCGCCAGCAGCGGGGAGGTGAGCGCGCTCACCGACCCGATCGAGCCGACGATCAGCAGCAGCGAGCGGCGCATGCGGGGCACCTCGGGCGCACCGCCCGCCGCCATCGCGGCGAGCGCGGCAAGCTCGTCCTCGGCGATCGCCCGGTCCCGGAACTCCGCCGGATAGGCGGCCAGTTCGCGCCGCAGCCGCGACACGGCGGCCCGCAGCTCGACCACACCGGAGTCGTCACGCGTGAGCGCACCGGGCTCGTCGCGCCGGCCGGGCTCTTCCCGCGGTACGACGCCGGGCTCCTCGCGCAGCCCACCCCGTACCTGGATGTCCGTCACCCGCGTCTGCCCCGCACTGCGCAGCACAGCGATCCCCCCTCGCCCTGGCACGGCAGCCCGCGCCGATGTGTTCCTGCCTCCCGCGGCGATGGTCAAGCGCCAAGGTTCGCAGGCAAGTTAACGTCATCCCGCGCGGTATGCGCCACTCCGCGGACCGAATCCGGTGGGAATGCGAAAGGATTTCCTGCGAACCCCATATGCGGCCACACCCCTGGATGAGGTATCCAGGGCATATGACCGCCGCACCGTACGAACGGAACCCCTTCCGTACCCCCGGCGCCCGCCCCCGCGTGGCCGGACTGCTGCTCGCCGCCGGCGGGGGACGGCGGCTCGGCGGGCGCCCCAAGGCGCTGCTCGCCCACCGGGGCGCCCTCCTGGTCGAGCACGCGGCGGGCGTCCTGCACGCCGGGGGCTGCGATCCGGTGCACGTGGTGCTCGGCGCGGCCGCCGAGGAGGTGCGCCGCCGCGCGGAGCTGCCGGGGTCCGTCCTGGTCGACAACCGGGGGTGGGCCGACGGCATGGGCTCCTCGCTGCGCGCCGGGCTGACCTCGCTGGCCGCCACCGACGCCCGGGCCGTCCTGGTGCTGCTCGTGGACCAGCCGGGGATCGGGGCGGAGGCGGTGGCCCGGGTCGTGGCCGCGTGCCGTTCGGCCGAGGCGCCCGCCGACGCGCTCGTGTCGGCCGCGTACGACGGGCGGCGCGGGCATCCCGTGGTGTTCGGCGCGCACCGCTGGGTGGAGATCGCGGCGGATGCCCGGGGCGATCGCGGGGCACGCGCGTACCTGACGGCGCGCGAGGACGACATCACCCTGGTCGAGTGCGGGGATGTCGCGCGGGCGTTCGACATCGACACGGAGGAGGATCTGCGGCACCTGGAGCCGCCCGCGTAGAAGGGGCGCGGAGGAAGGGGCGGGCGTGTGGCACTGCGCGCCACGATGCCTCGACGCGGAGAGTCTCGACATCAACAAACCATTGAACTTCCACCATGAGGAAACTACTATCCACAGGTCAGGTGCGCCCACCCCCCGGGGGAGGCACCTGCGACCGCATCCCGGCGCCACGGCACTCAGTGCCGTCCGAGGCGAGCAACCGGCCGCCGGGCACCGCCCGGCAGCTCGCCGAAGGAGTCGAAAGACATGTCCGCTCCCGCT
The DNA here is from genome assembly GCF_011694815.1 of Streptomyces liangshanensis. Lineage (NCBI taxonomy): Bacteria > Bacillati > Actinomycetota > Actinomycetes > Kitasatosporales > Streptomycetaceae > Streptomyces > Streptomyces liangshanensis. The sequence goes on from NZ_CP050177.1 coordinate 1,426,084, forward strand.
CCCTCCCCCCTGGTCGTCGTGGACGCCGAGCCGCTGCCCCGCCAGGACGAGGTCCTGACCGAGGCGGCCCTCACGTTCGTGGCCGAGCTGCACCGCCGGTTCACCCCCCGCCGCGACGAACTGCTGGCACACCGTGCCGAGCGGCGCGCCGAGATCGCCCGTACCTCCAGCCTGGACTTCCTGCCCGAGACCGCCGCCGTCCGCGCCGACGACACCTGGCGGGTCGCACCCTCGCCGGCCGCGCTGGACGACCGCCGCGTCGAGATCACCGGTCCCACCGACCGCAAGATGACGATCAACGCGCTGAACTCCGGCGCGCGGATCTGGCTCGCGGACTTCGAGGACGCCTCCGCGCCCACCTGGGAGAACGTGGTCCTGGGCCAGGTCAACCTGATCGACGCGTACGAGCGCCGCATCGACTTCACGGACCCGTCCTCGGGCAAGGCGTACGCACTCAAGGCCCCCGGCGAGCTCGCGACCGTCGTGATGCGCCCGCGCGGCTGGCACCTGGCGGAGCGTCACCTCCAGCTGGACGGGGAGCCGGTGCCGGGGGCGCTGGTCGACTTCGGCCTGTACTTCTTCCACAACGCGCGGCGGCTGATCGACCTCGGCAAGGGCCCGTACTTCTACCTCCCGAAGACGGAGTCGTACCTGGAGGCGCGGCTGTGGAACGACGTCTTCGTCTTCGCGCAGGACTACGTCGGCATCCCGCGGGGGACGGTCCGGGCGACCGTGCTGATCGAGACGATCACGGCGGCGTACGAGATGGAGGAGATCCTCTACGAGCTGCGCGACCACGCGTCCGGGCTGAACGCGGGCCGCTGGGACTACCTGTTCTCGATCGTGAAGAACTTCCGTGACGGCGGGGCCAAGTTCGTCCTGCCGGACCGCAACGCGGTCACGATGACGGCCCCGTTCATGCGCGCGTACACCGAACTCCTCGTCCGTACCTGCCACAAGCGCGGCGCGCACGCGCTGGGCGGCATGGCCGCGTTCATCCCGTCCCGGCGCGACCCCGAGGTCAACAAGGTCGCCTTCGAGAAGGTCAAGGCCGACAAGGACCGCGAGGCGCGGGACGGCTTCGACGGCTCGTGGGTGGCGCACCCCGACCTCGTCCCGATCGCGAAGGCGTCGTTCGACGCGGTCCTCGGCGACCGGCCGCACCAGAAGGACCGGCTCCGCGAGGACGTCCACGTCGCGGCGGGCGACCTGATCGCGGTCGACTCGCTGGACGCCCGCCCCACGTACGACGGCATGCGCAACGCGGTGCAGGTCGGCATCCGGTACATCGAGGCGTGGCTGCGGGGCAGCGGCGCGGTGGCGATCTTCAACCTGATGGAGGACGCGGCGACCGCGGAGATCTCCCGCTCCCAGATCTGGCAGTGGATCAACGCCGGGGTGGAGTTCGAGCACGGGGGGCGGACGGTACGGGCCACTCCGGAGCTGGCCCGCGAGCTGGCCGCCGACGAGCTCACCTCGATCCGCGCGGAGAGCGGCGAGGAGGCGTTCGCGGCCGGGAAGTGGCAGCAGGCCCACGACCTGCTGCTGACGGTGGCGCTCGACGAGGACTACGCGGACTTCCTCACCCTGCCCGCGTACGAGCAACTGCGCGGCTGAGGAGTCCGTGGCCCCGCCCGCGATGAGTTTCGCGGGCGGGGGCGGTCTTCCCTGGCATGGATACAGATACGAGTACGACGGCGGGCGCGGACCTCGGGCCCGGGACCGGGCCCGCCGAGCCGGGCCCGGTCGATCTGGGGCCGGTGTGCCGCGCGACGGCCCGGGTGGCGGCCGGGATCCCGGACGAACTGCTGGACGGGCCGACCCCCTGTCCCGCGTACACCGTCCGGGGCATGCTCGCGCACCTGGCCGGGCTCACGATCGCCTTCCGGGACGCCGCGGGCAAGAAGAGCGGCCCGACCACGGACACCGCGCCGGAGCCGGGCAGCGTGCCCGAGCTGGCGGAGGGCTGGCGCGCGCTGCTGCCCCGGCAGCTGGACGAGCTGGCGGAGGCGTGGCGGGACCCCGCCGCCTGGGAGGGCGCGACCCGCGTCGGCGGGGTCGACCTGCCGGGCGGGGTGGCGGGGGTGGTCGCCCTCGACGAGGTGCTGGTGCACGGCTGGGACCTGGCACGCGCCACCGGTCAGGGGTACGAGGCCGACGAGGCGGGCCTGTGGGCCGCGTACGGGATGCTCGCCGCGCCGCGCCCCGCGGAGGGGATCTTCGCCCCGCCGGTCGCCGTGCCGCAGGACGCGCCGCTGCTGGACCGGGTGATCGGGCTGAGCGGCCGGCGACCCGACTGGCGGCCCGGGGAGTAACGCGCGGGCGGACGGTACGGATCAGGGCGCGTGCGCCGGCCGGGGGGCCTGGCGGCCGCGCTCCGGTACGTACCGTCCGCCCCGCCCCCCCCCGGTCGGCCGGACGGGTGTCAGCCCGCGTCGAGCCCCCGGCCGTGCGCCACGTCGTACGCCGCGCGGGACTCCGCGATCGTCACCCGGTGGCGCTCCGCCCAGTCCGTGAGGCCCAGCAGGCTCGCGTGCAACTCGCGGGCCACCGGGGTCAGTTCGTACTCCACCTTGGGCGGGACCGTGGCGTGCACCGTACGGGTCAGCAATCCGTCGCGCTCCAGGTTCCGCAGCGTCAGCGTCAGCATGCGGCGGCTGATGCCCTCGATCGAGCGCTCCAACTCCGTGAAGCGGATGGGCCCGTGGGCCGCCGCCACGATGATCAGCACGCTCCATTTGCCGGCGACCCTGTCAAGAACTTCCCGGACCGGGCAGGCCTGCGCGTGCACGACCTGCGCGGTCACACGCGTGTTCCCCTGGGACATCGAAGTGCCTCCTTCTGCCGAGCTTCACGGTCACCCACGATGACCTCCGTTACAGATCGTGCGCCTTTGGAGGTCATCGCCCATGGACAGGGACGTGCAGACCGTTCCACCCTCTCATCCTTCCCGCCGGACAGCCCTCGTCGTGCTGTGCGCGGGAAGCCTCATGACCGTGCTGGACGGCAGCATCGTGACCGTCGCGATGCCCGCGATCCAGTCCGATCTCGGCTTCTCGCCGGCCGGGCTCGCCTGGGTGGTCAACGCGTATCTCATCGCCTTCGCCGGGCTGTTGCTGCTCGCCGGACGGCTGGGTGACCTCCTCGGCCGCCGCCGGATGTTCGTCTCCGGACTGGCCGTGTTCACCGCGGCCTCCGTGCTCTGCGGGCTCTCCCCCACCGCCGGCACCCTGGTCGCGGCGCGCTTCCTCCAGGGCGTCGGCGGGGCGATGACCTCGGCCGTGGTGCTCGGCATGCTGGTGGCACTCTTCCCCGAGGACCGCGAACGGACCAGGGCCATCGCCGTGTTCAGCGCGTCGGCCGCCGCGGGCGGCGCCATCGGGACCTTCCTCGGGGGCGCCCTCACCGCGACCGTCGGCTGGCACGCGATCTTCCTCATCAACCTGCCGATCGGCGCCGTCGCGCTGGTCGCCGCCCGCCGGGTCCTGGCGGACGACCCGGGGCAGGGCCTGCGCGAGGGCGCCGACTACCTGGGCGCTGTCCTGGTGACCGGCGCGCTGATGCTCGGGGTGTACACGCTGGTGCGGACCGCCGACCACGGCTGGGGGTCGGGCCGCACGTTCGTCCTCGGCGCCCTGTCCCTGCTGCTGCTCGCGGCCTTCGCCGTCCGGCAGCGGTACGCCGCGGACCCGCTGTTGCGGCTCGGGCTGCTGCGGTCCCGTACCGTCACCGGCGCCAATCTCGTCCAAGTCCTCATGGTCGCGGGGATGTTCACCTTCCAGTACCTCGGCGCGCTGTTCCTCCAGCGGGTCCTCGGACTCGGCGAACTGGCCACCGGGGTGGCCTTCCTGCCCGCGCCCGTGGTCATCGGGGTGATGATGCTCGGGTTCTCGGCGCGGCTCAACACCCGTTTCGGACCGCGGCCGTTGCTGTTCGGCGGGCTGATCCTGATCGTCGGCGGACTGGCGCTGTTCGGGCGGGCGCCCGCGGACGGCTCGTACGCGACCGACGTCCTGCCGGTGATGGTGCTGCTCGGGGTCGGCTTCGGCCTGGCGATGCCCGCGCTGACGGGCCTGGCCATGGCCGGCGTACACCCCGAGGACGGCGGACTGGCGTCGGGGCTCTTCAGTACGACGCAGGTGGTGGGCGGCGCGCTCGGTCTCGCCGTCCACGCGGCCCTCGCCTCGGACCGTACGCGGGACCTCCTCGCGGCCGGCGAGGCCGCGGGCCCGGCGGCGGGCGGCGGCTACCGGCTCGCGTTCCTCTCGGCGGCGGGGGTCGCGGCGGCGGCGCTCCTGGTGGCGGTCGCCCTGCTGCGCCGGGGGCCGTCCCCCGGCACCGCACGGGACGCGGCGGAGGACGGGGAGGACGAGGCGGGCGCCACGGACACGCGGGACGCGGAGGACAGTCCCACCGGGAGCGCGCGCGTAATCTCGTGATCTGCCCGGGGCACTCCGTGCGCGGGTACGCCACCGCGCGGCGGACCCGCGCCCGGTCCGTACCCCGAGGAAAGACCCGACCCGTGATCCCCACGCTCCGCCGCCTGTTGTCCCTGCCCGCCCTGGTGGCGCTCGTCCTGTGCGCCGCGTGCGGCCCGGCCGCCGGGGCGCCCGCGGGGCTGGACGATCCGGCGAAGAAGGAGATCGCCATGGAGCTGGTCTCCAGCGCCGAGAACTCCTCGCTCGACTGGAAGGCGCAGTACGGGTACATCGAGGACATCGGCGACGGCCGCGGCTACACCGCCGGGATCATCGGATTCTGCACCGGCTGCGGCGACCTCCTCCAGGTCGTACGGCGGTACACGGACGCCCGGCCGCACAACCGGCTCGCCCCCTTCCTCCCGGCGTTGCGGGCGGTCGACGGCTCCGCCTCGCACACCGGCCTCGGCGCCCCCTTCACCACCGCCTGGAAGCAGGCCGCCACGGACCCCGCGCTGCGCGCGGCGCAGGACGCCGAGCGCGACCGGGAGTACTTCGACCCGGCCGTGTCCCGCGCGAAGGCCGACGGGCTCGGCGTCCTGGGGCAGTTCATCTACTACGACGCGTACGTGATGCACGGGGCGGGCGACACGAAGGGCACGGTCGGCTTCCGTACGATCCGGGCGCGGGCCCTGCGCGCGGCCGACGCACCCGCCGACGGGGGCGACGAGAAGGAGTACCTCGGCGCGTTCCTGGACGCGCGGGTCGACGCGATCCGCCGCGAACCCTCCCACACGGACACGAGTCGCGTCGAAACCGCCCAGCGTGTCTTCCTGGCCGAGGGCAACCTCGACCTCGATCCTCCGCTCGACTGGCGGGTCTACGGCGACCGTTACCGCATTGCCGGTGAGTAACACCCCCCGTCGCCGCACGTAACACTCCCTCGCAGAACCGCCCTAACCACCCCGGCGCCAGATCTTCCTTGTGCCGGACGGGTGTACGCGGCCTCCATCCTTTGGTAGGAAAGCTTCCTAACAAACAACCCACGCGGGAATCCCCCTCTGGAGGCCTCAGGTGTCCATGTCCCCCATACGCTCCTCGCGCCGGCTCAAGTTCCTCCCCCACGCCCTGCTCGGACTCACCCTGGTGGCGATCCCGGCCACCGCCGTGGCGAACACGGCACCCGCCCCCGCCGGCGTCACCGCCACCTCCGCCGGTGTGCGGGCGGCCGCGGCGATCGGGCTGGACGACCCGGCGAAGAAGGAAATCGCCATGCAGCTCGTGTCGAGCGCGGAGAACTCCTCGCTCAACTGGAAGGCGCAGTACGGCTACATCGAGGACATCGGTGACGGCCGCGGCTACACCGCCGGCATCATCGGCTTCTGCTCGGGCACGCACGACATGCTCGATCTCGTCGAGCTCTACACCCAGCGGGTGCCGGGCAACGCGCTCGCCAAGTACCTGCCCGCGCTGCGTGCCGTCGACGGCACGGACTCGCACTCCGGCCTCGGCTCCGGCTTCGTCAGCGCCTGGAAGACGGCCGCCAAGGACACCAAGTTCCAGACCGCGCAGAACGACGAGCGCGACCGCGTCTACTTCAACCCCGCGGTGAGCCGCGGCAAGTCGGACGGCGTCGGCGTGCTCGGCCAGTTCATCTACTACGACGCCATCGTGATGCACGGCGACGGCTCCGACGGCACGAGCTTCGGCGGCATCCGCAAGCGCGCGCTCGCCAAGGCCAAGCCGCCGGCCCAGGGCGGCAACGAGACCACCTGGCTGAACGCCTTCCTCGACGCCCGCGTCTGGGCGATGGAGCAGGAGGAGGCCCACTCGGACACCAGCCGCGTCGACACGGCGCAGCGGGTCTTCCTCAGCAAGGGCAACCTGAACCTGAACCCGCCCCTCGACTGGAAGGTGTACGGGGACAGCTTCCACATCGGCTAGGCGGACCCGGCGGACCTGACGGCCCGCCTCCCCCATGATCGTGCGCGTGCGGCGCTGGGTACGGCGCGCCGCACGCGCACTCTTGACACCTGGTGATCAACCGGAGGAGCATCCTGACCGCGTCATGACAACGTTGTCCGACAAGGCGTTGTCCGAACCGACGAAGGGCAGGCTCCGGTGTCAGACACCCCATCAGATCGCTCCCGCGCGGGGCGGCTCCGGCCGACACCGCGCTCCCCACGGCGCCGGACGCCCGGAGGCGTGGCCGTCGCCCTCGTGGCGGCGCTCGGTACGGTCCTCTCCCTGGCCGCCGCCGTCCCCGCGTCGGCCGCCTCGTCCGCCGCCCCGCCCCGGGGCGAGGTGCGGGACACCGCGGCGTACGTCGACCCGCTGATCGGCTCGACCAACGCGGGCAACACCTACCCCGGCGCCGTACAGCCCTTCGGCATGCTGGCGTGGAGCCCGCAGAACTCCCGGGGCAGCCAGGTCTCGACCCCCGCTCCCGGCGGGTACGAGTACGGCGCGACGAAGATCCGCGGTTTCAGCCTCACCCACCTCAACGGCGTGGGCTGTTACGGGGCCAACGGCGACATCCCCGTGATGCCGTACGTCGGCGACGTCGACTCCTCCCCCACGGCCGACACCACCGACGCCAAGTACGCCAGTTCGTTCTCCCACGCGGACGAGACCGCCGAGGCGGGCTACTACAAGGTGGGGCTGGCCAGCGGCGCGTCCGCGGAGCTGACCACCACCCCCCGTACCGGCTCGGGGCGCTTCGGCTTCCCCGCCGACAAGCCCGCCAGCATGCTGTTCCGTACGTCCAACTCGGAGACGGGCAGCGGCGACGCGACCGTCCGGGTGGACGCGGCGGCGCGCACCGTGACCGGCTCGGTCAGCGCGGGCAACTTCTGCGGCCCGCAGAGCGCGAACAACCGCCACGACCTCTACACCCTTTACTTCACCGCCCACTTCGACCGGCCCTTCGCCAAGGCCGGCACCTGGACCGACACCACCCTGAACCCGGGATCGACGTCGGCCTCCGGTGGCACCGGCTACGGCACGAACGGCATCCCGGCGGCGGGCAAGGGCTCGGGCGCCTACGTCACGTTCGCGCCGGGCACCACCGAGGTCCAGGCGAAGGTGGCGATCTCGTACGTCAGCGCGGCCGGCGCGGAGGCCAACCTCAAGGCCGAGAACCCGCCACGCGAGACCTTCGCCTCGGTGCGGTCGCGGGCGGAGTCGGCGTGGCGGAATGAGCTGGACAAGGTCAAGGTGAGCGGCGGCTCGGACGCCCGACGCACCACCTTCTACACGGCGTTGTACCACTCGATGCTGGAACCGACGCTGACCAGCGACGTCGACGGGCGCTACCTCGGCGCGGACCGGGCGCCGCACCGGCTCGCCAAGGGCCAGCAGGCGCAGTACGGGACCTTCTCCGGCTGGGACCAGTACCGCGCGCAGGTGCAGTTGATGACCCTGCTCAACCCGAGGGCGGGCAGCGACTACGCCCAGTCCCTCTTCAACTACGCGAACCAGCGCGGCGGCGAGTGGGACCGCTGGCTGCTGGAGAACGGCAAGACGAGTGTGATGTCCGGCGATCCGTCGGCCGCCGCGCTCGCCGGGATCCACGCCTTCGGGGGCCGCGACTTCGACGTCAAGGGCGCGCTGCACTCCCTGATCACGGCGGCGACCGTGCCGACGGCGAACGACTCGGACAGCGCGGGCTGCAACGTGGAGTGCGTCGGGCAGCGCCCGGCGCTCGACAAGTACCTGGAGCTCGGTTACGTACCGGCGGACGGCTGCCACTGCTGGGGCGGCGCGGCCGAGACCCTGGAGGACGCGGCGGCCGACCACGGCCTGTCGGAACTGGCCGGCGCCACCGGCGACCGCGCGAACCAGAAGAAGTTCCTGGAGCGTTCGGGCGCGTGGCGGTACGTCTTCGACGCGAACGCGACCCCGCAGGGCGGCTACATGCGGGACAGGAAGGCGGACGGCACCTGGGTCGGCGGTTCGTTCTCGCCGAGCACCGAGAGCGGCTTCGTCGAGGGCACCAGCGCCCGGTACACCTGGATGGTCTACTCGGACGTGGCGGGCCTGGCCCGCGCGATGGGCGGCAACGAGGCCGCGGTGAAGCGGCTCGACGCGTTCTTCCGGACCCCGGACGGCGCCTTCGACTTCTCGGCGCAGGACCCCACGCGCTACGACCCCACCAACGAGCCCGACATCAACGCCCCCTACCTCTACGACTACTTGGGGGCGCCCTGGAAGACCCAGGAGACCGTACGCGCCGAGCTGGACCAGCTCTGGACCGACCAGCCGGGCGGCATTCCCGGCAACGACGACGCGGGCACGATGTCGTCCTGGTACGTCTTCTCCGCGCTCGGCATGTACCCGCAGGTGCCCAGCCGGGCCGATCTGGTGCTGTCCGCGCCGCTGTTCCCGCGCGCGGTGATCCGTACCGGACACGGCAAGAAGATCACGGTCAACGCGCCGGGCGCCTCGGCGGAGAACCTGTACGTACGGGGCCTGCGCACCGACGGCAAGAAGTCCACCAAGCCGTGGGTGCCCGCCTCCTTCGTCACGCGCGGCGGCACCCTGGACTACACGCTGGGCAGCACGCCGGACAAGGCCTGGGGCAGCGCCCCGGCCGACGCCCCGCCGTCCTTCCGCGAGGGCGGGGTGCCGTTCTTCACCGGGACCGCGCCCGGCCAGGTGAAGGTCGAGCCGGGGAGCGCGGGGACCGGATCCGAGGTCAAGGTGCAGACGATCGAGGACGCGGCGACCACCGTGCACTGGAAGGCCACCCCGCCCGACGGGATCACGGTGACCCCGTCGGAGGGTGACTTCGCCGTGCCGGGCGGGAGTTCGGGCAGTGAGAAGTTCACCGTCACGGCCGCGGCCGGCGCCCGGCCCGGCTTCTACACGGTGCCGGTGACGCTGACGTCGGCCTCCGGCACGGCCCTGCCGAGGACGTCGCTCGCGGTGACCGTCGCCGCGCGGGACAGCGTGCTGTGGAACCTCAACAACGCGGGCATCTCGGCGGACGACACCAACCCGCAGGCCAACTTCGACGGCCAGGGCTGGAGTTACTCGGCCAAGGCCCTCGCGGGAGCGGGCGCGAAGCCCGGCGGCACGGTCTCGGCGGGCGGCTTCGACTTCACCTGGCCCGCGGTGAACCCGGGCGACCCGGACAACATCGAGGTGGTGGGCGGGGGCGCGCCGCAGGTCCTCGACGTGTCGGCGGCCTCGCCGGACGCGACGGAGCTGAGCCTGCTGGGCAGCGCCATCAACGGCGCGACGACGGGCACGGTGACGCTCACGTACACCGACGGCACGACCCAGGAGGCGTCCATCGGGTTCAGCGACTGGACGCTGGGCGGCGGCAGCCAGCAGCCGTCCTTCGGCAACGTGGTCGCCGTCCACACCACGTACCGGGACGTGTCGGGCGGCGGGGTGGACCAGGTGGGCACGGACGTGTTCGCGACGGCGCCGATCCCGTTGCGGGCGGGCAAGCGGCTCGCGAGCGTGACCCTGCCGGGCACGACCGACGGCGGCGTCATCCACGTCTTCGCGGTGGCGACGGCCTGATCCGGCGACGGGGGCGGGGCGGGTACGGCTCGGGCCGTACCCGCCCCGCCCCTTTCGCGTGCAAGGCGGCTTCCGTACGCGCGCTCAGTCCAGGACCGTGAGGTCGAGCCGGGCCAGTCGTTCCGGGTCGGCGAGGATGTCGATCTCCACGATCCGGCCGGCCGCGACCGTGAAGCCCAGGACCGAGAGCGGCCGCCCCTCGCGGGAGACGACCAGGCCGGCGGCCCCGTTGACGAGGGCCCGCCGCAGGACACCGCCGCCCCCGGCGCCGAGGCGGGAGAACGTGAGCGACTGGTCCGCCACCGCCTTCGCGCCGTGGATCTCGCGGAGGCCGCGCGCCGGCGCGGAGCCGTGGTCGGCCCGCATCACGACCCCGGGGTCGAGCAGGGCGACGAGCGCGTCGAAGTCCCCGCCGCGCGAGGCGGCCAGGAAGGCGTCGACCACCTCCCGCTGCCGGCCGAGGTCCGCGTCCGGAACGGTCGGCGTTCCCCGGACGCGGCGACGGGCCCGGCTGGCGAGCTGCCGGGCGGCGGTCGGCGTACGGCCGACGAGCGGGGCGATGTCCTCGAAGGGCACGGCGAACATGTCGTGCAGGACAAACGCGAGCCGCTCCGCCGGGGCGAGGGTCTCCAGCACCACGAGCAGTGCCAGCCCGACCGAGTCGGCGAGCAGCGCCTCCTGCTCGGGGTCGACGCCGTTCTCCCGGCTGACCACCGGGTCGGGGACGTACACCCCGTCCCACGGTTCCTCGCGGCGGGAGGCGCGGGTGCGCAGCAGGTCCAGGCAGACCCGTCCGACCACGGTGGTCAGCCAGGCGCCCAGGCTCTCGATGCGGGTGCTGTCGGTACGGCCGAGCCGCAGCCAGGCTTCCTGTACGGCGTCGTCGGCCTCGGTCAGCGAGCCGAGCATCCGGTAGGCCACGGCGCGCAGGTGGGGGCGGTGGGCCTCGAAGCGTTCCGCGAGAAAGTCGTCGGCGGGGGAGGTTCCGGCGAGGGGTTCGTCCATCGGTGAGGTGTCCTCGGTGCGAGCGGGGGTGGGTCGTCCTTCCCCTCTCTGACGGATCGCGCGGGCGATTCGTGACCGGGGGCGCCGTACCGCCGTCGGTACGGCGCCCCCGGTCGTGTCGCCGCGGGCCCGGGGGCCTGCGGCTCCGGGCGGGGGCCGTCCCCCCCGACCGGAGTGCGTGGCCGGATCAGTCGTGTCCGGCGATCCGGGCGAGGCGCCGGGCCTCGCTCCTGGCGGAGCGGGCGACGGCGTCCTCGTCGACGGTGGTGAGGTGGTTGTCCTCGACGACGGTCCGTCCGTTGACGAGGGAGAGGGTGACGGGGGCGGCGGCGCCGAGGACCAGCGCGGACACCGGGTCGGCGATGGAGGAGTGGGCGAGGGTGTCCATCTTCCAGAGCACGAGGTCGGCGAGTTTGCCCGCCTCGATCGAGCCGATCTGGTCGGCGCGGCCCAGCACCCGCGCCCCGCCGTGCGTCCCGAGGCGCAACGCCTGACGGGCCGTCAGAGCGGCCTCGCGGTGGGCCCCCAGACGGTTGACCAGGAGGGCGTTGCGCAGTTCGGTGTGGAGTTCGCCCGATTCGTTGGACGCCGTGCCGTCGACGCCGAGGCCGACGGGGATGCCGGCGGCGAGCATGTCGGGCACCCGCGCGATCCCGGCGGCCAGGCGGGCGTTGGAGGAGGGGCAGTGGGCGACACCGGTGCCGGTACGGGCGAAGGCGGCGATGTCGGCGTCGTTCATGTGCACGCAGTGGGCCATCCACACGTCGTCGCCGAGCCAGCCGGTCGACTCGAAGTAGTCGGTGGGACCCATCCCGAAGCGCTCCTCGCAGAACCGCTCCTCCTCGACGGTCTCACTGCCGTGCGTGTGCAGCCTGACCCCTTTACGGCGGGCCAACTCGGCGCCCAGCTTGAGGAGTTCGGTGGAGACGGAGAAGGGGGAGCAGGGCGCCACCGCGATCTGGGTCATCGCGTCGAAGGAGGAGTCGTGGTAGCGGTCGACGGCCTCCTCGGTGGCGGCGAGGGCGCCGTCCAGGGACTCGACGGCGAAGTCCGGTGGCAGGCCGCCGTCCGTCTGCCCCCGGTCCATGGACCCACGGGCGAGGGTGAACCGGACGCCGGTCTCGGTCGCGGACTCCACGATCGCGCCCGTCAGGTCGCCGGCGCCGCGCGGGTAGACATAGTGGTGGTCCATGGCGGTGGTGACCCCGCCGCGCGCCATCATGGCGAGGGACCCGCGGGCGGCGGCGCGGAGCATCGGCTCGTCGATGCGCGCCCAGACCGGGTAGAGCGCGACCAGCCAGTCGAAGAGGTTGTGGTCGGTGGCGAGTCCGCGGGTGATCCACTGGTAGAAGTGGTGGTGGGTGTTGACGAGGCCGGGCGTCAGGAGGTGCCCGGTGCCGTCGACGCGCCGGACGACGTTCTCCAGGCCGGCGGGGGCGGGGCCCGCGCCGACCGACTCGATCCGGTGGCCGGCGATCACGACGTGGCCCGAGGCGTACTCGGTGTCGTGCGCGTCCACGGTCGCGACGGCGCAGTTCTCGATGACGATGCGCGGGACGCGCGGTGCCGCCATGGCGGTTCCTCTTCCTGTACGGGTGATCAGGGGGCAGAGGGCGGTCGGGTCGGTGGCTGACCGGGTCAGAGGCTGATCGGGTCAGAGGGTGGTGAGGTCCGGGGCGATCCGCGCGTCGGCGCCGTCGCGCAGGACGGTGGCCTCGATCAGGCCGTAGGGGCGGTCCGCGGCGAGGTAGACGGCTCCGTCGGGGGTGTCGTTCTTGATCCCGAACGGCGCGAGGTCGACGAGGAAGTGGTGCTTGTTGGGGAGCGAGAACCGGATCTCGTCGATCTCGGCGCGGTGCTCCAGGACCCGGGTGCCCATCCGGTGGAGGGTCTGCTGGAGCGAGAGCGAGTAGGTCTCGGCGAAGGCCGTGAGCACGTGGCGCTTGCTCTGTTCGTACGACTCGTTCCAGTCGGGCGCCCCGGCCTCGCCGCTCTCGCCGCCGGACCACCCGTACCGCCAGCGCGCGGACACGTCGGTCGCGAGGATCCGGTCGTACGCCTCCTTGAGAGTCGTGTACTGGTCCTTGGCGAACCCCCAGAACTCGGAGTCGGTCGAGTTCAGCACGGTGAGGTCCTTGAGTCCGGAGACGACCTCCACCCGCTCGCCGTCGAAGGTGACCTGGGTGACCCGGGTCTCCTGCCCCCGGCGGACGAAGGAGTGCCCGCCCCGTTCTCCGCCGGCCTCTCCACCGCCGTCCCCGCCCCCGGTCCCGATCCGCTCCCAGGCGTACTCCTCGATCCGTACGCGGGCCCGGTCGATCGGGGCGCGGGTGGTCACGAAGTGCCGTGCCAGCACGATGCCGAACTGTTCCGGGGACTCGATGCCGTGCTCCTTGGCGAACGCGTACACCGTGTTTTTCATGGTGTCGGTCGGCAGCACATGGGCGTTGGAACCGGAGTGGTGCACGTCGTCCAGGTCCCCGGAGAGCGAGACCGAGACGTTCAGGTCCTTGATGTGGTGGGTGGCGCCGTCCCGCGTGATCTTGACGACGCGGTTCTCCGCCTTGCCGTACTGGTTCTGTCCGAGCGTGGTGGGCATGCCTGCTAGCTCCCTCGGTAAACGGAGTAGCCGAACGGGTTGAGCAGCAGCGGTACGTGGAAGTGCTCGCCCGGCGTGACGGCGAAGGTGACCGTCACTTCCGGGAAGAACGCACCGCTGTCCCGTAGCGCGGGGGCGTCCTGCCGCTCCTCGGCCTGTGTCCTGCGGGTGAGATACGGCCCGGTGGTGAAGTCGAGCCGTACGTGCGTGGTGTCCGCCGGCAGCGCCGGCAGCCCGGCGCACCGCCCGTCCGCGTCGGTCCGCGCGCCGCCGAGCGTCACCCAGGCGGCGCCGGGTCCCCCGCGGGCCGCGAGCGAGACGGCGACGTCGGGGGCGGGGCGCCCGGCGCTGGTGTCCAGGATGTGCGTGGACACGGACGCGGGGGTGTGGTCGCGGGGCTCGCTGCCGGGATCGGGGCGGGTGCTCACGGGTCAGTCTCCTTCGTGGACGAGACGGGTCAGCCGGATGCGGTTGATCTTGCCCAGTTCGGTGCGCACGATCTCGCGCTCCTCGGCGGGCGTGTGGCCGATCCGGGTCCTGAGCGCGTCGCGCATCCGCTCGCCGGTCGCGCCGGTGGCGCAGATCAGGAAGACATGGCCGAACGTCTCCTGGTAGGCCAGGTTCAGTTCGAGCATCTCGGCCTTCAGCGCGTCGGAGGCGCCGGCCATCCCCCGCTGTTCGCGGGAGGAGACCGGGTCGCCCGGCGCGGGGCGGCCGATCGGCGGGTGTCCGGCCATCGCCTCGGCCAGGTCGTCCGCCGTCAGCGCCGCCACGGCGGTGTCCGCGGCGGTGAGGAGGGCGTCCAGGGTGGCGTACGGACGGTGGGCGAGCAGCCGCCTCCCCCACGCCGAACTGGCGCACACCTCGCGGAGGGTGGCCAGGGCCGCACGGTCGGACGAGACGTTGAACCGGGCGAGGCCCGGGGGTGGCCGGTGCGTCACGGTGCCTCCGTGGTGTGCTGGACGGGCTGCCCTTGACTGCCCTTAGCTAACGCGCTCGGCCTCACGGCGTCAACAGTTTGTTGAAATCTCGTATACGGACCGGCCGGGCGGCGGCACGCGCGAGGAGGCGACCGGGGCCCCACGGGCCCTGGTCGCCTCCTCCGGCTTTTCCTCGGTCAGGTCATGTCTCTCATCTCTCGTGCCAGGTCATACCTCCGAGTACTCGGGGCGCTCGCTCGGCTCGGCCTCGACGGCCGCCGCCTCCTGGCGCCGGTTACGGGTGTACTGGACGACGGTCACCAGCAGCGCGAAGATCGTGATGCCGACGGTGACGCCGATCGCGGCCTTCATGTGCGGCAGGAGCTGCGCGTGCTGGATGTGGGTCGTCCCGGTGCCCAGGATCGCGGTGACGACCGCCAGGACTATCGCGCCGCCGATCTGGAGGCTGGAGTTCAGGATGCCCGAGGCGAGCCCTTGCTCCTCGTCCTTCACACCGGCCGTGGCCTGCACGTTCACCGCCGGGAAGCAGAGCGCGAAGCCGACGCCGAGCAGCAGGATCGTGGGCAGCATGAAGTTCGCGTACGCCTGCCCGGGACTGACGCGCAGGAACAGGGCGTAGGCGGCCGCGAAGGCCAGCAGGCCCGCGAGGAGGAGCTTGACCGTGCTGAACCGCTCCAGCAGGAGGGGGATCTTCGAGCCGCTGAGGACCACGATCAGTCCCCCGGGCAGGAAGGCCAGGGCCATGTGGATGGGCGACCAGCCGAGCGAGTTCTGCACGTACAGCGTCACCAGGAACTGGAAGGCGACGTAGCCGCCGAACATCACCGCCGCCGAGATGTTCGCGTGGACCAGCGGTGCCGAGCGCAGGATGCCCAGCCGCAGCAGCGGGGTGGCGTGCCTGCGTTCGAGGACGACGAACACCGCCATCAGCGCCACGCTCAGCGCCAGCAGCCCGATCGTGGAGAGACTGCCCCAGCCGTGCGTGGGCGCCTCCACCACCGCGTACACCAGGAGCAGCAGCGCCGCGGTGCAGGTCACCGCGCCGCGGAGGTCCAGCCCGGAGAGGCTGAGCTTCTCCCTCGGGACGCGCGGGATGACCCTCAGTCCGGCGACGACCAGCGCGAGGGCGATCGGTCCGGGGACGAGGAAGGTGAGCCGCCAGTTCAGCTCGGTGAGCAGGCCGCCGAAGATCAGGCCCAGGGAGAAGCCGCTCGCGCCGCAGGCGGCGTAGATCCCCATGGCGCGGCTTCGCGCCTTGCCCTCGGTGAAGGTGGTGTTGATGATCGACAGCCCCGCCGGGACGGTGAAGGCGGCCGACGCGCCCTTGATGAAGCGCAGGGCGATGAGAAGGATGTCGCTGTCGACGAAGGTACTGACGACGGATGCCGCCCCGAACACGCACAAGGCGGCGAGGAAGACGCGCCGGCGCCCCAGCAGGTCGGACGCCCTGCCGCCGAGCAGCAGGAGGCTTCCGTACCCGAGGACGTAGCCGCTGACGATCCATTGCAGCGAACTGGCCGACAGGTGCAGGTCCCTGCCGATGTCCGGCAGGGCGACCCCGACCATCGTGAGGTCGAGACCGTCGAGGAAGAGCGCTCCGCAGAGGACGATCAGGAGGATCCAGGTCGCCGGTTTCCACTTGGAGTCGCTGACGGTGGACGCGAGCGCGCCCGCGACGCGGGTCGCACCCGGGGAGGAGTGAGGAGGTGCAGAGGTCATAGATCCGTTTTCTTCCGAATTGGGATCATTCATTCGGCAAGAGTAAGCAGACCTGCCGTGCGCCCAAAATGGGGCGATACGTCCGTATTCGGAGAAGACTTTCCGTTACGCGTCCGTACGTGACCCGGCGGCCACCGTGCGGAGCGCGGACGGCCGTGCCCGGCGTCCGGGCGGCCGTGCGCGACGTCCGGGCGGGCGGATCCGGCCGGGGGCACAAGGTCCCTTTGCCCGGATGTTTGCCAAGCTTTGGGGCGGGCCGGGCGGGCCGCCAGGGGGACGGAACCGGCCGGGAATAACTGACGGCCGGTCAGCTCAACCGCCCGCCGGGGGCTGCCCTTCGCCGTCCTCGCGCGCCTTGGCCCGCTGCTCGTTGGCGTAGTTCAGGTAGTTGTAGACCGTGAAGCGGCTGACGCCGAGCGCGCTCGCCACCGTCTCCACGCCGTGCCGTACGGAGAAGGCGCCGCGCGCCTCCAGGACCCGGACGACCGATTGCTTGGACTTACGGTCCAACTCGGCCAGCGGCATGCCGTGCCGGCGCTCCAGCGCGGCCAGGATGTGGTCCAAAGACTCCGAGAGCTGCGGCAGCCGTACGGCGAGGACGTCCTCGCCCTCCCAGGCGAGCACGACGTCGTCGGGCTCGGCCTCCCCGGCCGCCATCAGCTCGCCGCCCATCGCGTCCACCAGCGGCCTGACCGCGGCGACGAGGGGGTGGTCGCGCGGCGCGGTCACCGACCGCTCTCCGCGTCGATCACGCTGACCTGGAGCGAGACCCGGGTCGCGCCCGCGGCCAGCGTCTCGCGCAGCAGCGCCTGCACGGCCGCCAGCACCTCGTCCGACCCGCCCTCGGCGGTGTTGCCGAACGGGCCGACGTCGACGGCGTCCAGCGGCGCGCTCCCCACGACCTCCCGGGCCACCACCGCGTGCGCGGGCGCCTCGTCGAGATCGAAGGGTTCGGTCGTGAACTCCACCCGCAGTCGCACCGCGCCTCCATGGTCGTGCCGGAAGTCGACCTTAACGGATCCGGCGTCACACCGGCCCTGCCCCGGAGCCCCCCACCGGGGGCGGGAGCCGGTCGAGCCGCCCGGCCGCCACGAAGGCGACCTCGCCCCCGACCCGTACGTTCACCAGGGCGTCCTGAGGCCCCTGGGGCATGACCCGCATCAGGCTCGGACGGCCCGCGAACCGCCCCTGGGCCAGGGTGAATTCGGCGTCCGGGGGGACCAGCCCGTGCCGGGCGAGATAGGCGCCCACACAGCCGGCCGCGCTGCCGGTGGCGACGTCCTCCAGCACCCCGTCGTTGTTCCAGCTCCGGCCTTCCGGGCCGCTGTCCGTCCCGAGGTCGAGGAGGTACGCGAACCTCGCCCCGTACCGCTCCAGCAGCGCCCCGAAGCCGGGGTGGGCGATGCCCGCCCCGGGGAGCCCCGAGGTCACCGGCACGATCAGGTAGCTCAGGCCCGTGGAGACCACCTCCAGCGGCAGGTCCGCCAGCGCCCCGGCGGGGAGGGAGAGCGCCGCCGCGATCGCGGGCCGGTCGCCCGCCGGGACCTCGCCCAGGAAGCGCGGCGGCCCCTGGTCGAGCAGCGCGGTGAAGCCGGCGCCGGACGGTGTCGTCGTCACGCCCACGGTGGCGCCCGGCAACCGGAAGGTCCAGCGGCGCGGTCCGGCCCCGCCCGCCCGCTCGTGGAGGACGGCCGCCGCGCCGAGGACGGGATGGCCGGCGAAGTCCAGCTCCCCGAACAGGTCGAAGACCCGGGCCGGGACCACCCCGGCCGCGTCGGGCGGAGCGAGGAAGAC
The DNA here is from genome assembly GCF_011694815.1 of Streptomyces liangshanensis. NCBI lineage: Bacteria > Bacillati > Actinomycetota > Actinomycetes > Kitasatosporales > Streptomycetaceae > Streptomyces > Streptomyces liangshanensis. Next base: position 1,444,092 of record NZ_CP050177.1, read on the forward strand.
CGACTCGAAGTGCCGTACCTCCTGGGTGATCGCGAGCAGCTGCCCGGCGGTGGGGCCGCGGCCCGGATCACCACCGGACAGATCACCTCCGGGCACATCGCCGGCGGGCAGATCGCCGCCGGGCAGATCGCCGTCGGCGCCGAAGACCGCGAGGCTGTTGCCGGTGTACGGGCCGGTGGCGAACACGTCGACGTGGCGGTAACCGACGGACACGGGGCATTCCTCCAGGATCGGCGGGGCGCGGCGGGTAACCCGGCCGCCGCCGACGTTAGGGAGCCCCGGCCGCCCTGTCCGGGGCCAATCGCACCCGGGTGGACCGGGAGCCGGGGCAGGAATTACCGAAACGCCACTTGACAGGCCCCGAGCCCGCCGGGCAGGCTTCCATCAAGCAGAAAATAACTTCCGCAATACGGAAGGAGCGCCTGGCCCCTCATGAGTTTCTCCGAGCAGCGCTTCGATGTGAACCTGTCCATCCTCTTCACGGAACTCCCGCTCCTGGAGCGCCCGGCCGCCGCGGCCGCGGCGGGCTTCGACGCGGTCGAGCTGTGGTGGCCCTGGATCGACACCCCCACACCGCCGCAGGCCGAGCTCGACGCGCTCAGGAAGGCGCTCGACGACGCGGGCACGCGGCTGGTGGGCCTGAACTTCTACGCCGGCCGGCTGCCGGGACCCGACCGCGGGGCGCTCTCCGTGCCCGGCGTGGAGGCCGAGCGCTTCCGCGCCAACATCGATGTCGCGGCCGGCTTCGCCGCCTCCGTGGGCTGCACGGCGCTCAACGCGCTGTACGGCAACCGCGTCGAAGGCGTCGACCCGCACCTCCAGGACACCCTCGCCCTGGACAACCTCGTCCTGGCCGCCCGCGCGGCGGACGCGATCGGGGCGACCCTGCTGATCGAGGCGCTCAACAAGCCGGAGTCCCCGCTCTACCCCCTGGTGAGCGCGCCCGCCGCGATCGAGGTCGTGGACCGGGTCAACGCGGCGAGCGGACTCGGGAACGCGGCGTTCCTGCTCGACCTCTACCACCTGTCGATGAACGGCGAGGACCTGGCCGCGGTGGTCGACGCGTACGCCGGGCGGACCGGCCACGTGCAGATCGCGGACAACCCGGGGCGCGGCGCGCCGGGCACCGGATCGCTGCCGCTGGAGGACCTCCTCGGCCGGCTGCGGAAAGCCGGTTACGACGGCTGGGTCGGCCTGGAGTACAAGCCCGGCGACCGCCCGAGCGCCGAGGCGTTCGGCTGGCTCGCCACCTGACCGTCCGATGCAGCTGACCTTCTGATGTACGTGTGTCGAAAGAGGCCCCCGCATGAGTAATCTCCCCAAGATCGCGTGGATCGGACTCGGCATCATGGGCTCCCCCATGTCCGAGAACCTGATCAAGGCCGGTTACTCGGTGACCGGGTTCACGCTGGAGCAGGACAAGCTGGACCGGCTCGCCGCCGCGGGCGGCACGGCCGCCGGGTCGATCGCCGAGGCCGTCGCGGACGCCGACGTCGTGATCACCATGGTCCCGGCCTCCCCGCAGGTGGAGGCCATCGCCTACGGCGAGGCGGGCATCCTGGCCCACGCCCGGCGGGGCGCGCTGCTGATCGACATGTCGTCGATCACCCCGCAGACCTCGGTGGACCTGGCGAAGAACGCGGCCGACCGCGGGATCCGGGTCCTCGACGCCCCAGTCTCCGGCGGCGAGGCGGGGGCGATCGAGGCGGTCCTGTCCATCATGGTCGGCGGCGAACAGGCCGACTTCGACGAGGCCAGGCCCGTACTGGAAGCGCTCGGCAGGACCATCGTGCTCTGCGGCCCGCACGGCGCGGGGCAGACGGTGAAGGCCGCCAACCAGCTGATCGTGGCGGTCAACATCCAGGCGTGCGCCGAGGCCGTGGTCTTCCTGGAGAAGTCCGGGGTGGACCTGGCCGCCGCGCTGGACGTCCTGAACGGCGGCCTGGCCGGTTCGACCGTGCTGACGCGCAAGAAGGACAACTTCCTCAACCGCGACTTCAAGCCGGGCTTCCGCATCGACCTGCACCACAAGGACATGGGCATCGTCACGGACGCCGCCCGCAACGTCGGCGCCGCCCTGCCCGTCGGGGCCGTGGTGGCCCAACTGGTCGCCTCCCTGCGGGCGCAGGGCGACGGCGGCCTCGACCACTCCGCCCTCCTGCGCTCGGTGGAGCGCCTCTCCGGTGACCAGGTGTGAACTCCCCTTCCTGGCACCGCCCCTGAACCCGGGCTGCGGCAGCGCTGACACCTGTCCTTGTCGCGCCCAGGCGCTGCCGCCGCCCGGACCCTCCATCTTCCCGACCACGCGCCGGGGCTGACGGCAGATCAGCTCCGGTGCCGACGTCCGGCCCGCCGGCCCTTGTCAGGGGTGACCGGCGGGCCGGACAGCATGCGGACCGCGACGGCGGGCGAGCCAGTGCGGTGGCCCCGCCGTCGCGGTCCCCGCATGCCGTAATGAATTCCCGCGCCCCGTACCGGAGTCACCGGTGCGGGGCGCGGGGCTGTCCGGGCGCGGTACGGGGGCGGTACGGGGCGGTGGCGGCGGGCTCGTACCAGGAGGACGTACGAACGGGCCCGTACCAGGTCCTCCCAGGTACGGGCCCGCCCACCGCTCCCCCTCGGGAGACGCCGTCCGCTCGCTCAGTTCGGCGCTCAGCTCAGCGGCAGGATCTCCGTCGGCGCGTGCCACGGCTCGGTGGCGAGGTCCTCGAACTCGTTGACGCTGGCGATGTCGCTGCCGCTCATCGAGATGTTGGTGATCCGCTCCAGGATCGCCTCGACGACCACCGGCACCCGGAACTCCGCCGCCAGCTTCTTGGCCTCCTCGAAGGCCGGCAGCAACTGGTCCGGCTCGGTGACCCGGATCGCCTTGCAGCCGAGGCCCTCGGCGACCTTGACGTGGTCGACGCCGTAGACGCCCAGCTCGGGCGAGTTGATGTTCTCGAATTCGAGGTTGACCTCGAAGTCGATGTCGAAGTTGCGCTGCGCCTGCCGGATCAGCCCCAGGTAGGCGTTGTTCACCAGCACATGGACGTACGGGATCTTGTGCTGCGCGCCGACCGCCAGCTCTTCGAGCATGAACTGGAAGTCGTAGTCGCCGGAGAGCGCGACGACCGTCGCGTCCGGGTCGGCGACGGCGACACCGAGCGCGGCCGGGATGGTCCAGCCGAGGGGGCCCGCCTGGCCGCAGTTGATCCAGTGGCGCGGCCGGTAGACGTGGAGCATCTGCGCGCCGGCGATCTGGGAGAGGCCGATGGTGGTGACGTACCGGGTCTCGGGGCCGAAGGCGCGGTTCATCTCCTCGTACACGCGCTGCGGCTTGAGCGGCACGTTGTCGAAGTGGGTACGGCGGTGCAGCGTGGCCTTGCGCTCCCGCGCGGAGGCGGCCCAGGCGGCGCGGTCGGGCAGTTCACCCGCGGCCTTCAGCTCCTTGGCCACCGTCACGAAGAGTTCGAGCGCGGCCTTGGCGTCGGAGGCGATGCCGTAGTCGGGCGCGAAGATCTTGCCGATCTGGGTGGGTTCGATGTCGACGTGGACGAACTTCCGCCCCTGTGTGTAGACGTCGAGCTTGCCGGTGTGCCGGTTGGCCCAGCGGTTGCCGATGCCGAGGACGAAGTCCGACTCCAGGAAGGTCGCGTTGCCGTAGCGGTGCGAGGTCTGGAGGCCCACCATGCCGGCGTTCAGGTCGTGGTCGTCGGCGATGATGCCCCAGCCCATCAGGGTGGGGACGACCGGGATGCCGGTCAGCTCGGCGAACTCGACCAGCAGGTCGGACGCGTCGGCGTTGATGATGCCGCCGCCGGCGACGATCAGCGGCCGCTCCGACTCGTTGAGCAGGGCGATCGCCTTCTCGGCCTGGGCGCGGGTCGCGGCGGGCTTGAAGGCCGGCAGCGGCTCGTACGTCTCCGGGTCGAACTCGATCTCCGTCAGCTGGACGTCGATCGGCAGGTCGACGAGGACCGGGCCCGGGCGGCCCGACCGCATCAGGTGGAAGGCCTGCTGGAGGACGCCGGGGAGCTGCGCGGCCTCCATCACCGTCGTCGCGGCCTTGGTGACGGGCGCGGCGATCGAGGCGATGTCGACGGCCTGGAAGTCCTCCTTGAGGATCACCGCGCGGGGGGCCTGCCCGGTGATGCAGAGGATCGGGATGGAGTCGCCGGTCGCCGAGTAGAGCCCGGTGATCATGTCCGTACCGGCCGGTCCCGACGTGCCGATGCAGACGCCGATGTTGCCCGGGTGGGTCCTGGTGTAGCCCTCGGCCATGTGCGAGGCGCCCTCGACGTGGCGGGCCAGCGTGTGGCGGACCCCGCCGGCGGCCTTGAGGGCGGCGTAGAACGGGTTGATGGCGGCGCCCGGCACACCGAACGCGTGGGTCACGCCTTCGCGCTTGAGGATCTCAACTGCGGCTCGGGCAGCGGTCATTCGAGGCATGGAGTGCTCCTGCTCGGCTGGCGGAGTCGGGCCCTGTCGCGCCACCTGAGAGCGCCAATTCCGTAATGCGAAAGTTTAGTTCTGCTATACGGAATCAAATTTAGGCGGGCCCCGCTACCGCGTCAAGGGATGGGCGAAGTCCGCCCCCCGGCCTCGCTCGTGGTGGACGATGGGCCGCGGAGCGTGTTCGAAGGGGGTCCTGATGGCGGAGAGCGTTCCGGTGCGCTGCCCGGCCTGCAGCCGGAGCCACACCTTTGTGCCGACGGTCTATCCGTGCGCGTGCGGGGCGCCGGTGGAGCCGCCGCTGCTCAGGGGCGCGGCGGCGGAGCCGGTCACGCACCGCACCTGGACGGACGAGTGGGTGCGGGTACGGTGCGCGGCGTGCGGGCGCCAGGACCACTGGCCGCGGCCGGAGTTGGGCTGCCCGTGCGGTTCCGTCCTGCGGATCCCGGTGCGGGAGGCGGGCGGGACGGGGGCCCTCACCGCGCCGGCCGGGCCCGCTACCCCTCCCCCCGCGAGGGCGGCGGCGGCCCAGAGGCCCACGTTCCGCCCCGTCACGATCCGGACCGCCCGGGACGTCGTGACGGGGGCGGCGCTCTACTTACGCTGGCTCGGCTTCCAGGGCGTCGTCCAGGCGGCGGAACAGCCCGCGTCCGGCATCGACCTGCGCGGCCCCGACGTGGTCGCCCAGGTCGACCCCACCACCTCCCCGGCCTCGCTGCGCTCGGTGGAGTGCCTGTGGCTCAACGGCCTGAACGCGTCGGCGGTCGGCGTCTTCTTCGCCCTGGCCGGCTACGCCCCCGACGCCCGCGCCCGCGCCGACTCCCTGGGCGTCCCCCTCTTCGTGATGGACCTGACGGGCGCCCCCCAACCGGTGAACGACCCGGCGGACGAACTGGTGGCGACGGGCGGGTAGTCGCGGGGGCGCTCCGGTGACAACGGCCGGCGCCCAGGGGCGGTCGGTCGTGAACCCCCGGTCGTGTCGCCGGGAACGGCTGCGGCGCTCCTGCGGCCCGACCCACTCGCCGTACCGGCCCCCGCCTGGACCGCGTTCATCGGCGGCCTCGCCTGACGGCGAGACGCCACGCAGGGAGCCCCCGTCAGCAAGTCAACGGGTACTCGCGGCAGTTCGTCGTTCAGGCGCCCGGACTCAGGTGCTCGGCCGTCCAGTCGGCGAAGCTCGTGAGCGGGATGCCCAGGGCTCGGGCGAACGCGGGGCGGGCCGGGTGGCCCACCACGTTCATGCGCTCGTGGGTCGCGCCGAACGCGGGACCGCCCGCCGCCAGCGCCTCCGCCGCCGTCATCGACGGGGCCGTCAGTTCCAGGCCCAAAGCGTGGGAGAGGATCTCCGCGATCCGGGTCATCGGCAGCCGGTCACCGGCCAGTTCGAGCTCGACCCCGTGGAACCGCGCCGGGTCGGCGAAGGCCGCGGCGGCGGCCGCGCCGATGTCGGCGACCGCGATGAGGGAGAGTTCGGTGGCGGGCTTGAGGACGGTCACCAGGCCGCCCTTCGTGCCGTTCGGGAACAGGAACGACGGCGGGAGGAAGTTCTCCATGAAGAACGCCGGCTTCAGGAGCGTCCAGTGCGCGAAGCCCGCCTCGCGGACCCGGTCCTGGAGCCCGGACTTGGTCTCGTAGTAGTGCTCCAGCGCCGCCCAGCGGCCCTCCGCCCAGCCGGGCTCGGTGCGGTGCTGCCCGGCCCCGGAGACCGACGTGTGCACGAACTGCCCCACCCCCGCGTCCCGCGCGGCGTCGATCAGGTTGCACCCCTGGACCCATTCGGAGTCGCCCTGGAGGTCGTCCAGGTCGGGCATCTGGATCGAGAAGACGGCCCGGGTCCCCTCGGCGGCCCGCCGTACCGAGTCCAGGTCACGGAGGTCCCCCGTGACCAGCTCGGCGCCGCGCGCCGCGACGGCCCGGGCCCGCCCGGCCGACGGGTCGCGGACCAGGGCCCGTACCGGAACTCCCGCCGCGAGCAGGGCCCGTGCGGTCGCGCCGCCCTGCTTGCCGGTGGCGCCGGTGACCAGGACGGGTGCGGAAGAGATGGGCATGGGGCTCCCCTGACGGTGGGCGGCGGCAGCTAAACGGCGGGGCCCGCCGTTTCTTCGTCGGTACGATACGGAGGGCCTCGCCACTTGGCAACGAGGAACCTGATGAAAGGGACGCCATGCCTGTCCAGCGCGCGGACGCCCGCCGCAACTACGAGCGGATCCTCGCGGAGGCGGAGCGGGAGGTCGCCGCGCACGGCGCCGACGCCTCCCTGGAGCAGATCGCCCGCACGGTGGGGGTCGGTTCGGCCACCGTGCGCCGGCACTTCCCCGGTCGGCGCGCCCTGCTGGAGGCGGTCTTCCGCGAGCGGATCGAGGCGCTGTGCGCCCGCGCCCGCGAGCTGGCCGGGGCGCCGGACCCGAGGGCCGCGCTGCTGGAGGCGCTGCACGGGCTCGCCGCGTACGCCACCTCCGCGCGGGGGCTCGCCACCGCGCTGACCCAGGACGGGGGCGCGGGGCCCGAGCACGTGAACGCCTGCCCGGCGAAGATCTCCGACGCGTACGACCCGCTGCTGGAGCGCGCCGCCCGGGCGGGCGCGGTCGCGTCCGACGTGACCACCGCCGACCTGGTCACGCTGATCTCGGGCATCGCCCTGGCCACGGAACACGACCCGGACGCGGCGGCCCGGACGGACCGGCTGCTCCGCCTCGCGGTGGCGGGGATCAGCCCGAGCGGGTGAGGGCCCGCCGGGCGGCAGCGCTACGCCGCGAAGCGCTCGCGCAGTTCGATCTTCCTGACCTTGCCGCTCACCGTCATCGGGAACGCGTCCACGATCTCCACCCGGCGCGGCACCTTGTAGTGCGCCAGCCGTTCCCGGCAGTACGCCGCCACCTCGTCCGCCGACGGCGGGTCCGCCGGGTCGCGCGGGATCACGCACGCCACGATCTCCTCGCCGTAGCGCGCGTCGGGGACGCCTATCACCTGGACGTCCGCGACCTTGGGGTGCCCGTACAGGAACTCCTCTATCTCCCGGGGGTAGATGTTCTCGCCCCCTCTGATGATCATGTCCTTGATCCGGCCCACGATCTGCGCGTACCCGTCCTCGCGGATCACCGCGAGATCGCCGGTGTGCATCCAGCGCCCGGCGTCGACCACCTCGGCGGTGCGCTCCGGTTCGTTCCAGTAGCCGAGCATCACGCTGTAGCCGCGGGTGCACAGTTCGCCCGCCTCGCCGCGCGGCAGGGTGACGCCGGTGACCGGGTCCACCACCTTCACCTCGATGTGCGGCAGCGCGCGGCCGACGGTGCCGGTGCGGCGCTCCAGGTTGTCGTCGCGGCGGGTCTGGGTGGAGACCGGGGACGTCTCGGTCATGCCGTAACAGATGGACACCTCGGTCATGTTCATCTCGGCGACGACCCGCTTCATCACCTCGGCCGGGCAGGGCGAGCCCGCCATGATGCCGGTGCGCAGCGAGGAGAGGTCGTACGACGCGAAGCCGGGGAGGTCCAACTCGGCGATGAACATGGTGGGGACGCCGTACAGCGAGGTGCAGCGCTCGCGCTCGACGGCGTGCAGGGTCGCGGCGGGGTCGAAGGAGGGAGCCGGGATCACCACGCACGCGCCGTGGGAGGTGGCGGCGAGGTTGCCCATCACCATGCCGAAGCAGTGGTAGAAGGGCACCGGGACGCAGATCCGGTCGTGTTCGGTGTAGGCGACCGTCTCCCCCACGAAGTACCCGTTGTTGAGGATGTTGTGGTGGGAGAGCGTGGCCCCCTTGGGGAAGCCCGTGGTCCCCGAGGTGTACTGGATGTTGATGGGGTCGTCGCACGACAACTCGGCCTCGCACGAAGCGATCTGACTGGCCGTCACCTCCCGCCCGTACGCGAGTAGTTCGTCCCAGCTCGGGTCGCCGATGTAGTGCACGGCGCGCAGTCCGGGGCAGCGGTCCCGTACCTCGTCCACCAGCGCGCGGTAGTCGCTGGTCCGGTGGCCCAGGGAGGCCAGCAGGACCGCGATCCCGGACTGGTTGAGCACGAACTCCACCTCGTGCGCCCGGTACGCGGGGTTGATGTTCACCATGATCGCGCCGATGCGGGCCGTCGCGTACTGCGCGAGCATCCACTCGGGGCAGTTGACCGCCCAGATCCCGACCCGGTCGCCCTTGGCGACCCCCCGCCCGAGCAGCGCACGCGCCAACGCGTCGACGTCGGCGCCGAGTTCGGCGTACGTCCACCGCCGCCCCGACGGTACGTCGACCAGCGCCTCCCGGTCCGGGAAGGCGGCGACGGCCCGGTCCAGGTTCCCGCCGACGGTGTCGCCGAGCAGCGGGGCGGTCGCCGTGCCGTGGAGGTACGAGGCGGCCGGGGCCGCCACCGGCCCGGAACGGGCGGTCGTCTCGGTGGTCGTGGTCATCGCAGATCCCCCTCGTCGTACTCGGCGCTGGAGCCCTCGGCCGTCCGTTCGCGCAACTCGATCCTGCGGATCTTCCCGGACACCGTCTTCGGCAGCTCGCCGAACTCGATGCGGCGGATCCGCTGGTACGGGGCGAGCACCGAACGCGAGTGCGCGAAGAGCACCTTCGCGGTGTCGGGCCCCGGCTCCCAGCCCTCGGCGAGGACGACGTACGCCTTGGGGACGGCCAGGCGCACCGGGTCGGGCGCGGGCACGACCGCCGCCTCCGCGACCGCCTCGTGCTCCAGCAGCGCGCTCTCCAGCTCGAAGGGGGAGATCTTGTAGTCGGACGCCTTGAACACGTCGTCGGAGCGGCCGATGTACGTGATGTATCCCTCGGCGTCGCGCGAGCCGATGTCCCCGGTGCGGTAGTAACCCCCCGCCATCGCGGCGGCGGTGAGGTCCGGCGCCCCGTGGTAGCCGGTCATCAGGCCGACCGGGTGCGCGCCGAGGACCAGCGCGATCTCCCCCTCGGCCACCCCGGGCGCCCCGCTCACCGGGTCGAGCAGCTCGACCTTGAAGCCGGGGGTGGGGCGGCCCATGGAGCCCGCCTTGAGCAGCTGGCCCGGCGTGTTGGCGACCTGGACGGCGGTCTCGGTCTGGCCGAAGCCGTCGCGGACCGTCACCCCCCACGCCCGGCGGACCGTCTCGATCACCTCGGGGTTGAGCGGTTCGCCGGCCGCGACGACCTCCCGCGGCGGCGTGCGCAGCGTGGACAGGTCGGACTGGATCAGCATCCGCCACACCGTCGGCGGGGCGCAGAAGCTGGTGACGCCCGCCGCGTCCATCTCCGCCATCAGCCGGCCCGCGTCGAAGCGCGTGTAGTTGTGGATGAAGACGGTCGCCTCGGCGTTCCAGGGGGCGAAGAGGTTCGACCAGGCGTGCTTGGCCCAGCCGGGCGAGGCGATGTTCATGTGGACGTCGCCGGGCTTCAGACCGATCCAGTACATCGTCGCCAGGTGCCCGACCGGGTACGACACATGGGTGTGCTCGACCAGCTTGGGGCGGGCGGTCGTGCCGGACGTGAAGTAGAGCATCAGCGGGTCGTCGCCGTGGGTGGGCCCGTCGGGCTCGAAGCGCGCGGGCGCCGCGTCGGCGTCCCCGTACGACAGCCAGCCCGGCACCTCGGGGCCGACCGCGATCCGGGTGAACCGGCCCGCGATCCCGTCGAACTTCGCGGTGTCGTCCGCGCGGACGATCACGTGGGACGCCCGGCCGCGCTCGACACGGTCGCGCAGGTCCTCGGGGCCGAGGAGGGGCGTGGCGGGGATGACGACGGCGCGCAGTTTCATCGCGGCGAGCGCGATCTCCCACAGCTCGACCTGGTTGCCGAGCATGACCACGACGCGCTGCTCGGGCCGTACCCCCCGCGCGCGCAGCCAGTTCGCGACGCGGTCGGAGCGCGCGGACATCTCCGCGAAGGTGACGCGGGTCCGGCGGCCGTCCTCCTCGACGATGTGCAGGGCCTCGCGGTGGTTGCCCTCCGCGATCCGGTCGAACCAGTCCAGCGCCCAGTTGAACCGCTCGGGGCGGGGCCACTCGAACCCCGCGTACGCGGTCGCGTAGTCCTCCCGGTGCGCCAGGAGGAAGTCCCTGGCCGTCCGGAATTCCTCCGTGGGGGTGAGCCTGCCATGGGGGCCGGCCGGACTGCTCGGCGTCCCTGCCGTCATATGTCCTCCTCATTGCGGACCGTTCAATGACATCGTGTAATCAGTGACGTGGGTCTCACCACCCCCGGACGGGGGTGGTGGGGGGTGCGGACGGCGACGGAAGGGCGGCGACGTGACCGAAGTGGTGGAGTCGGTGGAGTTGCGCGCGGCGCTGCTGCGGCTGCGCAGGACGACCGGCCTGCCGGTGGCGTTCGGCGGATTGCTGCACGAGACGGGCCGGCTGCGCATCGCCGAGCTGACCGGTACGGCGAGCGGCGCGCTGCGCGGCCTCGCGATCTCGTCGGGCAACGGGCTGGGCGGCAAGTCCATCGCCCTGGCCAGGCCGTTCGCGGTGACCGACTACCGGCAGGCGCGCCACATCAGCCACGAGTACGACGCGGCGGTCGCGGCGGAGGGCCTGCGGTCCGTGCTGGCGGTGCCCGTGGTGGTGCAGCGCCGGGTGCGGGGCGTGCTGTACGGCGCGCTGCGCACCGCGCTGCCCATCGGGGACCGCACGTTCGACGCGGCGGCGGCCGCCGCGCGGGACGTGGAGCAGGCGTTGGTCGTACGGGACGAGGTGCGCCGGCTCCTGGCGGTGACCCGGGAACCGGCGGCGGGACCCGCGGCCTGGGAGGAGGTGCGGGCCGCCCACAGCGAGCTGCGGGCACTGGCGCCCCGGATCGCCGACGCGGAGACCCGCGACCACCTGCTGGCGGTGTGCGCCCGGCTGGCGGGCGCGACGGGCGCGACGGCCGCGCCGCCCGCCGAGCGGCACCTGCCGGTACGCCTCGCCCCGCGCGAGCTGGACGTCCTGACGTGCGTCGCCTCGGGCGCGACGAACGCGGCGGCGGCGGAGCTGCTCGGGCTGCGGCCGGAGACGGTGAAGGGCTACCTGCGCTCGTCGATGCGGAAGCTGGGGGCGCACACCCGGCTGGAGGCGGTGGTGGCGGCCCGGCGGGAGGGGCTGCTGCCGTAGGCGGACCCGCTGGGGTGACCGGCCTCCCCGGGGGTGCGTCCTGCGGACCGCCGGGCATCCGGCACAGAGACCCATCGCCGGACCGCCAGAGACCTATCAGGGACTCGTCAGGATTCCGGGGCCGTCGGTCAATGCCGCGTCAGGGCCGTCCTCCCTGGGCCCCACCGGATCTACCGTCCAGGTGTCGGGGGTGATCGGACGGTCCGGGAGGCAGACCATGGAACAGGCCGGAGCAACGGCGGGCGCGACCGGGGACGGCGCAGTCCCGGCCACCGCAGAGACCACCGCAAAGACCACCACGGAACCGCTCCTCGGCATCGGCGAGCTGAGCACGGCCACCGTGTGGCCCGCGTCCGCCGTCGTCGCCCCCGGCGGGGACATCGCCGTCGCCGGGGTGTCGCTCGCGGAGCTGGCCGAGCGCTACGGCACCCCCGCGTACGTCCTGGACGAGGACGAGGTCCGGGCCCGCGCCCGGGCGTGGCGCCGGGCCCTCCCGGACGCCGAGGTCGTCTACGCGGCCAAGGCCTTCCTCTGCCGGGCCGTCGTGGACTGGGTCGAGGAGGAGGGCCTCGGGCTCGACGTCTGCTCCGCCGGCGAACTGGAGCTGGCCGCCACCCGGGGCTTCCCGGCCGACCGGATCGTCCTGCACGGCAACGCCAAGTCCCCGCAGGACCTGCGGACGGCGCTGCGCCTGGGCGTCGGCCGGATCGTCGTCGACTCCGCCTGCGAGATCGCCAGGATCGCCGCGCAGGTCCCGGGCCCCGATCCGCAGCGGGTGCTGGTCCGGGTGCTGCCCGGCATCGAGGCGGGCGCGCACGCCAAGGTCCGTACCGGCGCCGAGGGGCAGAAGTTCGGCCTGTCGATCGCGGACGGCGACGCCGCCGACGCGGTCGCCCGGATCCTCGGCCAGTCCCCGCTGGAACTGGCCGGCCTGCACTGCCACCTGGGCTCCCAGATCACCGACGCGGAACCGTACGCGGAGGCCGTGAGACGGGTCGTGGCGTTCCTGGCCGACATCCGGGACCGGCACGGCGTGACCCTGCCCGAGCTGGACCTCGGCGGCGGTTTCGCGGTCGCGTACCTGCCGGGTGATCCGGCCCCCGCGCCCGGCGTGTACGCGCGCTCGATCACCGAGGCGCTGGCGGAGGCCTGCGCCCGGTACGGTCTGCCGCTCCCCCGGCTGACCGTCGAGCCGGGCCGCTCGATCATGGCGCAGGCCGGGATCGCGCTGTACCGGGTCCTGGCGGTGAAGCGGACCGGCGGCCGGGTGTTCGTGGCCGTGGACGGCGGGATGAGCGACAACCCCCGCCCCGCGTTGTACGGCGCCCGGTACACGGTCCGCCGGGTGGGCCGCGCCTCGGCGGCCCCGATGCGCACGGCGACGGTCGTCGGCCGCCACTGCGAGGCGGGCGACGTCCTGGCCGAGGCGGTCGAGCTGCCGGAGGACATCCGCGCCGGCGACGTCCTGGCGGTCCCCGCCTCGGGGGCGTACCAGGTGTCGATGGCGTCGGGCTACAACATGACGGGCCGCCCCCCGGTGATCGCCGTGTCCGCCGGGCGGTCGCGCCTGCTGATACGCCGCGAGACCTTCGAGGACCTGCGTCAACGGGACGTCGGGCTCTGAGGGGAGGGCGGGGGCGCGTCGGCGAACTCCGCGAACCGGATGTCGTGGGTGTCGGCCGGGGCCATCGTGGTGAGCAGGCGTTCGGCCTCCTCGGTGACCGCCGCGCGGTGCTCGCGGGTGGGTGGCGCGAAGAGCTGGACGGTGAGCGTCGTCCGCGTCGGGCCCTTCCGTCCCGTACCGGCGGTGCCTTCGTCCAGCCGCCAGATCCCGGCGAGGAATCCGTCGACGAGCAGGGCGCGGTGGGCGGTGTTCCCGTACGAGGCACGGCCCTTGTACGCGGGCGGGATCACCCGGCTCCGGTCGGCGTGCGACAACAGCAGGTTGTCGAACTCGGGGAGGAAGCGCGGGGGCGCCGGGGTGTCCTCGTCGGGCCTCGGGGCGTCGGGTACGTCGAACAGCTCGACGCCGTTCTCGTCCTGGAAGACGAGCAGGCGCGGCCGCAGGCGCTCGAAGGCGTCCCTGAGGCGGGTGAGGCCCGACCAGACCTGCATGTCCTTGACCGAGGCGGGGCCGAAGGCGCCGAGGTAGCGCAGGACGGTGTCGTCGGGCGCGGGGGCCGGCGCGGAGGGCCGGCCGAACCACTTCTCGGCGGTGGTGAGCGTGACCTGCCCGGCCCGGCCCCACAGTCCGCGCGGGGTCGTCTGCACGAGCGGCAGGAGTCCCCGGGCGGCGACGGTCAGCGCGAACGGATCGGCGTCGGGCCAGCGCGCCGCCAGCGCCTCCCGCAGCTCCTTGACGGGCCGGGGGCGCTCCTCGACCAGGTCCCGGCTGAAGGCGGTGAGCCGGTCCAGGTCCACCCCGGCCAGCCCGGCGCGGAACACCCGCAGCTCCTTCTCGCGCGCGTCCTGGAGGAGCGGGCGCAGGGTCAGGCAGTCGTCGGCGGTGTGGGTGTGGATGGTCGACCGCATGGTGACCAGCCGGGCGACCTCGCGGGACGCCATCAGGTCCGACAGGTCCCCGGGCGCGAAGTCCGCCAGCCGGGCGGCGAGCTGGAAGTAGGGCGGCTTGACGTTCTGCGCCTGAAGCCCGAGGAGGTGCCCGACGGCGTCCTTCGCGGACACCCCGACGGCACGGCGAAGCAGGAACTGCCGCTCCAGGGTGGCGCGATTGAGCGCGCGGGTGCCGAGGACGGGGTGGTCAGCCTTCAGAGCCACGCGGCAATTCAAGCCCGTCCGACGTTCGAGGACAACAGTGACCCGCGCGGACCCACCGGCCGGACAAACCAAGCCCGTCCGGCGATTGAGGACAACAGTGACCCGCAGCAGTCACCGCCCGCACAGACCCCCCGGGCGCGGGAGAGCACACCCACGCCCGGGGAGGGCAACAACTATGCCCGCCGCGACGGACGCGTCAGCGAATACCCGCCGATACCCGCCAGCGCACCCAGCACCCCGCCGGCCACAGTCCAGACCCACCGGTCCGACCACCACCCGGAGGCCCACCCGTCCGACGGCTCACTCGCCACCGCCGCCGCGGACGGCTCGTCGTCCGACCCGTCCCCGTCCGCGTCGGCGAGCGCGGCGCTCGCCGTCAGCGGCACCGCGAGCCCGCCCCCGACCGCCTCCGCGCCGCCGCGGTCGGAGACCGCCGCGCCGACCGAGACCCGTACCGGCAGCCCCAGGTCCTCCTCCTGCGCGTTCACGACGGTCAGGCGTACGTAGTAGCTCCCCGGCAGCGGATCGTTCGACCAGGGCTCGGCCCAGGCCCGTACCGTCCGCAGCGTGCAGCGCAGCTCCAGCGTGTCGGCGTCGGCCGAGACCGCGCGGGTCGCCGCGCCGTACACGCACGGCTGGTGACGCCGCAGCCCGTCGTACACGTCCACCTGCCAGGTCGCCGAGCCCTTCCGCGTGGCCGAGTCGGGCAGCGTGACCTTCGCGCTGACGGTGGCGCGCTGTCCCGTGTCGACCGGGAACACCCAGTACAGGTAGTCGCCCGTGGAGGCGTCCGCGGTCGCCTCCTGGCCGGGCCGGAAGCCGGTGGCGGTACGGAACGACGTACCGGCCTCCGTGGGCCCGTCGCCCGAGCCGTCCGAGGACGACGGCGACGGGGTGGGCGTGTCGTCGGCGAGGGCCGGCCCCGCCGTGGTCAGCAGCGCCCCCGCCGCCAGCAGTGAACCGGCCAGGAGTCCTCCGGCGCGGACGGACATCGCGCGGAGACGACCAGGAGCACCTGAAGTGCCGGGGGTTCCGGGGGTGTCGAGCATGGTGCTTCGCATCAGTTGGTCCTCCATACGGCGACGCGCCAGCGTGAGACCCAGCCCCAGAGCAGGCCGGCGACCAGTCCGGTGAGGACCAGCACGCCGAGCAGCCACCAGCCGCGGCCGAGACCGAACGCGGCGACGTCGGACGGCTCGTCGGGCGAGTCCACGATCTGGATGGTCAGTTCGACGGGCAGGCCCGGGGTGGTCTTGACGGAGTCGGGCGCCGAGAAGGAGTTGCTGACCTGGACGCAGACGACCTCGGCGGCGGACGCCGCGTCGTCGTCGGCCTCCGGCCTGGGGTAGCGCAGCCCGGTCGAGATGACGTCGGTACGCCCGTCCCCCGCCTCGGAGCCGCGGACGATCTCCCGGCCGTGGACGGTCACCGCGCGCAGGAGCACGCCGTAGTCCCGGTCGACGGCACGGTCCGCGGCGACGCTCACGGAGGCGCGCAGTTCCTGCCCGGGCGAGACGTTCACGCGGTACCAGCGGTGCTCGGAGAACTTCTCGCGGTCGCTGTAGAGGCCGGCCTTCAGCTCGGGCGCGCCGGCGCAGCGCGCGGCCCCCTCGGTCGCCACGGGGGTGACCACGGGGTCGGCGGCGCGGTCGACCAACTGGGTTACACGGCCGGAGAGTTCGTCGGTGTGCTGGACCGAGGTGTAGGTGCCGCCGGTGGCCTCGGCGATGCAGGTCAGCTGCCGCCTGGTCTTGGCGTCGGGCACCAGGCCCAGCGTGTCGATGACGAGGTGGATGCCCTTGGCGGCGATCTCGCGGGCCACCTCGCAGGGGTCGAGCGGCGCGCAGGTGTCCTCGCCGTCGGTGATGAGGACGATACGGCGGGTCGCGTCACCGCCTTCGAGATCCTTGGCCGCGCCGAGCAGGGCGGGGCCGATCGGGGTCCAGCCGGTCGGGGCGAGGGTGGCGACCGCGGTCTTCGCCTCGGTGCGGTCGAGCGGGCCGACGGGGTAGAGCTGCGCGGTGTCCTCGCAGCCGACCTTCTTGTCCTTCCCCGGATAGTTGGCGCCCAGGGTACGGATGCCCAGTTCGACTTCCTGGGGCACCGCGTCCAGCACCTCGTTGAAGGCCTGCTTCGCGGCCGCCATCCGGGACTGTCCGTCGATGTCCCGGGCCCGCATCGAGCCGCTCACATCGAGGACGAGGTCGACCTTGGGGGCCGGCTTCCCGCTCGGTTCGTCCGCGGAGGCGGCGGGAGGGAAGAGCCCTACGGCCAGGGTGGCCACCAGACCGCACAAGGCGGCTGCCGACCGTTTACTTATGATCATCGCCGGATGATAGTGAGAATAGCCCAGGGAGCCAAACGGGAACTGACATCCCGTCAATTGACATCCCGACCCCCGATGTGGGGAGGGTCCTCTTGTCGCAGGGGCCCTGCCAGGTCACTGTGTGAGTCACAGACGCCCCATACGTCACATGGGCCCATCCCTACATCGCCACATCACCACATCCCCCCACTCCCCACACCTGAGGTGACCGGTATGAGCAGCAGAAGCACGGGATCGGCAACGGACTCCGGGGGCGGGGGCGGCCTGAGCCGCCGCCGCTTCGTGGGTGTGCTCGCCGCGACCTCGGCGGTGGCGGCCGTGCCCGCGACCGCGGGAGCCGCCGCGCCGCTCCCGACCGCGTCCCCGGCCCCCGTGGCCCCCGCGGCCCGGGCCACGCCCGTTCCCACCCCCGCCGCCCCGCGCGCCGCCACCCGCCGGCTCTTCCTCGGGACGTACACCTCGTCGCCGGGCGGCGGCACCGGTGTCGGCCTGGCCACCTACGACTCGGCGACCGGCTCCATCACGGGCACGGGGACGCTCAAGGGCGTCCCGGACCCCTCGTACCTGGCGATCCACCCGGACGGGCGCACGCTGTTCGCCGTCGACGAGCAGCAGGCCGGCAAGGTCACGGCGATCGCCCTGGCGGACAACGGCCGGCACACCGTCCTCGGCAGCCGCTCCACCGGGGGCGCCGGTCCCACGCACCTGTCGGTGCACCCGAGCGGCCAGTGGCTGCTGGTCGCCAACTACACGTCGGGCAGCGTGGCCGTGCTGCCCGTCCAGGCGTCGGGCGCGCTCGGCGAGCGTACGGCGCTGGTCACGCACTCCACCCCGCCGCCGGGCCCCGGCCAGGGCGGCCCGCACGCCCACCAGATCGTCACCTCGCCGGACGGCGGCCACGTGCTCGCGGTCGACCTGGGCAACGACACCGTGTACACGTACCGCCTCGACGTGGGGACGGGCGCGCTGACCCGCGTCTCGTACGCGCGGCTGCGGCCCGGCGCGGGTCCCCGGCACCTGACCTTCCACCCGTCGGGCACCTTCGCCTACCTCGCCAACGAGCTGGACAACTCCGTGGTCGTCTGCGCGTACGACCCCGGGACCGGCCAACTCACCCCCGGGGAGCCGCAGTCGACGGGCACCACCGGCAACACACGCAGCTACCCGGCGGAGTTGGTGGTCACCGACAACGGCGCCTTCGCCTATCTCGCCAACCGCGGGCACAACAGCCTGGCCCGGTACGCGATCGAGGCCGACGGCGCCGAGCTGCGGCTGCTCGACACCGTGCCGGTCGGCGGCGACTACCCGCGGCAGATCGCGCTCTCCCCGGGCGGGGAGCTGCTGTTCGCCGCGAACCAGCGGTCGAACTCGGTGACGGTCTTCGACGTGGACCAGGTGACCGGTGAACTGCGCTCCGCGGGAGCCCCGTTCACCTCGCCGGTCGCGGTGTGCGCCCTGCCGCTGTGATCGCGGCGGGTGCCGCGGACCGGGGTGTCCGCGGCACCCGTACCGCCGCCTCGGCTCCCGCGTCGGCCTCCGACCCGGCCGCCGTCCTGGCGACTGCCAGATCCGGGGTCGTCAGCTCCAGGTAGGTGGCGGCCCAGACCAGCGGCGCGTTCCAGTTGACGGTGTTCTCCTTGGAGCCCCAGGCGGCGGGGGCGGTGCCGGGACCCGCGTACGACTTGGCGGCGGGGCGGCCGGTGGGGGTGGCGGTGTCGTTGATGAGCGTGCTGTTGGGACCGCCGGACAGCCAGCCCCGGGGGTACGGTGTCGCCGGGTAGCGCCCCCAGGCGAGCCGGTCGTGCAGGTCGGTCTCGTGGTACGCGCCGTACCCGGTGACGTACGACAGGCGCATCGCGTTGGCGCCCATCAGGTAGTCCATGGAGCGGTGCATGGCCCGGAGCGCGCGGGGGTCGGCGGTGAGGTCGTAGTCGGTGCCGAGCAGCAACATGCGGTTGACGACCGCGGAGTTGGAGCCCCAGGGGTACGGTCCGCTCCCCGGGATCGGCGCCGGGTAGCCCTCGGCGTCCAGCACCGCGATCACCTCGTCGCAGAACGCCTTGAGGCGCCCGCGCATCGCGGTGAGATCGGCGGCGGGCAGGTCGTTGTCCACGGCGAGCAGGGAGAGCGTTCCGAGGGGGGCGACGTCGGCCCAGCTGAAGTCGGTGATGGTGCCGTAGTGCGGGGAGCCGGTGACGGCCTTGCGGTACGGCTCCGCGCTCCCCTTGTCCTCTCCGCTCCGGGCGCGGCGCTGGGCGGTGAGGAACAGCTCGGCGGCGGCCGCGTAACGGTCGTCGTCGTTCCCGGGGTCCGGGTAGTCGCCCCCGCCCACGGCGTCGGGGGTGGTGTCGGTGTAGTCGACGTCGGGGGCGGCCTCGGCGCGCTTCCACGCCTCCTGGGCCGACGCCCAGAGCCGGTCGGCGCGGGCCGGGTCGAAGGGCCGGAGCACGCGCGCGAGTTGGGCGTCGGTACGGGCCACGGCGTAGGTGGCGTTCGTGGACGGGCCCATCGCCGAACGGGGCTCGGCGTTCTCGGCGGCGACGTCGTGGACGGGGAAGGCGCTCCAGCGGTGGTTGTGCACCTTGTGCGAGGCGAGGCCGGACGCGGGGAGCATCCCGGACAGGAAGCGTGAGCCGTACTCCACCTCGTCGAGGAGGTCGGGGCGGCCGTTGCGCCGTTCGGGGATCCTGAGGGTGGAGTCGCCGTGGACGGTGGGGCGGCGTTCGTAGAGGTTCATCAGGGTCCACGCGGCGATGGCGTGGTTGACGGGGTAGATCCCGAAGTCCCCGGCGTCGGCCCAGGACTGGGCGACGTTCAGCCGCTGCTTCCCGCACCAGTCCTCGTAACAGGGGACGGAACTGTCGCCCGGGTGCAGCGCGTCGTGGGCGTGGGCGGGGCTCTGGAGGTGGCGGGCGAGGACGGGGGTGCCGAGGCGGTGGAAGTAGAAGTACTGCATGGCCTCGCGGGCGAGGTGCGGGTAGAGGGGGGTGTCGGCGACGACAAAGGGAACGCTGCTGCCGCCCCGGCCGTCACCGTCGCCCTCACCTCCGCTCTCGTCCCCGCCGACGGTGAGGCGGTACGTCCCCGGTCTGGTCACGGCGGAGAAGTCGGCCCGGTGCACGTGGTCGCCGGACGCGCGGTCCGTGCCGTGGATCCGGGTGGTCCCGGTGGCCACGACCTTGCCCCGCGTGGTGTCGGTGAGCCGCCAGGCGAGCGGGGTGGTGCGGGCGGACACGACGGTGGCGATCTTGTCGGCCCCCGCGAGGTAGCCGATCTGGTTCACCCGAACGGGACTGGGATCGGCAAACCCCCGGACGCCCGACTGCGCGGCGGCGTGGCCGGACCCCAGGGCGGCAGGCAGCGCGGTGGCGGCGACGGCGAGCGCCACGAGGGTGGCGCGGGTCGGGCGGGACGGGGACAGCATGGGCGGCTCCCTCGTACGGACCGGCGAGGGCACATAGTAGAACAAAACGACCGGCTGCCCTGCGGCGCGACACGAGGTACGCGCTTCGTCCTCAATCGCCGGACGGGCTCGATGGTGCCCGCTGCGGGCCGTCTTTCGACTGCGGGTTGTCGCCGGGGGTCGGGCAGGGGCCGCGTCCTGCACTGCATGTTTTACGTCGCGCGCAACCAGTTGCCTTGATTAACCCCCGTCACGCGACACAAAACACGCTCTACGTTCCGGACACGACCCCTACCCGCCCCCCTTCCAGGCGCACGCCCAAACAACCCGACCCGCCCCGGGTCTTGTTCTTTCAGCCCGTCCGGCGCTTGAGGACATCTTTGACCGCAACGGTCCCGCCCGACCGCAACCCCCTCCAGCCCGTCCGGCGATTGAGGACGTCGTTAGGCGGCGCCCGCCGCCGGGGCGCAGGCGGCTGGCCGGGGAGGTGAGGGGGCCGGGTCGTGGTGGATCGGGGTGTGGGCGCCCGTTAGGGGGGTGCCTGTGCCGCCTCGGCGCGTTGCCACTACCTCCGCGACGATCGACAACGCCGTCTCCTCCGGCGTCCGCGCGCCCAGGTCGAGCCCGATCGGGGAGCGCAGCCGGGAGAGCTCCGCCTCCGTCACCCCCACCTCCCGCAACCGCGCGTTCCGGTCCTCGTGCGTACGGCGCGACCCCATCGCGCCGACGAAGGCGACCGGCATCCTCAACGCCCTTTCCAGTAACGGCACGTCGAACTTCACGTCGTGCGTGAGGACGCACAACACCGTCCGCCCGTCCACCCGCGCCGACTCCAGGTAGCGGTGGGGCCAGGCGACCACCACCTCGTCCGCGTCGGGGAAGCGCGCGGCCGTGGCGAAGACGGGGCGCGCGTCGCACACCGTCACGTGGTAACCCACGAACTTCCCCGCCCGGGCCAGCGCCGACGCGAAGTCGATCGCGCCGAACACGATCATGCGCGGCGGCGGCACCCGCGACTCCACGAGCAGCGTCAGGGGCCGGCCGCACCGGGAGCCGCCCTCGCCCACGACGAACGTGGTGGTGCGGCCCGCGTCCAGCAGGGCGCGCGCCTCGCCCGCGGCCGTGCGGTCCAGTTCCGGATGGCCGCCGAGGCCGCCCTCGTACGATCCGTCGGGGCGTACGAGCAGGGCCCGCCCCACCAGTTCCGCCGGCCCCTCGGTGACCCGGGCCAGCGCCGCCGCCTCCCCCCGCGCGGCGGCGGCCAGCGCGGCCGCGTACACCTGCCGCCCGGCGGAGGCGGCCCGTACCGGCGTCACCAGGATGTCGATGACCCCGCCGCAGGTCAGCCCCACGGCGAAGGCGTCCTCGTCGGCGTAGCCGAACCGCTCCAGGACGGGCTCGCCGTCCCGGAGCGCCTGGGCGCAGAGTTCGTACACCGCCCCCTCCACGCACCCGCCGGAGACCGAGCCGATCGCCGTGCCCTCGCTGTCGACGGCGAGCGCGGCTCCCGGCGACCGGGGCGCGCTGCCGGTGACCGCCACCACCGTGGCGACGGCGAAGTCGCGCCCCTGCCGGACCCAACGGTCCAGCTCTTCCGCGATGTCCAGCATGTCCGAGTCTCTCCTCGCAGGGGTAGGGGGAGGGGGAGCAGGAGGGGGGAGCAGGAAGGGGGGCGGGAGGGGGTCAGACGCCCAGCCAGGATTCGATCGGGTGCAGGGCGTAGAAGACGACGAAGACCGCCGTGAGCCCCCACATGAAGGCACCGGTCTCCCGCCCCTTGCCCTGCGCCACCCTGAGGGCGGTGTACGAGATGACGCCCGCCGCGACCCCGGCGGTGATGGAGTACGTGAACGGCATCAGGACCACCGTCAGGAAGACGGGGACGGCGACGGCCCGGTCGCCCCAGTCCACGTGCCGGGCGTTCTGCGCCATCATCGCGCCGATGACCACCAGGGCGGCGGCGGCGACCTCTCCCGGGACGAGTTGGGTGAGCGGGGTGAAGAAGAGGCAGGCGGCGAAGAGCAGGCCGGTGACGACGGAGGCCAGGCCGGTACGCGCCCCCTCGCCGACGCCCGTCGCGGACTCGACGAACACGGTCTGGCCGGAGCCGCCCGCCAGCCCGCCGACGGCGCCGCCGGCCCCGTCGACGAACAACGCCTTGGACAGGCCCGGCATCCGGCCCCGCTCGTCCGCGAGCCCCGCCTCCGTACCGACTCCGATGATGGTCGCCATCGCGTCGAAGAAACCCGCGAGCACCAGGGTGAAGACGATCATCCCCACCGTCATCGCGCCCACGTCCCCCCAGCCGCCGAAGTCCACCTTCCCGAAGAGCGAGAAGTCGGGCAACGAGACCGCGCTGCCGGTCAGTTCGGGCGGTCCGCTCCCCCAGGCCCGGGCGCCGACGGCGCCGGTGGCGTTGAGGACCGCGGCGGCGATCGAGCCGAGGACGATGCCGATCAGGATCGCGCCCGGCACCTGGCGTATCTGGAGCATGAAGATGAGCAGCAGCGTCACGCAGAAGAGCAGGACGGGCCACCCGGCGAGCTGGCCGGCCGGGCCGAGGGTGACCGGGCCGCCGCCCTGCGAGGCGTGGACGAACCCGGCCTTCACCAGTCCGATGAGGGCGACGAACATGCCGATGCCGATGGTGATGGCGTGTTTCAGGGCGAGCGGGATGGCGTTCATGATCATCTCGCGCAGGCCGGTGACCACCAGGAGGCAGATCACCACCCCGTACAGCACGCACATGGCCATGGCCTGCGGCCAGGTCATCACGGGCACGACCTGCCCGGCGAGCACACCGGACACGGAGAGCCCGGCGGCCAGGGCGAGCGGCACCTTCCCGACGAGGCCCATCAGGAGGGTGGTGAGCGCCGCGGCGAGCGCGGTCGCGGTGATGAGGGCGGACCGGGCGAGGGTGTCTCCCGCGACGTCCTCGCCGGACAGGATGAGGGGGTTGAGCAGGAGGATGTACGCCATGGCCATGAAGGTCGTGACGCCGCCGCGGACCTCGCGGGCGAAGGTCGATCCCCGGTGGGAGATCTCGAAGTAGCGGTCGATCCCGGACCGTCCGGCCGGAGGACGCGAGCCGGTGCTGCCGGCGTCCTCGGCGGTGGTCGTGGGCCGTACTGACGACTGGGTCATGTTGCCTGCTCCCAAGGTTCACAGGGGCACCCGCGAACTACTGGTGGATACGCGGGATTTGGGATGGACGCATGGGCTGCACGACCCGGGGGACGGCCCGAGACGAACGAACGAACGGAAGTTAGGTAGGGAGGTAGGTAGGGACGAGTGGGGGGTGCGTGGGGCCGGGCGGGCGGGTGGCCCGCGCCGGCCGTCACATGCCTGTCAGGTGCTCCGGCCGGACCGGTGTTCTGTTCAGCTCCAGCCCGGTCGCGTTCCTGATGGCCGCCAGGATCGCGGGGGTTGACGACAGGGTCGGTGCCTCGCCGATGCCCCGCAGCCCGTACGGCGCGTGCTCGTCGGCCAGTTCGAGCACGTCGACGGGGATCGTCGGGGTGTCGAGGAGCGTGGGGATGAGGTAGTCCGTGAAGGACGGGTTGCGCACCTTCGCGGTCACCGGGTCGACGATGATCTCCTCCATGACGGCCACCCCGAGGCCCTGGAGGCTGCCGCCCTGGATCTGGCCGACGACGGAGAGCGGGTTGAGCGCCTTGCCGACGTCCTGCGCCACGGCCAGTTCGATGACCTTGACGAGGCCCAGTTCGGTGTCGACCTCGACCACCGCGCGGTGGGCCGCGAAGGAGTACTGGACGTGGCCGTTGCCCTGTCCCGTACGGAGGTCGAAGGCCTCGGTGGCGCGGTGGCGCCACTCCAGCTCCAGGTCCACCACCTCGTCCTCCAGCACGTCCGCGAGGTCGGCGAGCACCTCGCCGCCGTCGGTGACGACCTTGCCGCTCTCCAGGAGCAGTTCGGCGGTGGCCCAGGCGGGGTGGTACGTACCGAACTTGCGGCGGCCCAGTTCGAGGACCTTCTCCCGCACGTGCTCGCAGGTGTTCTTGATCGCGCCGCCCGTGACATAGGTCTGGCGGGAGGCGGAGGTGGACCCCGCCGAGCCGACCCGGGTGTCGGCGGGCTGGATGGTGACCTGGGCGACGCCCAGTTCGCTGCGGGCGATCTGGGCGTGGACGGTCACCCCGCCCTGGCCGACCTCGGCCATCGCGGTGTGCACGACGGCGACCGGCTCCCCCGCGATGACCTCCAGGCGCACGCGCGCGGTGGAGTAGTCGTCGAAGCCCTCGGAGAAGCCGACGTTCTTGATGCCGACCGCGTACCCGACGCCCCGCACGACGCCTTCGCCGTGCGTGGTGTTGGACAGGCCGCCGGGCAGCGCCCGGACGTCCGGCGCCTCGCCCGCCGTGAGCCACTGCTGCTCGGGCGGCAGCGGCCTCGCCTTCACCCGGCGGAGCAGCTCGGCGACGGGCGCGGGTGAGTCGACGCGCTGGCCGGTCGGCAGGAGTGTGCCCTGTTCCATGGCGTTGAGCTGACGGAACTCCACCGGGTCCAGGCCCAGTTCGGCCGCCAGCTTGTCCATCTGCGCCTCGTACGCGAAGCACGCCTGGACGGCGCCGAAGCCGCGCATCGCCCCGCAGGGCGGGTTGTTGGTGTAGAGCGCGATCGCCTCGATGTCGACGTTCTCGACGACGTACGGGCCGACGGAGAGGGAGGAGGCGTTGCCGACGACGGCCGGGGACGCCGACGCGTACGCGCCGCCGTCGAGCACGATCCGGCACCTCATGTGGGTGAGCTTCCCGTCGCGCGTCGCGCCGTGCTCGTAGTGCAACTTCGCGGGATGGCGGTGGACATGGCCGAAGAACGACTCGAAGCGGTTGTAGACCATCTTGACCGGCTTGCCGGTGCGCAGGGCCAGCAGGCACGCGTGGATCTGCATCGACAGGTCCTCGCGGCCCCCGAACGCGCCGCCGACGCCGGACAGGGTCATGCGGACCTTGCTGTCGGGCAGGCCGAGGACGGGGGCGATCTGGCGGAGGTCGGAGTGGAGCCACTGGGTGGCCACGTACAGGTCGACGCCGCCGTCCTCGGCGGGGACGGCGAGTCCCGACTCGGGGCCGAGGAACGCCTGGTCCTGCATGCCGAAGACGTAGTCCCCGGTGACGATCACGTCCGCGCGCGCCGCCGCCGCGTCCGCGTCGCCGCGGACGATGGGCTGGCGGTGGACGACGTTGGGGTGGGGGACGTGGCCGGAAGAGGGGGTCCCCCCTGGACCGGAGCCTGTCGGAGGTCCTTGGGGGCGGTCGTCGCGGCCCTCGTGGACGAGGGGTGCGCCGGGCGCGGTGGCCGACACCTCGTCGGTGATGACGGGGAGTTCGGCGTAGTCGATGCGGATCCTGGCGGCGGCGCGGCGCGCGGTCTCCGGGTGGTCCGCGGCGACGATCGCGACGGGCTCGCCGTGGTGGCGGACCTTGCCGTGGGCGAGGACGGGCGTGTCCTGGATCTCCAGGCCGTAGTGCTTCACCTCGGTCGGCAGGTCGTCGTAGGTGAGGATCGCGTACACACCGGGGACGGCGAGGGCCTCGGAGATGTCGACGGACCGGATCTCGGCATGCGCCACGGTGGAGCGCAGGGTGTGGCCCCACAGCATGTCCTCGTGCCACATGTCCGAGGAGTACGCGAACTCGCCGGTGACCTTGAGGGTGCCGTCGGGACGCAGGGTGGACTCGCCGATGCCGCCCCTGGTAGGGGAACCCTGGGTGAGGCTCGTGGGGGTGCCGGTGGGGGTCCGGGGTGTGCCGGTACGACGTGTGGGGGACGTCATCGTCGGTTCGCCTCTTCCTGTCGCGCCGCGGCCAGCCGTACCGCGTCGAGGATCGCCTCGTACCCGGTGCAACGGCAGAGGTTGCCGGAGAGTGCCTCGCGGATGTCCGCGTCGGTCGGGGACGGGTTGCGCTCCAGCATCTCGTCGGCGGCGACCAGGAGCCCGGGGGTGCAGAAGCCGCACTGCACGGCGCCGGCGTCCATGAACGCCTGCTGCACGTGTGACAGTTGGCCCGCCCGCACGCCCTCCCCGCCCGGAACACCGCCCGGGGCACCGCCCGGAACGCCCTCCCCGCCCCGGCCGTCGCCGCGCTCGCGGTCGCGCTGCCCCGCGTACTCCGCCAGGCCCTCGACCGTCAGCACCTCGCGGCCCTCCACCTGTCCGGCCGCGACCAGGCACGCGCACACGGGCACGCCGTCGAGCCGTACCGTACAAGAACCGCATTCGCCCTGTTCACAGGCGTTCTTGGAGCCGGGCAGGCCCAGCCGCTCCCGCAGGACGTACAGCAGGCTCTCGCCCTCCCAGACGTCGTCGGCCTCGTGCCGGCGTCCGTTGACCGTGAAGTTCACTCGCATGATCAGGCAGCTCCTCGGAGAGTGCGGCCGGCGCCGCGGTACCGCTCCCACGTCCAGCCGAGCTGGCGGCGGGCCATGACGCCGACCGCGTGGCGGCGGTACCTGGCGGTGCCGCGCACGTCGTCGATGGGGTTGCACGCGGCGGCGACGAGGTCCGCGAACTGCCGGACGACCGACGGGGTGATGACCTTCCCGTTGTCCCAGAAGCCGCCCTCCTCCAGCGCCGCGCCGAGGAAGTCCTCCGCCACCCGGGCCCGGACGGGCGTGGGGGCGGCCGAGCCGATGCCGGTCCGTACCGTACGGGTGTCCGGGTGCAGCGCCAGGCCGAACGCGCAGACGGCGATGACCATCGCGTTGCGCGTGCCGACCTTCGAGTACTGCTGCGGTCCGTCCGCCTTCTTGACCCGTACGGCCCTGATGAGTTCGTCGGGCGCGAGGGCGTTGCGCTTGACGCCGGTGTAGAAGTCGTCGATCGGGATGAGGCGGGTGCCCCGTACCGACTCGGCCTCGACCTCGGCGCCCGCGGCCAGGAGCGCGGGGTGCGCGTCACCGGCCGGGGAGGCGGTGCCGAGGTTGCCGCCGACGCCGCCGCGGTTGCGGATCTGCGGCGAGGCGACGGTGTGGGAGGCGAGCGCGAGGCCGGGCAGCTCGGTCCGCAGGTTCTCCATGATGGCGGCGTACGGGACGGAGGCGCCGAGCCGGACGTGGTCGTCGGCGATCTGCCAGGTGGTCAGCTCGCCGATGCGGTTCAGGTCGAGCAGGTGCTCGGGCCTGCGGTGGTCGAAGTTGATCTCGACCATGACGTCCGTGCCCCCGGCGATGGGCACGGCGGAGGGGTGCTCGGCCTTGGCGGCGAGCGCCTCCTGCCAGGTGGCGGGGCGAAGGAAGTCCATGAAGGGCTCTCCTCTCGATCGTTCGCGGTCGGGCGATTCCTGATCGGGCGGGGACGGCCGGCCCTGTTCATGAACTGTTCACGCGGTGTGCCGCGAGTACACGCACCAGTACACCGGGAGTGCGCCGCCCGGGGCAGTCACGGAAACCATGAAGGGGTTGGCCGAGCGTGCGCGGCGTCTTGTAGATTCGAACGAATGGCGAGCCTCGCTTCCCTTCCCTCCCTGCTGGAATCGGCTCCTGGAATCGGATCCCGGAGTCGGCTCACGAAATCAGCTCATGAAATCGGCTCGCGACATTGACGAGAAAGATCGGCGGCGAAGAGATGCGGCTGCGCGCACTGCTGGAGACCGACGCGCTGGGCCTGCGGCTGCTGGGCGGCGCGGGTGAGCTGGACCGCGGTGTCCGTGGCGTCATGACCACCGATCTGCGGGACCCGAGCCGCTACCTGTCCGGCGGCGAACTGGTGTTGACAGGTCTCGCCTGGCGGCGCGCCCCGAAGGACTCGGAGCCGTTCGTACGGATCCTCGACGCGGCCGGGGTCGCGGGGCTCGCGGCGGGTGAGGCGGAGCTCGGGCACATCCCGGAGGACCTGGTCACGGCGTGCGTACGGCACCGGCTGCCGCTGTTCGCGGTACGGGAGGACGTGGCCTTCGCGACGATCACCGAGCACGTCGTCCGGCAGGTGTCCGGGGAGCGGGCCGGGGATCTGGCGGCCGTGGTGGACCGGCACCGCAGGCTGATGACGTCGGGGCCGGCGGGCGGGGGGCCCGAAGTGGTGCTGGGCCTGCTCTCCTCGGACCTGGACCTGCGGGCGTGGGTCCTGACGCCGACCGGGCGGCAGGTCGCGGGCGGTGGCGCGCCGCTGGCCGCGTCCCGGGCGGCGGCGCTGGCGGCGGAGCATCTGGCGGCCACCCGTTCGGGACGGAGGTCGCCCTATCGGGTGACCGTCGCGGGGACGGCGTACTCCCTCTTCCCGATCGGGGACCCGGGGCGCGGGGCGTCGCCGGCCGCCGTCAAGGACGTGCGCGAGACCGTGTTGTCGGACTGGCTCCTCGCCGTCGAGGCGGACGCGGGCGAGTGGCCGGCGGAGCGGCTGGACCTGCTCCAGGGGGTGGCGCAGCTGATCTCGGTGGAACGGGACCGGCGTGACGCGTCGCGTACGGTACGGCGGCGGCTCGCCCAGGAGGTCGTGGACCTGGTCCAGGACGGGGCGGCCCCGGCGGAGATCGCGGCGCGCCTGCGGGTCGCCGCACCGGTGCTGCTGCCGGGGGTGGGGGCGGCTCCGCACTGGCAGGTGGTGGTGGCCCGGGTGGAGTGGGCGGGTGGGGAGGAGAGGTCGGCGCACGCGGCGGGTCCCGTCGCGCAGGCGGTCCTGGAGGAGATCCTGACCGACCGCACCCCACCGGGGACGGCGCCGGGGACGGACCTGTCGGACCGCATCGCGGTGGCCCATGCGGACGGCGAGGCGATCGCATTGGTACCGCTGGCCTGGACGGCGACGGACTTGGGGGCGGGCGCTTCGGGTGCGGGTGGCTCGGAGGCGGGCGCTGGGGGCACGGGCGCTTCGAAGGCGGGCGCTGCGGGTGGCTCGGAGGCGAGCGCTGCGGGTCCGGGTGCTTCGGGTACGGGCGCCGCCGCCGCCGACGTCGCGGTCGATCACCGGCCCGGGCTGGACGCCGAGGCCTTGTTGGGGGCCGTGCGGGGGACGTTGGGGGCCGGGCTCGGGGAGGACGGGCGGCTGACGCTCGGCGTGAGCGCCGCCGTGCACTCGGCCGAGGGACTGCGCGGCGCGCTGGAGGAGGCCCGGCACGCCCGTCGCGTCGCGGCGGCGCGGCCGGGGCGGGTCAGCGCGGCCGGGCACCACGAACTGGCCTCGCACGTCCTGCTGCTGCCCTTCGTCCCCGACGACGTCCGACGGGCGTTCACGGCACGGCTGCTGGACCCCCTGCGGGAGTACGACAAGCGCCACCGCGCGGAGTTGATCCCCACGCTGGAGGCATTCCTCGACTGCGACGGCTCCTGGACCCGCTGCGCCGCACGGCTGCACCTCCACGTCAACACCCTGCGCTACCGGGTCGGCCGCATCGAGCAGTTGACCGGCCGCGACCTGTCCCGCCTGGAGGACAAGTTGGACTTCTTCCTCGCGCTGCGGATGAGCTGAGCGCCGAGGCCGGCGCGCGGACCGTCACCGCGTGCCGTGTTGACCGCCGTCACCCGCCGAGAACGCCAGGATCCTCAGGAGATCGAACGAGGCCGCGGGACCGGCCGGAAGCCTTCCCTCCGCACGACCCGACACCCCCCGTTTCCCGGCCGTCCCCCCAGGTGACAGCCCCGCGAGGGGTGGCGCCCCCGCCGGCGGGACCGGCGTAACGCCCTTGTCCCCGGCACTTCGTTGCCCTCACCACCGACCACGGCATTGTGAAATTTTTCACCTGTCCTCTTGGCCCAGCGTGCCGATCCGTGCTGAGATGCGTCCACACCCAACAGCACAATGGCGCGCTCGGGGAGGGCAATGTGGCGCATACCGCCATGTCTGGTTCCGGAACCACTGCCGGTGACGACCCACTCCAGACCGCGGTATGGCGGCTGCGCTCGCGCGGTTGCTGGACCGACGCAGCGGCCCTGCTCGCACCGCACGCCGCCGACCCGGCCCCCGCGCTCCAGCGCGCGTCCCTGCTCGTCGAGCGATGTCTGTTCACGGCGAAGGGCTGGGCGGAGGCCGAGGACGCGCTCCGGGTCGCCGAGGCCACGGCCCGCGAGGACGGCGAACGCGGCGCCGCCGCCTGCGAACGCGGCCATCTCGCCTACGCCTCCACGGTCCTCCACGTGCGCGACCGCGCCGACGAGGCGCGCGCCGCGCTCAGCCGTGCGGCGGCGCTGATCCACCCGAGCGCCCAGGGCCGCGCCCTGCTCGACTTCCGGCGCGGGCTGTTCGCCGAGCACGTCGCCGACTCGCCCCAGTCCGCCCGCGCCGCGTACCGCAGGGCCCACGCCGCCGCCACGGCCCACGAGGAGACCCTGCTGCTCTCCTTCACCTGGCGGCATCTGGCCGGGCTGGCCCTGCGTGAGGGCGAGTTGGCGGAGGCGAGACACGGCTTCGGCGAATCGCTGCGGATCCGCGAGGAGTTGGGCTATCTCGTCGGTACGGCCCCGGCCCTCGCCGCGCTCGCCGACGCGGAGCCCGAACCGGAGGCGACCAGGCTGCGCGCCGAGGCCGGGCGTCTCTTCCGGCTCCTCGGTGGCGTACCGACCTGGCTGGCCGACCAGTTGACCCCACCGACACCGGTGTGACCGACCGGACGGGTGGGCGCGGGCGCTGCGGGCATCGTGACGACGTGCTCTCTCGGGCTCGAAGAGGATCACTGGGGAAGATCACCGTGGAAGATCTTCGTACAGGGCGGCCGGTGCCGGACACAAGGCCGCCCGCCGATTCGTGATCACAGAGTGATCGAATCCGACCGGTCGCCCGGCGGCCGGGGGTGCGGGGTCCGCGTGGGCGGTTCGCCGTGCCAGGAGCGCCAGAGGGCCGCGTAGGCTCCCTCGCGCGCCACCAGCTCCTCGTGCGTGCCCAGTTCGGTCAGCCGGCCGCCGTCCAGGACCGCGACCCGGTCGGCGTCCCGGGCGGTGTGCAGGCGGTGGGCGATGGCGATGACCGTGCGGCCTTCGAGGACGGCGGCCAGCGCGCGTTCGGTGTGACGGGCGGTGGCCGGGTCCAGCAGGGCGGTCGCCTCGTCGAGGATCAGGGTGTGCGGGTCGGCCAGGACCACGCGGGCCAGGGCGAGTTGCTGGGATCTCGCGCCGTCGGTAGGGGTGCCGCCGGCGCCCAGTCCGGTGTCCAGGCCGCCGGGCAGTTCGCCGACCCAGTCGGCGCCGACCGCCCGGAGCGCCGCGAACAGCTCGTCGTCGGTGGCGGCCGGGGCGGCGATCAGCAGGTTGTCCCTGACCGTGTCGGCGAAGACGTGGTGCTCCTGGGTGACCAGGACGACCTGGCGGCGCAGTTCGTCGGGCCCCAGGGCGGCGATCGGGACGCCGCCGACGGTGACGGCGCCGGTGTGCGGCCGGTCGATGCCCGCCAGCAGGCGGCCGAGGGTGGACTTGCCGGCGCCCGACGGGCCGACCAGGGCGAGCCGTTCGCCGGGCCGTACCGTCAGGTCGACGCCGTGCAGGACGTCCCGGCCGCCGTCGTAGGCGTACCGGGCGCCGGACACCTCGATCAGGTCGCCGGCGGGCGCGGGGCCGGGTCCCGGGGCGGTGACCGGTTCCTGGCCCAGTCCCTCGATCCTGGCGAACGAGGCCCCGCTGCTCTGGAGTTGGTCCACCCACCGCAGGATCGTGTCGAGCGGGCCGTCCAGTTGGCGCAGGTACAGGGCGCAGGCGACGACCGTGCCGAGCGGGACGGCGCCGCGGTCGAGCAGCGCCCCGCCGACGAGGAGGACGGCGACGACCGGCACGGCGTACGAGACGTCCACGACCGGGAAGAGCACGCTGCGCAGGAAGAGCGTGCGGGTGCGGGTGCGCCGGCAGTGCTCGACGGCTTCGTGGCAGGCGGCGATCCGCCGCTCCCGGAGGCCGAGCGCCTCGACGGTACGGGCGCCGGCCGCGGTCGCCGAAAGCACCTCGGCCATCGCGGAGTTGGCGGCGCCCTCGGCGAGGTAGCCGCCGTGGGCGCGGCGCAGGTACCAGCGGGTGACGCACCAGATGCCGATCAGGCCGAGCAGCCCGCACAGGCCGAGCCGCGCGTCGAGGACGAAGACGGCGCCGAGGACGAACACGATCTGGAGGCTCGCGATGAACACGTCGGGTCCCGCGTCCCGCAGGGTGGTGCTGACCTGGGGGACGTCGGCGGCGCCGCGGGCGGCCAGGTCGCCGGTGCCCGCGCGTTCGGCCGCCGAGGCGGGCAGGGCGAGTGCGCGGTCGACCAGTTGTTCCCGGATCCTCGCGGAGGTGCGTTCGCCGAAGCGGTGGCCGACGAACCGGGCCTGGCGAGTGAGGAGGAACTGCGCGAGCGCGCAGACGACGATGACCAGGGCGTACCGGTCGACGGCCCGTGTCCCCTCCCCCGCGTCGACGGCGTCGACGATGCGGCCGAGCAGCCAGGGGCTGACGAGCCCGGCCGCCGCCGCGAGCGCGTTGAGGAGGAGCAGCGCGCTGAAGGCGACGGCGTCCCGGCGGATCAGCCCGAGCGCCGCGCGCCGGACCTGGCGGGGCGTGGCGACGGGCAA
This sequence comes from Streptomyces liangshanensis, assembly GCF_011694815.1. Lineage (NCBI taxonomy): Bacteria > Bacillati > Actinomycetota > Actinomycetes > Kitasatosporales > Streptomycetaceae > Streptomyces > Streptomyces liangshanensis. Next base: position 1,476,583 of record NZ_CP050177.1, read on the forward strand.
CTGCCGGGCGGTCATGGGGTTTTCCTCTCGACGTACGCGTCGGAGCCGCGCGAGACGACCGCCCGGTATCCGCTGTCGCCGCGCAGGAGTTCCTGGTGGGTGCCGACGGCGGTCACCCGGCCGTCGGTGAGGAAGCAGACGGTGTCGGCCTGGGCGAGCAGCAGCGGTGAGGTGCTGGTGACCAGGGTGGTACGGCCCTGGCGGGCGGCGCGCAGCCGGGCGGCGACGGCGGCCTCGGTGTGGGTGTCGACGGCGGAGGTGGGTTCGACGGCGAGCAGGACCTCGGGGTCGGCGAGCAACGCGCGGGCCAGTCGCAGGCGTTGGCGCTGGCCGCCGGAGAGGTTGCGGCCGCCCGCGTCGATCGCCGAGTCCGCGCCGTCCGGCAGCCCGAGGACGATGTCCTGGGCGGCGGCGGTGAACAGGGCCCGGGTGAGGGCCTGTTCGTCGCGGTCCTCGCGGCCGGCGAGGACGTCGCGCAGGGTTCCGGCGAACAGGTCGGCCTCGTTGTCGGCGACGAGGATCCGCTCGCGGACCTGGGGCAGGGCCGTCACGTCGAGGCGGGTGCCGCCCCAGGTGGCGTCCGAGCCGGCGAAGCGGGCGAGCCGGTCGACGACGGCGGCGCAGTCCGCGGGGCGGGCGCCGACGAGGACGGTCAGGGTGCCGGGCGTGACCTCGACGCCGGAGGCGGGGTCGTGGAGCACGGCGGGCCCGCGGGGCGCGTCCACGGCGTCCGCCGCGTCCACGAGGTCGCGTTCCAGGCCGAGGAACCGGACGACGCGGCGGGCGGCCACCATCCCGCGGGTGACCTGGTAGCCGCCCTCGACGAAGAACGCCACGGGGACGACGAGGACGGCGACGTACCCGTACACGGCGACCAACTCCCCCACGGAGATGGTCCCCTGCGCGGCCATCCTCGCGGCGAGCCAGGTCACGGCGGCGAGGAAGAGCGCGGGCAGGCCGGGTCCGAGGGCGTCGATCCAGCTGGTGACCGACCCGACGCGGTAGCCCTCCTCCCGCAGCCGCTCCGAGTCGCGCCGGTAGCGGGCGGCGTGGACGTCCTTGCCGCCGAGACCGCTCAGGACCCGCAGGCCGCCGACGATGTCCACGAACCGCCCGGCCAGGGCGCCCTGTTGTTCGCGGTACGCGCCCTCCGCGCCCTGCAACCGTCCCAGCAGCGGGCCCACGGCGAGGGCGAGCAGCGGCACCCCGAGGAGGACGACCAGGGCGAGGAGCGGGGAGACGGCGAGGAGGAGCGCGGCCACGACGAGGTACGCGAGGACCGCGCCGATCCCGGGCCCGGTGACGGTCATCGACCAGGAGATCGCGGCGACGTCACCGATCCCGATGGTGACGACCTCCCCCGCCGACGCCTGGCGCGGCAGGGCGGCGCCGAGGCGGGTGGCGTGCGCCACGACCACCCGTACGGTACGGAAGGTGGCGTCCATCCGGACCCTGGTCATGGTCCGGTGCCGCATGAGGCCCACCCACGCGTTGGCCGCGCCCAGGGCGAACAGGGCTCCGGTCCAGCCGGCGAGCGCCGTCCGGTCGCCCGCCCGCAGCCCGTCGTCGACGGCGCGGGAGAGGAGGTAGGGCGACAGGGCCAGCCCGATCATCCAGAGCGAGCCGAACAGGGCGCCGGCGAGGACGCGCCCGCGCTGGGCACACACCAGCCACCACAGATAGCGGAGCGGCCCCCGGCGGTCGGGGGAGCCGGGATCCGCGGGTGTGCCGGGATCCACAGGTGTGTCGGGCATGCACAGCACCCTAGCGGCCCGCACCCGGACACCCAATGGCCGCAAATGCGGACCGTTGCTGAATATCCGTCAGATGGGTAAAAGAGGGCACAGAACGGTATGGGTGGCCCGCCCATCTCGTGGTGCTAAGATCGCCACGCTTGCCAAGCGGTAGGAAAACCTGCTAAGGCATAAAGATATTCCGCGCACCGGCCCAGAATCCGCCACATCCGGGGGAGACCTATGCCATTAGCCGGGCCTTTCACGGCTGTCCGGCAGGCGAGCACGCGCGGCCGACCGTGCATTCATGTCCGCACCTGGTTGCCCATTCGCCCGAAGAGAGCCCTATGACGCAATACTTTCAGGATCCAGCGCTTTGGGGACTTATCGCTGGAACCCCCGTGGCCGCGACCGCGATCATTCGTGGTCGCAAGTCAGTCGCCGAGCTGCGGAAAGAGAAGGAAGAACTCAAGCGACACTACGCGAATCTGGAGGACCATTACGCCGAGGCCGTGGAAGAGGCCAAGGACCGCGCGGAGGAAGCCACCAAGACGGCTCTCAAGTCCGCCATGCGGACCCTTCAGGGTCTGGCGAGCGAGCAGCAGCTCGCGATCACGAAGATTCAGGACAAGTACGGCGAGCTCCAGATTCTTCAGGATCTCCTCGACATCGACCACATGAATTCGCAGTTCGCCCGGCGTGCGCAGTCGATCGCCGTGCTCTGCGACGGATGGCTCGGCCGGCAGCGCGCCGCGGCGTCCCTCTATGACGTGGTCCGCAGCGCCAAGGGCCGTATCCGCCACTTCACCCGAGTGGAGATCCGGGCCCAGAGCAATTTCGCCATCGTCAGCCGCGCCGTCGAACCGGTCGCGCTCACCCTGGCCGAACTGCTGGACAACGCGACCAGTTACTCGGCGCCGGAAACGATGATCGAGATCAACATCCGGCCCGTTCCCAAGGGTGTCTGCATCGTCGTCGACGACGCCGGTGTCGGCATGAACGAGGAGGAGAAGGCCAGGGCCGCCAAGCTCCTGTCGAGCGATCGCGCGCCCGGTGTCTCCGGTCTCGGGAACCCCCCGCAGTTCGGCTTCACGGTGATCGGCGTGCTCGCCGCCCGGTACGGCTTCAGCGTCTCCGTCGACTCCACGTCGCCGTACGGCGGGGTGCGCGCGGTGGTGCTGCTCCCCGACGACCTGCTCACGTCCATGCCAGAGCCCGAGGAGATTCCAGCCGTGGCCGCCTCCTCCCCGCGCTCCTCCCCGCTGCCGTCCGAACAGGAAGCGACGGACGACGACACGTCGTTCGCGGACTCCCCGGCCGCCCCCTCCACCACGTTCGGCGGCCTGCCCAAGCGGCGCCGGCGCGGCGCGATCTCCATCGTGCCGACGGCGGGCGGCGCACCGGAGGCGCCCGCCCGCGACAGCGAGAAGGCGGCGTCCGTGATGGGCGCGTTCCAGCGGGGCACCCAGTCGGGCCGTCGTTCCACCAATACCAGCAGTGAAGGGCATGAGGCGCAGTGAACTACGATCTCTCGTGGATGCTTGACAGTGCTCTGGAAGTGCCCGAAGCACGTCACGCCATTCTGGTTTCCGCGGACGGCCTCCTCATGGCCCGTTCGAAGGATGTCGGAAAGGACCACGCCGACACCGTCGCCGCCGCGATGAGCGGAATGCAGTCGCTCAGCCGTACGGTCGCCGACTTCTGCGGCAGCCCCGATCATCAGCGTCCCCAGTGGCGTCAGACCCTGGTCGAATTCGACCACGGCTGGGTCTTCCTGATATCGGCCGGAGAGGGCGCCTATCTTGCCGTCTCCGCCTCGCCCGAAGTCGACATGGCTGAGATCACCTTCCGCATGCAGCAGCTGGTGGGCCAGCTCGGCAAGGCGCTCACCAGTCCCCCTCGGGAGGATGTGAAAGCATGACAACACCGGACGAGCCCGAGCTGGAACAAGAAACCACTCCATTAGTGCGACCGTATGTGATCACAAACGGTCGCGAGCTGCTCGATGACAACGATTTCTCACTGATCACTTTGATCACGGTGTCCGAGAACGCCCCGCAGAACGGGTTTCTCGACCCCGAGAAGCGGCGTCTCATGGAGCTGTGTTCCGGCGGTTTCCTCTCGGTCGCCGAGATAGCCGGGCACACCCACCTGCCCGTGGGCGTCGTCAAAATCCTTCTGCACGATCTCACCGCGGAGGGCTACCTCTACACCCGTGCTCCCATACCTCCGGCCAAACGTGTCGACAGGCAAATCCTCGAGGAGGTGCTGAATGGGCTCCAAGCTCGCTTCGGCTGACGGCGTCTACCTGCGCGATTCGGTGCAGACCGCGGCCAAGATCCTGGTGGTCGGTCATTTCGCGGTGGGAAAGACGACCTTCATCGGGACGATGTCCGAGATCCCGCCGCTGCGGACCGAGGAGGTCATGACACAGGCGGGCGCGGGGATCGACGATCTCAAGGGCACGCCGGGCAAGACCACGACCACCGTGGCGATGGACTTCGGACGGCTGACGCTCAGCGAGAAGCTGGTGCTCTACCTGTTCGGCACCCCGGGACAGCAGCGGTTCGTCCAGGTCTGGGAGGACATGTCACGCGGCGCCCTCGGCGCCCTGGTCCTGGTCGACCCGAACCGGCTGGAGGAGTCCTTCCCCGTGATGGACCTGGTCGAGCGGTACGGCATTCCGTACGCCATCGCCGTCAACCGGTTCGACGACGGCACTCCGGGCCACTCCGACGACGAGATCCGGGAAGCGCTCGACCTGCTCCCCGAGACACCGCTCGTCACCTGCGACGCGCGTGACCAGCGGTCGTCCGCCAATTCCCTCATCGTACTGGTCCGTTATCTCCAGTCGCGCCTCAACTAGGAGTCCCAGGCATGCAATCTCATTCGGAATTCCAGGCTCCGCCGCCCGGCTGCCCCGCGCACGACAGCGGTAAGAGCGTGCCCCTGTACGGGCCGGAGTTCGCCGCGGACCCGGACGGCTTCTACAGCTATCTGCGGCAGTTCGGCCCCGCCGCCCCGGTCGAGCTGGCCCCCGGCGTGGACGCCACGCTCGTCACGGACTACGCCGCCGCCCTGCACGTCCTCCAGAACCCGGACGTGTTCGCGCGCGACTCCCGCCGCTGGCGCGCCCTCAACGAGGGGCTGGTCCCCCCGGACAGCCCCGTCGTGCCGATGATGGCGTACCGCCCCAACTGCCTGTTCTCGGACGGCGCCGACCACCTGAGGCTCCGCCAGGCGGTCACGCACAGCATGGCGCGGGTGGACACCCACCGGCTGAGCCGTCACGTCGAGCGGGTGGCCGCGTACCTCATCGACCAGTTCAGCGGCCGGGGCCGGGCCGACCTGGTCAGCGACTACGCGCAGATGCTGCCCCTGCTCGTCATCAACGACCTGTTCGGCTGCCCGGCCGAGATCGGCGACCGCCTCGTCTTCGGCACCTCCGGGATATTCGACGGGGTGGACGCCGAGAACGCGAACGAGGTGCTGACGGAGGCTCTGATCGAGCTGGTCACCCTCAAGCGGACCACCCCGGGCGACGACGTCACCTCGTGGATGATGCAGCACCAGGCGAACCTGACCGACGAGGAGATGATCCACCAGCTGGTCACCCTCATCGCCGCGGGCACCCAGCCGATGCAGAACGTCATCGCGAGCGCCCTGCGCCTGATGCTGTCCGACGCCAAGTACGCGGGTGACCAGCACGCCGCCGGCATGCTGGTCGAGGACGCCATCAACGACGTCCTGTGGAACGGCCCGCCGCTGGCCAACTACGCCGTGCACTACCCCGTGTACGACGTGGACCTGTCCGGGAGCGCCCTGGACGCCGGCAGCCCGGTGCTCATCAGCTTCGCCGCCGCCAACACCGACCCCAGCCTGTCGATGAGCCGGCAGACGCTCAGCAAGCGGGCCCACCTCGCGTGGGGGGCCGGCCCGCACGCCTGCCCGGCCAAGGACCCGGCGCTGCTGATCGCCGTCCTGGCGATCGAGAAGCTCCTCAACACCCTGCCGGACATCGACCTGTCCGTGCCCGCCGACCACCTCACCTGGCGTCCCGGGCCCTTCCACCGCGCGCTCAGCTCGCTGCCCGCCCGCTTCACGCCGGTGCGCACCGAGAAGAAGAGGGCCGCGGCCCCGGTCCCGTCGGCGGGCCGTTCCGCCGGGAATGCCCCGACCCGTCCCGCGCACCACGGGCCGGAGAAGGGTAGCTGGTGGAGCGGGTTCCTCGGTTGGTGGAAGGTGTGACATTAACAACATTCCGCATAGTTTTCCGTTCGTATAAACGTTCGGCGACACGGGTAGACAGGACTGGCGATTCTCCCCTGACCTGATGAAAGCAGGAGTCATTGTGGAGCCAGCTGTTGCTGCCCCGCGCGCCGTTACCCCGCCCTTCGACCGGCGTTCCGTCGTTTCGCTCTTCTCGCGATTGCGTAAACCGGGGGGACAATGCAACCCTCTCCCTCTTTATGCGGAACTCCGGTCGATGGGAAACATCATTCCGGCGCCTTGGGGCGGACAACTCCTGACCTCCTTCGAACTCTGCGACCAGGTGTTGCGCAACAAGGCCTGGCTGGTGCCGGACGGCGACTGGCGGGCCCGGCAGGGAGCCGGGACCCGCTGGACCGCGGCATCCTCCCGCGAAATGAGCAAGACCCTTCCCGGGCTCAATCCCCCGCACCACACAAAGGTGCGGCGGTCGGCGGGCAACATGTTCGACCGGAAGTCCCTGGAATCCATCAAGGTCATGGTCGAGCAGGCCACCGACAACCTGCTCGACCGCCTCTCGCGCGCATTGCGGAACGGCGGCGAGGCCGATTTCAGCGCGCTGGTGAGCGAAGAACTCCCCGTGATGGCGATCGGCGGGTGGCTGGGAATTCCGCCCGGTGATTTCGCGCTGCTGCGGGAATTCACGCACGACCAGGTCTTCGCGCAGGAACTGCTTCCCTCGGCCAGCCAGCTCGCGCTCTCGGACGCCGCGACCGCCGGGCTGCGGGAGTACTTCATGGCGCTCGTCGCGCGGCGCCGCGAGACACCCGGCGACGACCCCGTCTCCGGCTGGATCCGGACCTGGGACGCCCTGGAGCCCGACCCCGAGGCGGCCGACGAGGCCGTCTACTTCCTCGCCCTGTTCGTGGTCCTCGCGGCGCTGGAGACCACCTCCAACCTGCTGTCCACCATGGTCTGGCTGCTCTCCGAGCACCCGTTGCAGATGGAGTGGCTGCGCTCGCACCCCCAGCACGTCGCGGGGGCGGTCGAGGAGGTCCTGCGCTACGACTCGCCGACCCATGTGGTGAGCAGGGTCGCCGGGGACGACCTCACCCTCGCGGGGGTGCCGGTCGCCAAGGACGAGATGGTCCACCTCATGGTCGGCGCGGCCAACCACGACCCCGCCCAGCACACGGACCCCGATATCTTCGACATCCGCCGCAAGGCCACCCATCTGAGCTTCAGCGGCGGAATCCACTACTGCCTCGGAGCGCCCCTGGCCCGGCTGGAGGCCACCACCCTGTTGACGGGTCTGCTGCGGCGCATTCCGCACCTGAGGGTCAGCCGTGAGCCGGAGTGGGCGCCCCGGGTGGCATTCCGGCGGCTCACCGCCCTGCACGTGGTCGAGTCATGAGAGTTGATCCCGCATGAGCGATTTCAAGACCCTTCGTCTTCTTCACGAAGGGGCCGTACTAGGAGTGGAGTTGAACAGTCCGGAAACCGGTAACGCGGTATCGGGACTGATGCTCGACGAACTGCTCGCCGTACTGGGCACGCTGGCCGACCGGCCCGATGTCCGGGTCCTGGTTCTCTCCGGGGCCGGGGACCACTTCTGTCTGGGCGCCGACCGCGCGGAGTTCGCCAAAATCATCGCGAACGATCCCGCGGACGGACGGCTTCGCGCACTCGGCACCAAGGCCCGCATGGTCTGCGACGCGCTCGCGACCTCCGACGTGGCCACCGTCGCCCGGGTGCACGGCGGGGTGATCGGCGCGGGGGTGGCGCTCGCCGTGTTCTGCGATCTGCGGGTGGGCGCGGAGGACTGCCGCTTCCGGCTGCCCGAGCTGGCCCTCGGCATGCCCCCCGCGTGGGGCGGCTCGCTGCCCCGGCTCATCCAGGAGGCCGGGGCCGCCCGCGTGCGTGAACTCCTCATGACCGGCGAGAACTTCACCGCCGCCAGGGCCGCGGACCTGTCCCTGCTCCACAAGGTGGTCCCGGTGGCGGAGCTGGACGACGCCGTCGACCGGTGGACCAGGCCGCTGGTGCGCAGGTCCGCCGCGGCGCTGCGGACGACGAAGATCATGATGAACGCGTACGCGTCGGCCGCTCGGCTCGCCGACGCCTCGCTGTTCGACGCGGAGTTGATGACGGTCGCGGTGGCGTCCCGGGCGGGACGGCGCTGAGCCGTACGAGTCCGGGCGCGGCGGGCCCCGGGCGGGGCAACCGCTACGCGCCGCCCCTGAAGTGCTCCCGTACGAGTGACTGCACCGCTGCCAGGTCCTGGGCGCCCAGGGCGTCGAGGAGCGCGGTGTGTTCCGCCGCGTCGGCCACGAGGTCGGCGCGGCGGACGGCCTCGGCGCCCACCAGCGGCCACTGGGAGCGGCGGTGCAGGTCGTCCGCGACCCGCACCAGCTGCTGGTTGCCCGCCAGGGAGAGCACCGCGCGGTGGAAGGCGCGGTCACGGTCCGCGTAGACGGCGCGGTCCCCCGCGGCGGCGGCCGCGCCCGTCGCCTCGGCCAGGGGCCGCAGCCCGGCCCAGCTCTCCGCCGGTACGGTACGGGCCAGCCGGAGCATCACCGGCACCTCGATCAGGGCCCGCAGCTCGGCCAGTTCGGCCAGTTCGACCGCGCTGCGCTCGGCGACCCGGAAGCCGCGGTTCAGGACGACCTCGACCGCGCCCTCCCGCGCCAGCTGTTGCATGGCCTCGCGGACGGGGGTCGCGGACACGCCGTACCGCTCGCCGAGGGCGGGGGCCGAGTAGACCTCGCCGGGGACGAGGTCGCCGCTGACGAGGGCGGAGCGCAGGGCGTCGAGGATCTGGCCGCGTACCGAATGGCGCCGTACCGGCCGGGGCACGGCCGGTTCGGGACCGCTGTACGCGTGCTCCGGGCGGCGGGCTCCCCCGTTCGGCCCCGTGCGGACCGGCCTTTCGGGGTGGCCGGGCGGCTCGGTGCGGGCGGGCGCGACACGGCCGGCCGCGGGGGGCGCGGACGGTGACGTACGTGACTGCTTCGGCACCCGGTCGGGGGGTGTGGAGGCGTACGGCGGGGGCGCGGTCCGCTCCCGCCCGCCGTCCTGCTCCAGACTTCGCTCCACCCGGTCCCACCTCCGCTCCTCCCTGCACGATAGGCGGGCGGGGCCGCAGTTCAAAGAGCGGAAGTCTCGGGTAAGGTAAGGCTTACCTGCAAACGATCGCGATTCGGTGGTCCCCTGCATGACCCTTCCCGCCCCGCCGCCCCGCTTCCCGGCCTCGCCGGTCACGGAGTCCTACGCCCGGCTGACCGAGGTCTTCCCGTCGCTGCGCGTCGACGAGATCGCGGCCGGCGGAGCGCTGCCGCGCGACGGGGGCTGGGTGGGCGCGGCCGATCTGGCCGCCGGGGGCCCCGGCCTCGACACGTTCCTCGGCTGGGACGAGGCGCAGATCCTGCGGGACTACGGGCGGCAGGGGCGCCCCGACGTGGTGGCGAGCTTCGCGCTGCACCGCTACGCGTGGCCCGCCTGCCTGCTGGTGACCCTGCCGTGGTTCCTGCACCGCCGGGTGCCGCGGGTGCCGGTGGCGGACGTGGCCTTCCAGCGGGTGCTGGGCCGGATGGCCGTACGGATCGGGTCGTTCGCCTGCCTGCCCGGCGATCCCGCGGCCGGTCACCCCGACGCCCGGGTCGTGCCGGACGAGGAGGCCCTGCGCGGCGAGGTGCGCGCGGCCGTCGCGGAGCACCTCGGCCCGGTGCTGGAGGGGTTCGCCCCGCGGATGCGCCGGGGGCGCCGGGCGCTGTGGGGCATGGCGACGGACGAGATCGTCGAGGGCCTCTGGTACGTCTCGCACCTGCTGGGCGAGGAGCGGCGGGCGATGGCCGAGCTGGAGCTGCTGCTGCCGGGCGCGACGGGGCCGTACGTGGGCGCCGCGGGCTTCCGCGACCTGACGGGACCGGACGGCGCGGCGCTGGCCACCCGCGACCGGGCGAGCTGCTGCCTCCACTACACACTGCGTCCCGACGACACGTGTGTCACCTGCCCGCGTACGTGTGACGCCGACCGCGTCGGAAAACTCACCGCGGCCGTCTGATCCGGCTCCGACCCCACACCGACCCGGCTCTGACCTCGTACTCCGGCCACACTCCGGCCGTACGACAGGTGCTCCCACCTGACGTACCGTCACCCGGCGGCTCCACGCCCCCCGCAGGGGTGATATTAATCGGACATGACAGCCGCTTTGCGCACGGCAGTTCGAGCCGAGCGTGCCTATTTGCGTGCCTCTCCGCCTCGTTGGCGTTGTCTTGGCCCAAAACCCCCTGAGGGGCACCGCACTTCCGCCAATATGGCGCCCGATACGCCCTACTGCGATGCAAGGAACACCGCATGCGACTGACCGACATATCGCTGGACTGGCTGCTCCCCGGCGGCGTGCTGCTCGTCGGAATCCTGGTGGCGGTGGCGATCCTCGCGCGCGGCAAGCGCGCCGGTGAGAAGACCGCGACCGAGGACTCCTGGGAGCGCACCGAGGAGCGCCGCAGGCGCAAGGAAGCGATCTACGGGACCGCCTCCTACGCCCTCCTCTTCTGCTGCGCCGCGGTGGCCGCGGCGCTCTCCTTCCACGGCCTGGTCGGCTTCGGCCAGGAGAACCTGAACCTGACCGGCGGCTGGGAGTACCTCGTCCCGTTCGGCCTGGACGGCGCGGCGATGTTCTGCTCCGTGCTGGCCGTGCGCGAGGCCAGCCACGGTGACGCGGCTCTCGGCTCGCGGCTGCTGGTGTGGCTGTTCGCCGGCGCGGCGGCGTGGTTCAACTGGGTCCACGCGCCCCGGGGCCTCGGCCACGCGGGCGCGCCGCAGTTCTTCGCCGGCATGTCCCTCTCGGCCGCGGTCCTCTTCGACCGCGCACTGAAGCAGACCCGCCGTGCGGCGCTGCGCGAACAGGGCCTCGTGCCCCGCCCGCTGCCGCAGATCCGGATCGTGCGGTGGCTGCGCGCGCCCCGCGAGACCTTCGGCGCCTGGTCGCTGATGCTGCTCGAAGGCGTCCGCACCCTGGACGAGGCCGTCGAGGAGGTCCGGGAGGACAAGCGGACGAAGGAGCAGAACCGGCACCGCAGGCGGGAGCAGCAGAAGCTGGACCGGGCGCAGATCAAGGCGCTCAACCGGCAGCACCGCGCCTGGGGCCGGGGACGCGGCGGCGGGCGTCAGATCCCGCTGCCCGCCGTGGCCTCGCCAGGAGGGTCCGTGCCGGCCGTCGAGGCCGCCGCGGAGCCCGCCATAACCGAGCCGGGACAGCTGCCCTATCGCTCCCGGCTCTCCCTCCAGCCCGTGACGGGCAGTGAGACCCCGCGTACCGTCGACCTCACGGCGGAGGACGACACGCAGGCACTGCCGCGGCTCGACTCGCTGGAGCGCAAGCTCAAGGACCTGGAGCAGCAGTTCGGCTGAGGTCCCCACCGCGCGCGGCCCGCGCGGGAGTTCGCACCTACCGGACCGGCGTGACGGAACGTTCGTCACGCCGGTCCGGTGCGTGTGCGGCACGGTGCTGGTACGGCGTCGTACGCCTGCGTCCCCCGCGGCCTCAGGCGGCCTCGCCGTTCATCTCGAACCAGACCACCTTTCCCAGTGGCCTCGCCCGTATCCCCCAGTCGTCCGCGAGACTGCGCACCAGCGCGAGCCCCCTGCCGTGCGTGGCGTCGTCGGCGGCCCGCACCGGGGCCACCGGTGGTCCGGCGGGCGGCGCGTCGAAGTCCCGTACCTCCACGCGCAGTCGTGAGTCCGCGATGGTCGCCGTGACCACCGCGCCGCGCTCCGTGTGCACCAGCGCGTTGGTGACCAGCTCACTCATGAGCAGCTCGGCCACCTCCGCGCAGTCTCTCTCCTGCCAATGTCTCAGCAACTCCCGTAAGGCGTGACGCACCTCCGGGACGGCCGCGAGATCGGCGCCTCCCATACGGCGCCGCAGTCCAGCCATCCTTCTGTCCCCCCGCTCGTACCGGCTTCTACTCCTGTCTCGAATACGTACAGGAGATGCATGCCCGACGGGGGGCCGCTCACGCATCCTGATCAGGATCGTGGGGGCGCACGGAGTCAGGGACGGGGCACGTTACGGAGGTTGGAGCGCGCCATCTGGACCATGCGCCCCACTCCGCCGTCCAGGACCATCTTGCTGGCCGAAAGTGCGAAGCCGGTGACCATCTCGGCCTTGATCTTGGGCGGGATGGAGAGCGCGTTCGGGTCGGTCACCACGTCGACGAGCGCGGGGCCCTTGTGCTTGAAGGCTTCCTTGAGCGCGCTGTCGAGCTGGCGGGGCTTCTCGACCCGTACCCCGAAGGCGCCGGCGGCGCGCGCGATCGCCGCGAAGTCGGGGTTGTGGTTGGTGGTGCCGTACGACGGGAGTCCGGCGACCATCATCTCCAGCTCCACCATGCCGAGGGAGGAGTTGTTGAAGAGGACCACCTTCACCGGCAGGTCGTACTGGACGAGGGTGAGGAAGTCCCCCATCAGCATGGAGAATCCGCCGTCGCCCGACATCGCGACGACCTGGCGGCCGCGGTCCACGAACTGCGCGCCGATCGCCTGCGGCAGGGCGTTGGCCATCGAACCGTGGCTGAACGAACCGATCACGCGGCGGCGGCCGTTGGGGGTGAGGTAGCGGGCGGCCCAGACGTTGTTCATGCCGGTGTCGACGGTGAAGACGGCGTCGTCGTCGGCGAGTTCGTCCAGGACGGACGCGACGTACTCGGGGTGGATCGGGGTGTGCTTCTCCACCTTGCGGGTGTACGCCTTGACCACGCCTTCGAGGGCGTCGGCGTGCTTCTTGAGCATCTTGTCGAGGAACTTGCGGTCCGTCTTCGCCTTGACCCGCGGGGTCAGGCACCGGAGCGTCTCGCGCACGTCGCCCCACACCGCGAGGTCCAGCTTGGAGCGGCGGCCGAGCCGCTCGGGCCGTACGTCGACCTGGACGATCTTGACATCGTCGGGGAGGAAGGCGTTGTACGGGAAGTCCGTGCCGAGCAGGATCAGCAGGTCGCACTCGTGGGTGGCCTCGTAGCAGGCGCCGTAGCCGAGGAGCCCGCTCATGCCGACGTCGTACGGGTTGTCGTACTGGATCCACTCCTTGCCGCGCAGGGCGTGGCCGACCGGGGACTTGACGCGCTCGGCGAACTCCATGACCTCGGCGTGCGCGCCGGCCGTCCCGCTGCCGCAGAAGAGCGTGACGCGCTCGGCCTCGTCGATCATGCGGGCGAGCTTGTCGATCTCGGTGTCGCCGGGGCGTACGGAGGGGCGCGAGGTGACCAGCGCGTGCTCCGGCGCCTGCTCGGGGGCGGGCGCGTCGGCGATGTCGCCCGGGAGGGTGACGACGCTGACCCCGCCCTGGCCGACCGCGTGCTGGATCGCGGTCTGGAGGAGGCGGGGCATCTGCTTCGGGTTGGAGATCATCTCGCTGTAGTGGCTGCACTCGCGGAACAGCTGGTCGGGATGGGTCTCCTGGAAGTAGCCGAGGCCGATCTCGCTGGAGGGGATGTGCGAGGCGAGGGCGAGGACGGGGGCCATGGAGCGGTGGGCGTCGTACAGGCCGTTGATGAGGTGCAGGTTGCCGGGGCCGCAGGAGCCGGCGCAGGCGGCGAGCTTGCCGGTGACCTGGGCCTCGGCGCCGGCCGCGAAGGCGGCGGTCTCCTCGTGCCTGACCTGCACCCATTCGATGGCGGAGTTGCGGCGGATGGCGTCGACGACGGGGTTGAGGCTGTCGCCGACGACGCCGTACAGCCGCTGGACGCCCGCCTTGGCGAGGATGTCGACGAACTGCTCCGCCACGTTCTGCTTGGCCATGGGAAGGGGGCCTCTCTGGTCTCCGGTCGGCGTGGGTTGACGGGCCCGGGCACGGTCCCGCGACCGGGCCCGGGTCCATCAACCCACGCCGGGCACGGTTACGCCTCCCAGACCGCGACGGCCGTGCGGTCGTCCGCGTACCCCTTGACCCTCAGTTGGGTGTCCGCGAGATAGGACGCCAAACCTGGCGGTTCGGCGGAGGCCCAGCGCTCCGCGAGCTCCGCCGCGAGGGCCGGGACGCCGCGCAGGGGTTCGGCGAGGCCGGGGCTGCACAGCAGGAGCGTGTCGCCGGGCTGCGCGACCGAGGCGCGGAAGCGGAACGGTTCGGCCTGCGGCGGTACCGGCTTCTCCACGTACGGGGCGGGTGGTGTCGGGATCCCGAGGTCCATGGTCAGCCGCTCGCCGCGCGGGGGCTCGGCGGGGCGGGAGCCGAAGCCGACGACCGGGTCGCCGGTGAGGGCGGCGGGGTCGGGGACGTCGGGCTCCAGGTCCTGCCAGGCGCCGTCCCTGAGGCGGAGGAGTCCGCCGCCTCCGACGCCGAAGAAGACGCGGGTGCGGCAGGCGGGGTCGGCGGGGAGCAGCAGGCAGCGCAGGCTCGCGGTGTACGCGTCGGGCGGGAGGTCCAGTTCGGCGGCGCGGGCGCGGAGCTTGCCGTAGCCGCGGTCGGTGAGGCGTTGCAGGCCGGCCTTGAGGTCGCCCCTGCGGCCGGCCCTTATGTCGTCGGAGAGCCGGGCGTGGCTGCGGCCGACGGCACCGCCGATCCAGTGACAGGCGTCGGCGGCGGCGAGGTGGGCGCCCTCGGTGGCGCGGACGCCGGTGGCGACGGCGACGAGGATGAGCGCGGTGTCGCCCTCGCCGAAGCGGGCGGTGAGGAGGGTGTCGCGGCGGGGCTCGCCCCGGTAGCGCGCGGAGTCCCCCCGTACGGACGCGGCGCGCAGGGTGTACGTGCCGTAGCGGGCGCCGTCGAGCACGGTGTCGGCGACGAGCTCGCCGAGGCGGTCGGGGTGGGCGGGGGGCAGGGCGGTGGGGTCGGGGTCGTAGGTGGGCGGGCCTCCGCCGAGGTACGCGACGCCGGGGCGGCCCTCGCCGGGGAACTCCTCGGCGCTGTCCCGCCCGGCGGCGGCCCGCGCCATGACGGACCCCCCGTCCGCACCCCCGTCGCCCCGCTCCCCCCACCCGACGGCCCGCACGGGAGCGTGGGGCCGGTCGCCGACCCGAGGGTCGTTGCCGTGGGCGGCGGCGGGGATGTCGCGTGGCCGAGGCGGCGGCGGGGCGGGCGCTCCGCCCACGGCGGGCAGGGCGAGCTCCGGGCCGTCCGGCAGGGTGCGCGGGCCCTCGGGGGCCGCGGGCGCGGCCCGGGGACCCGACGGCCGGGGGCCGCCTGCGGGCGGGGCGGGGGGTCCCGCAGTCGGCGCCGAGCCTGCGGCAGGCGGGGCGAGCTCCGGCCCGTCGGGCAGGGTGCGCGGGCCCTCGGGCGCTGCGGGCGCGGCCCGCGGACCCGACGGCTGGCGGCCGCCCGCGGGCGGGGCGGGAGGTCCCGCGAGTCCGGCGTCGGTCACGGGCGGGGCGGGCTGTGGGCCGGCGGGGGCGGGACCGGTGGCGGGCGGGGCGTACGGGCCAAGGGGGCCGTCCTCGCCTGCGGGCGCGCTGTTCGGGCCTTCGGGCCGGGGGCTGGCGACGGGGCGGGCGGGTGCCGGAGGCGTCGGGGCGGTCGTGGGCCGGGTGGGTGCGTCCGAGGGGCGCGGTGGTACGACTCCGGCGTCGGACTTCCCTGCCGGGGCGGCCGGGCCCCAGGCGGCGCCCGGCGCGGCACGCGGGGCCTCGGCGGGGGGCCGAACGCCGTCCGGCCATGCCTCCGCGCCCGAGGGCGCCATGGGGCCCGGCGACGTGGAGGACGCCTCAGCCGAGGAGCGGGTGTTCGCGTCCGCGTCCGACGGCGGCTCGGCTCCAGCGGGATCCACGTCCGGCCGGCGGGTCGTCTCCGCCGGTCCGGCCGCCGGCGGAACGGCATCCGCGAGCGGGCGGGGCGAGGCGAGGCGAGGCTCGGGCTCCGGAGGCGGGCCCCACGGGCGGCCGGGCTCCACCCGGGGCCCGGGCGGGGACTGCCGGGTCGGGGGAGGGGTCGAGGTCGGCGGAGGTTCGGGGGTCGACAGGGGCTCAGGTGGTTGCCGAGGTTCAGGGGTCGACGACGGTTCGGGTGTCTGCCGGGGTTCGGGGGGCGGCAGGGCCTCAGGGGGTGGTGGGGTCCAGGGGGTGGGTGTGGCGGGGTCGGGCGGGGGTGGGAGGGGCTTCGTGTCCGTGGGGGCGTACGGCGGGGGCTGCTGCTCCCACCAGGCCCGTGGCCTCCGCGTCTCCGGGGACGCCACCGCGTCCACCGCCGAGGCGAAGTGGTCGTCGAGCGCGTCCCCCTCGCCCATGTCCCGCGCGGAGTCGTCGTACAGACGATTCCACCAGTCGTCGGCGTCCGGCCGCTCCCCCTGCTCGCTCATGCCCCTATCTTCGACCGCGGCGGGGAGGAGAAAACGGGGCGACCGGAAAAATTAAGACCGGCTCCGGGAGACCGGGCCGGAATGTGAGTCCGCCGGGCGACCCCACCCCCCACGGGAAGGACGCCCGGCAGACGTTCACAGTGTCAGCGCGGGGCAGATGCGCCGGCGCGGAGACCGGGGGCATCACCCTCCCCGAGCAAATCCAGGTCAGGCTGCCCAAGGGGCAGGTGACCGGGCTCTGTTGCTGCTGTGATGGCGCCACCTTCGCAGAGCGCGGGGCCGAAAGGGGATGATGGAGGCGGCGGGTTTACGCCGTGGCCGGTTTCCGCCACCGTTCGCGGCGCGAACAGGACGTTCCCGGCGGATGATCCATCGGGTGTCCAGGGCAGGCGGGCGCCGGGCCACGGCCGCATACGGTGAGGAAGGGTGCAGGGGTGCTGGGAGCGATAGGTCTCGACGAGCGACAGGAGTCCGCGTACCGCGCGCTCGTGGCCATCGGCGCCGCGGACGTCCCCGATCTCGCCCACCGCCTCGCCCTGCCCGAGGCGGACACCGAGCGGGCCCTGCGCCGCCTGGAGCGCCAGGGCCTGGCCGCGCAGTCCTCCGCCCGTACCGGCCGCTGGGTCGCCGCACCGCCAGCCGTCGCGCTCGGCGCGCTCCTCACCCAGCACCGCCACGAGCTGGAGCAGGCCGAGCTGGCCGCGGTGCTGCTCGCCGAGGAGTACCGCGCCGAGGCCAGGGAGCCCGCCGTGCACGACCTGGTGGAAGTCGTGACGGGGGCCAGTGCCGTCGCGCACCGGTTCGTGCAGTTGCAGCTCGGCGCCACCTCGGAGGTCTGCGCCCTGGTCACCGGCAAGCCCGTCGCCGTGACCGGCATGGACAACGAGGCCGAGGAACGCGCCGCGACCCGGGGCGTCGCCTACCGCGTCGTGATCGAGCGCGAGGTCCTCGCCGCGCCCACCGGCGTCACCGAACTGTCCGCGGCCCTCGGCAGGGACGAGCAGGTACGGGTCACCGAACGGGTCCCCACCAAGCTCGTGGTCGCCGACCGGAACCTGGCCATGGTGCCGCTCACCGGCCGGGGCGCGGAGCCCGCCGCCCTGGTCGTCCACGCGAGCGGGCTGCTGGAGTCGCTGACGGGCCTGTTCGAGGCGGTGTGGCGCGATGCCCTGCCGCTACGGCTGGGGTCCGGCGACGAGATCCTGGAGGACGCCCCGCCGGGACCGGACTCGACGGACCTGGAGGTGCTGTCCCTGCTGCTCGCCGGGATGACCGACGCGAGCGTCGCCAAACAGCTGGACCTGGGGCTGCGGACCGTACAGCGGCGGGTGAAGGGGCTGATGGAGCTGAGCGGGGTGACCACCCGGTTGCAGCTCGGCTGGCACGCGTACGAGAAGGGCTGGGTGGCGCGCGAACCCCGCGCCTGAGGCGCCGGCGCCCGGAGGTACGTCCCGCCGCCGCCCGCCCGGCCGCGACCTGCGGGACCGCGTCCGTTCCGGCACGCTGGGCAGATGGACGTGTGGCAGCTGGTGCTGGTGGGGCTCGTCATGCTCCTCGGCCTGTTCGGCGTGCTGATCCCCGGCGTCCCGGGCCAGGCCATCGTCTGGGCCGCCGTCCTGTGGTGGGCGCTGGCGGACACCACCCACGCGGCCTGGGTCGTCCTGATCGGCGCCACCGTCCTGCTGCTGCTCAACCAGGCGCTCCGACCGCTGCTGCCGTCCCGGCGGAGAACCAGGACCGGGGCGCCCCGCCGTACCGTGCTGGTCGGCGGGACCACCGCGATCGTCGCGTTCTTCGTCGTCCCCGTCATCGGCGGGATCCTGGGCTTCGTCGGGGGCATCTACGGCGCCGAGCGGATCCGGCTCGGCAGCCACCGGGACGGCTGGGCCTCGACCCGTACCGTCATGCGCACCGCGGGGTACCCCCTGTTGGTGGAGTTGTTCGCGTGCCTCCTCGTGGTGGGCGCCTGGATCGGGGCGCTGATCCTGGGGTGAGCCGGCGAAGTCGTGTGAGTCTGGGGCATGACCGAATTCAGTGACGCCGAACGGGCGTACCTCAGGACCCAGCGGCTGGGGCGGCTGGCCACCGTCGACCCCCGGGGGCAGCCGCAGGCCAACCCGGTCGGCTTCCACCCGCAGGACGACGGGACGATCCTGGTCGGGGGGTACGCCCTCGGCACCACCAAGAAGTGGCGGAACCTGACGGCGAACCCCCGGGTGGCGCTGGTCGTCGACGACATCGTGAGCGTCACGCCGTGGAAGGTGCGCGGGGTGGACATCCGGGGGGAGGCGGAGCTGCTGACCGGGCCGCACGACCTCGGTCCGCACTTCAGCGAGGAGCTGATCCGTATCCACCCCAGGAAGATCCACAGCTGGGGCCTGGACTGACCCCGGGTGGGGTGCGGGGCGGTGATGGTCCGAACGACTGCCCACCGCCCCGCGCCCGCACCGGCTAGCGGAACTTCCCCCGCTTCGCCTCCATCGCCGCCCGTCCCTCGGCGCCCATGCGCTTCCAGTCGCGCCGGATCTCGGCCCGGAGCCGGGCGTCCGTCTTGGCGACGATGCGCTGGTTCTCCCGCAGGAGTTTGCGGTAGCTCTCCAGGCGCCGGTCGGAGAGCGAGCCGTCCGCCAGCGCGGCGAGCACCGCGCACCCCGGCTCCGTACCGTGCGCGCAGTTGTGGAAGCGGCACTCCGCGGCCAGCTCCTCGATCTCCGAGAAGACCTGGCCGACCCCGCTCTCCGCGTCGTACAGCCCGACCCCCCGCAGCCCGGGGGTGTCGATGAGCACGCCGCCCGCGGGCAGCACGATGAGGTTGCGGGTGGTCGTGGTGTGCCGGCCCTTGCCGTCGACGTCCCGGATGGCCTGCACCTCCATCAGCGGACCGCCGTAGAGCGCGTTGGCGAGGGTGGACTTCCCGGCGCCCGAGACGCCGAGCAGCACACTCGTACCGTCGGAGACCACGGCGGAGAGCACCTCGATCCCCTCGCCCGTCTCCGCGCTCACGGCGAGCACGGGCACGCCGGGCGCGGCGGCCTCGACGTCGGTGACGAGATGGGCGAGGACCACGGGGTCCGCCACCAGATCGGCCTTCGTCAGGACGATGAGCGGCGCGGCCTCGCTCTCCGGGGCGGACGCCGACCCGCGCAGCAGCGCCGCGCCGGTCGAGCTGGACATCGCGAGGGCGAGGAAGCGCTCGATGCGCCCGAGGTCCAGTTCCACCGCGAGCGACACGCAGATGACGATGTGGTCGACGTTGGTGGCGAGGACCTGGCCCTCCGAACGCTTCGACGAGGTGGACCGCACGAACGCGGTCCGGCGCGGCAGGAGCGTTCGTACGAACCGGGGGTCGCCGTCCGCGTCGAGCGCGGCCCAGTCGCCGGTGCAGACGATGCGCATCGGATCACGCGGGACGACGTACTCGGTGTCCGCCCGGACCGGACCGGCCGGCGTGACCACGTCGCACATGCCGCGGTCGACCCGTACGACCCGGCCGGGCACCAGGCCCCGCTCGGCGTACGGGGTGAACTCCGCCTCCCAGTCCGCGTCCCAGCCGTAGGGGGCGAGCGGGTGCGACGAAGCGGCCTCGGAAGAGGCAAAGGAGAAAGACAAGGGGGAACCCTTCACAAGGGTGGCCCCGGCCCGCGCCTCGGGCGCGGAAGCTCTGGATCGCGGAGAGTGCGGCAGAGACAGGTCAGCCGGTGGCCACAGGAGTGTCTGTGACGAACATCTGCTGAATGTGGGCAGCGCCCATCTCGACGGCAACCATCGGTCACACCTCCTGGCTCACACCACGGCTCGGCCAACGAACAACCACAAGGTAGCCCTCGCCCCCGAACGAACGCCAAGCATTTTTCCAACGCCCGGACCCGACGCCTTCCCGCGCCCCCTGACGTCGCTAGGCCGTGTCTGGCAGGGGAAGCAGCCTGCCGCTCCACCGCTCGTCGTCGGCGTCGCCGGGTGGCCGCAGCCGGATGCCGAAGGCGTTCTCCACCAGTGCCAGGACGCTGTGCAGGGGCGCGACCTGTCCGGGGACGAGCCCGAGGGGCCTCATGGCGTCGTCAAGTCCTGCCGGGTCCTGCCCGGCCGGTTCGATCGCCTGAAGCGTGTGGAAGTCGACGATGACCTCGCCGCCGACCGCGTACTTGAACCAGTGCATCGGCTTCTCGTTGTAGTGGAGCACGACGGCCTCCGTGCCCGCGGAGACGCGACTCACGATCCTCTCGTCGAGTCCGTGCACACCGCCCTGCTCCCACGCCCACGTCCAGGAGCCGTCGATGCCGCTGATGACGACGGGTTCCTCGTCGTCGAAGAGGTCTTCACCCAAGTCGTCCGACAGGTCCACGACGTCGCGAAGCGCCAGGGTCTCCGGATCCACCCCCATGCGGGTGAGCAGCTCCACGGGGGCCAGGTCCCGCACGAAGGTGAGGGTGTAGAAGGGGAAATCGCCCTCCCGGAACACGTCCAACCCGCGGGTCGTCCCGCTGCTCGTCATGCCGTGGATGCTGCCATACAGCACCGACAGGCTTCCCGGGCCGTCGGCCTCGGCAGATCGACGCGTCGGACGTCCTGTCCCCGCGCGCGCATCTGTTCCTCAGGTGCGCATCGTGAGGACATGTGGGCGACACCGGGGCGTCCCCTTGGGTGGCTGGCCTGGAGGCGCTCTCCCCGACCGGTCCGGGTCGGCCCCTCCGGGTCACAGCGCCCAAGACACTTCACGAGGTCACTGAACACATGCCTGAACTCAATCGGCGTCGTTTCCTCCAGGTCGCCGGCGCGACCGCGGGCTTCTCCGGCCTGTCGAACAGCATCGACCGGGCCGCGGCCATCCCGGCCACCCGTCGCTCCGGCACGATCCAGGACGTCGAGCACATCGTCGTGCTGATGCAGGAGAATCGTTCGTTCGACCACTACTTCGGCTCGCTGCGGGGCGTCCGCGGCTTCGGCGACCCCCGCCCCGTCACCCCGGTCGGCGGCAGGTCCGTCTGGCACCAGTCCGACGGGACGAAGGACGTCCTGCCGTACCGCCCGGACGCCGAGGACCTGGGCATGCAGTTCATCGAGGGCCTCGACCACGACTGGGCGGGCGGCCACCAGGCCTGGAACCAGGGCCGGTACGACCAGTGGATCCCCGCCAAGTCCGCGGGCACGATGGCGCACCTGACGCGCGAGGACATCCCGTTCCACTACGGGCTCGCCGACGCGTTCACGGTGTGCGACGCGTACCACTGCTCGTTCATCGGGGCCACCGACCCCAACCGGTACTACATGTGGACCGGTCACGTCGGGAACGACGGCAAGGGCGGCGGGCCCGTGCTCGGCAACGACGAGCTGGGGTACGACTGGACGACCTACCCGGAGCGGCTGGAGGCGGCCAGGGTCTCCTGGAAGATCTACCAGGACGTCGGGGACGGACTGGACGCGGCCGGCGGCTGGGGCTGGATCGACGACGCGTACCGCGGCAACTACGGGGACAACTCGCTGCTGTACTTCAACCAGTACCGCAACGCCGAGCCCGGTGACCCGCTGTACGACAAGGCGCGCACGGGCACGAACGCCAAGGCGGGCGACGGCTTCTTCGACCTCCTGCGGGCCGACGTGAAGGCGGACCGGCTGCCGCAGGTGTCCTGGATCGCGGCGCCCGAGGCGTTCTCCGAGCACCCGAACTGGCCCGCCAACTACGGCGCCTGGTACATCTCGCAGGTGCTGGACGCACTCACCTCCAACCCCGAGGTGTGGAGCAAGACCGCCCTCTTCATCACGTACGACGAGAACGACGGCTACTTCGACCACGCCGTGCCACCGTTCCCGCCCGCGTCGGCCGCGCAGGGCCTGTCGACGGTCGACACGACGCTCGACCACTTCCCGGGCGACAGCCGCCACGCCGCCGGCCCCTACGGACTGGGGCAGCGGGTGCCGATGCTGGTCGTGTCGCCGTGGAGCACCGGCGGGTACGTGTGCTCGGAGGTCTTCGACCACACGTCGATCATCCGGTTCATGGAGCGCCGCTTCGGCGTCTCGGAGCCGAACATCTCGCCGTGGCGCCGGGCGATCTGCGGCGACCTGACGTCCGCCTTCGACTTCTCGCTGAAGAACACCCGGCCCGCGCGCCTGCCCGGCACGGACGGGTACGAGCCGCCGGACCAGGACCGGCACCCCAGTTACGTACCGGTGCCGCCGGGTCGTCCCGTCCTGCCCAAGCAGGAGAAGGGGTCGAGGCCGACGCGCCCGCTGCCGTACGCCCCGTTCGCGGACGGGTCCGGAACGCCGGGGACAGGGCGGTTCACGCTCACGTTCAGCGGCGGGGAGGAGGCGGGGGCGGCCTTCACGGTCACCTCGGCGAACCGTAC
Source organism: Streptomyces liangshanensis (assembly GCF_011694815.1). NCBI lineage: Bacteria > Bacillati > Actinomycetota > Actinomycetes > Kitasatosporales > Streptomycetaceae > Streptomyces > Streptomyces liangshanensis. The sequence continues at coordinate 1,499,161 of NZ_CP050177.1, forward strand.
GGACGGGCCGTGGACGTACACGGCCGCGGCGGGCGAGCGGCTGTCGGACACGTGGAACACCGCGTACTCGAAGGGCGCGTACGACCTGTCGGTCTTCGGGCCGAACGGGTTCCTGCGCACCTTCCAGGGTTCGGGCACGGTCGCGGGCCCCGAGGTGACGGCCCGGCACGACGCCCGGCGGGGCCGGGTCGAACTGACCCTGCGGAACACGGGCCGGCACGACTGCCGGCTGACCCTCACCGACGCGTACGGCGGGAAGAGCGAGACGGTGAAGGTGCGCGCGGGCGGGCAGGTGGTGCACACGGTCGACACGAAGCACGGCAAGCGGTGGTACGACGTGTCCGTGACGGCCGACACCGACGCGGCGTTCCTGCGGCGGCTCGCCGGCCATGTGGAGACCGGCGAGCCCGGCGTGAGCGACCCGGCGATCATCACCGGCTGACGGTCCGGACGGTCCGGACGCCTGGCCGTCCGGCGTCCCGCGTCCCGGCACTCCGGGGCCGTCGGGCGGGCGCATCGCCCCCGCCCGGCGGCCGTGGGACTACTCGCCCGCGCTCCGGAACCACACCGCCGTGTCCGGCGGGAGCTGGCCGGCCGGCAGTGCCTCGCTCGCGAGGAGCGGCTCCGCCCCGGCCGGCGGGGCCAGCGGCACCGGCTCGTCCGAGAGGTTGACCCGGCACACCAGGCCCGCGCCCTTCCGGAAGGCCAGTTCGCCGGGGGCCGACGGCAGCCACGTGAAGCTCTCGTCGCCGAGGAAGCCGCGGCGCAGCGCCAGCGCCGTGCGGTACAGCTCCAGGAACGAGCCGGCCCGGCCGGTCTGCGCCTCCACGGACCGGTCGC